>JBDTMC010000313.1:0-9264 GCA_039934475.1 Bryobacteraceae bacterium | reverse complement strand
CTATCTGGGAGATAGTTCGCCGCCAAATCGGTTTCAACGGCCATCATGCCGCAGCCAATGTCCACTCCCACGGCCGCCGGGATGATGGCGCCTTTCGTGGGAATCACGCTGCCGACAGTGGCACCCACGCCCCAATGCACATCCGGCATCGCGGCAATCCACTTGAAGACGAAGGGCAACTGTGACACGTTTATCAGCTGTTGGCGCGCCTGTTCCTCCAGTTGTACACCATTGGTCCAGGCTTTGATCGGTACACCGGTTTCTGACGCAATGACGTTGTAGCCGGTCGGTTCTGTCATTTCGACTCCTCCTAATCCTATTCCTTCAGAGAACTATTAGGCACCCTGACTGCCAGAGTGTAAGTTGTTGATGAATATACCCCACAGGAATCAAGTCTCCGTCAGCTGTGATCTAATGGGATATATTCTTAGTTTTATGGATAAGACTGCGCCGTACGTCGTCATCGGCCTACTCGGCACAACACTGGATCAAGGCAAACATCCCGACCGATGGCAGACCTGGCGGCCATCGGTTGCCCTGTGCCGCCAACCGGATCTGATCGTCAATCGATTCGAGCTCATCCATGGTCGTCGTGAAAAGGCTCTCGCCGACCTGGTCCGTACTGACATCCAAACGGTTTCCCCGGAGACAACAGTTCGTCTGCATCAAATCGATTTTGGCGATCCCTGGGACTTTGAGGCTGTCTATGAGGCGCTGTTCGCCTTCTCAAGGAGTTATGCGTTTGACGATGGCGAGGACTACCTGATTCACATCACCACCGGAACACACGTCGCGCAAATCTGCCTCTTCCTTCTGACCGAGGCGCGCTGGCTCCCAGGCCGGTTGCTGCAAGGCTCGCCGGAAAGGGATCGAAGCGCCCCCGGAAACATCAAGACCTTTCCCGCTATGACGGCATTGCGAGCCGCTTCCAACAGGAGCAACGCGAGGCCGCCTCATTTCTGAAAAGCGGCATTGAAACGCGCAATGTCGCCTTCAACCAGCTCATCGACCGCATTGAGCAGGTGGCCGTCTCCACACGTGATCCTCTCTTGCTGATGGGACCGACCGGCGCCGGCAAGTCCCGCCTCGCGCGGCGCATCTTCGATTTGAAAAAGGCACGACGCGCGGTCAAGGGAGAGTTCGTCGATGTAAACTGTGCCACCCTGCGCGGTGATGGCGCTATGTCCACCTTGTTCGGCCACACAAGAGGCGCTTTCACGGGTGCCCACAAAGACCGTCCCGGATTGCTGAGAACCGCCGACGGTGGAGTCCTATTCCTCGACGAAATCGGGGAGTTGGGCCTTGATCAGCAGGCGATGCTGCTTCGCGCATTGGAAGAGAAAACATTCCTCCCACTTGGCTCCGATCATGAAGCCCGCAGTGATTTTCAATTGATCGCCGGCACGAATCAGGACCTGCTTGCAGCGGTTCACGAACGTCGCTTTCGCGAAGATCTCCTGGCACGCATCAACCTTTGGATGTTTACGCTGCCCGGCTTGCGTTCCCGCCTTGAGGACATCGAGCCCAATCTCCAGTTCGAATTGGATCAATGCGCGCAAAAGAACGGGCGGCGTACCACGTTCAGCAAGGAAGCGCGTCAGAGATTTCTCGACTTTGCTTTGTCACCGGCCGCAGTCTGGAGAGGAAATTTTCGGGATCTCAACGCGGCGGTCTCGCGAATGGCCACCCTTTCATTGGGTGGAAGAATCTCAACCGAAGTGGTCCAGGAAGAGATTGAGCGGCTGATAAATGGGTGGGCCGCTCCTAAAACCCAAACTGCCGAAGATCGCGTAGTTCAGTTCCTCGATCCTGACACGCTCGCAGGAATGGACCTCTTCGACAGCGTTCAACTGAACCACGTCCTGGGAGTCTGCCAGCGCTGTCGCTCGTTATCGGAAGCCGGCCGCACGCTCTACGGGGCATCACGAGGCCGCAAGACGACCCCTAACGACGCTGACAGGCTGCGAAAGTACCTGGCGCGCTTTGGAATTGATTGGGCTCAGATCATTCCGTCGTGAGGTCGCTGTCGAACTGTCCGCCCGCCGTCACGGCCCAGCGACCCGCTAACATCCCAACTGCCCTCGTCCGCAACTGAAACACCAAGCCAGGGAAAGGTCTCTTACCTGCAGTGAGAATCCAGTGGCTCGCATCGAGCCTGACGCGAAAAGACGCTCATAATGAATTTAGAAGGATCGAGAATCTCTGATGTCCACACGTAACAACAGCGGATCACACTACGAAAATCACCAGCGAGCCGCCGAGTTGCACGACGGCCCCGCGCACGCGCACCGCGTAGCCGCCCAGCACAGCGGCCAGCAAGACCACCCGACGGGAAGTGAAGAGTCGAGACAAGCTCTGGAACACTCCAGACAGGCTCAGTTCGATACGCAAGAACTGCACCAGGGAGCGCATTACGCATTCGGGCACAAAGAAATAGCGGCTCTCGCTCACGAACTGTGGCAGGCACGAGGCTGTCCGATGGGGTCTCCGGAAACTGATTGGTTTGAAGCCGCAGCGCAACTACGCGCTCGCAAGTAAGACCCGGATAGAACGCAAAAACTGCCGAGGAGAGACGCACAGTGAGCAGGCAAAGCCCCAGCAGTCACCCAATCTATGAACTCCTGCCAACGGAAATCGAAGGATTCGATTCCTTGGCAAAACTTGCGTTGGACATGCATTGGTCGTGGAATCACGCCACTGACGAAGTCTGGCGAGCTCTTGACCCGGAGCTTTGGACGATCACCCATAATCCTTGGGTGGTTCTGCAAACGGCCTCCCGTGATCGCATCGAACAGGTACTCGCCGATCCCGCGTTCCGCAAGAACGTGGACGCTTTGGTCGAAGCCAGCCGGCAGTCGGTGGAAGCGCCAGCGTGGTTCCAGCAGAATCATTCCGACTCCCCTCTCGCGTGCGCCGCCTACTTCAGCATGGAATTTATGCTCAGTGAGGCCTTGCCCATCTACTCCGGCGGCCTCGGCAATGTCGCCGGCGATCAGTTGAAGGCGGCCAGCGATCTGGGTGTGCCGGTGGTCGGTGTCGGGTTGCTCTACCAGCAGGGCTATTTCCGCCAGGTGATCGATAAATACGGCAATCAACAGGCGCTCTACCCCTATAACGATCCGGGACAGCTGCCAGTCACACCCTTGCGCCAGCCAAATGGGGAGTGGTTGCGGCTTGAGGTGGCCTTGCCCGGCTACTCCGTCTGGCTGCGCGCCTGGCAAGTTCAGGTGGGCCGCGTGAAGCTCTACCTGCTGGACTCCAACGACGCGGCGAACGTCCCGGTTCATCGCGGAATCACCAGTGAGCTCTACGGTGGCGGACCGGAGTTGCGACTCAAGCAGGAACTGATTCTCGGAATCGGTGGCTGGCGTCTGCTGCGCGCGCTCGGTCTGCAACCGGAGGTTTGTCACCTCAATGAGGGCCACGCCGCCTTTGCCGTTCTCGAGCGCGCTCGCAATTTCATGGAGCAGACAGGCCAGCCCTTCGAATCAGCACTAGCCGTAACACGAGCCGGTAACCTCTTCACCACTCACACCGCGGTTGCAGCCGGCTTTGATCGCTTTGATCCCGCCCTCATCGCGCAATACCTTGGCATTTATGCCGAAACACGGCTCGGCATCGGCATCTCCGATCTCCTCGCGCTGGGACGGCAAAACCCGAACGATCCATCCGAACAATTCAACATGGCGTACCTGGCCATGCGCGGATGCGGAGCCGCCAATGGGGTGAGCCGGTTGCACGGGTCGGTCAGCCGGCGACTGTTTCTCCCCCTCTTTCCACGCTGGCCCGAGGACGAAGTTCCTATCGGCTATGTGACCAACGGAGTCCACATGCCGACCTGGGACTCCGCCCCGGCCGACGATCTGTGGACCGAAAGCTGCGGAAAGGATCGATGGCGGGGCGTGACGACGGAGACGCTGGAGCAGGACATGCATCAGGTCTCGGACGAACGGCTCTGGCAATTTCGTACTGAAACCACCAAGTCCCTGGTGGACTACGCCCGCCAGCGGCTGGCTCGTGAAATGGCCGCGGCCGGCGGACCGCCCGAAGACGTGGAAGCGGCGAAGCGTCTCTTCGATCCCAACATCTTGACGCTCGGGTTTGCCCGCCGCTTTGCCACCTATAAGAGACCGAACCTGCTGCTGCACGACCCTCAGCGGCTGCATCGTTTGTTGTCCAATGCTCAGCGGCCGGTGCAGATCATCATCGCCGGCAAGGCTCATCCCGCGGATCTTGCGGGGCAAGCCCTCATTCGCGAGTGGACGAACTTTATTCGAACCCCCGAGATGCGCCCCCACGCGATCTTTCTCGCCGACTATGACATGCTCTTGACCGAAAATCTGGTGCAGGGTGTGGATGTCTGGATCAACACGCCACTGCGCCCTTGGGAAGCCAGCGGGACAAGCGGCATGAAGGTACTCGTCAACGGTGGCCTCAACCTGTCGGAGTTGGATGGCTGGTGGGTGGAAGCGTATACGCCGGAAGTCGGCTGGGCATTGGGCGACGGCAAAGAACATCCTGACGACCCCAACTGGGATGCCGCCGAGGCAGAGGTGCTCTACAACATTTTGGAGCGGGAAGTAATTCCTGAATTCTATACCCGCGACGACCACGGAATTCCCAGGGCCTGGGTGACGCGCATGCGAAAGAGCATGGCGACCCTGACCCCACGCTTTTCCGCCGATCGAACCGTCCGCGAGTACACCGAGCAGAGGTACTTGCCGGCTGCCGCCGCCTACCGGGAGCGCGTGGCCGATGGCGGCGCAGTGGGTCCGCAAATCGTAAACTGGCGGCGAACTCTCAGTCAGCGCTGGCCCGTGCTGCGTTTCGGCGAGATGACGGTGGAAACGGATGGGCCACAGCGCATGATTGAAGTCCAGGTCTTTCTGGATCAACTGGATCCGGATACGGTTCGGGTGGAACTCTTCGCCGATGGTCTGGACGGTAACGGCCCCGTGCGGCAAGAGATGACGCGAGTTCGTGATCTGGTGGGTGGAGTGGGCGGCTACGCCTATCGCGCCAGCGTGTCGTCCGCCCGCCCGGCAGCCGATTATACGGCGCGAGTGATCCCCTATCGCGCAGGAGTGAATACCCCCCTCGAGGCAACAGACATCTTGTGGCAACGCTAGGATGAAAGCGAACGGCTTACCCCAGAGCGCCACGCAAAACGCGTTCTGGGAGATGCCGCTCAGTGACCTGCTTCAAAAGCTGCAGGCGCCTCTCACCGGGCTAACGTCCGAAGAAGCAGCAAAGCGATTCGCCAGTTACGGGCCAAACAGCCTCGTCCGCGAGTCGCGCTTCGCCGGCCTCAGGAGATTCTTCGGCCTCCTCGCCAACCCGCTCGTACTCATCCTGATGGCCGCCAGCGTCGTCTCGCTGGCTTTGGGCGATCCCATCGGCGGCACCATCATCATCGCCATCGTCCTGATGAGTGTCCTGCTCAATTTCTTTATGGAGTTCCAGGCACAGCATGCCGTTGAGGAGATTCAGAAGCAGGTGGCCACCACCGCTGCCGTTCTGCGCGACGGCAAGGAGCAGGAAATACCCGTTGCCAGGCTGGTTCCGGGAGACATCATTCACCTCAATGCCGGAGATTTGGTGCCCGCCGACGCTCGACTGGTGACCGTAAAGGATCTCCAGGTACGCGAGGCTGCGCTCACCGGCGAATCGCTTCCCGTCGAAAAATTGGCCCACGATCTTGCCGCAGGAAAGCATGGCATTGGCGACGCCAACAATTGCGTGTTCCTGGGCACGGCGGTCCAGACGGGCATCGGCTCAGCGGTCATCGTCTGCACCGGCAAGAACACCGCGCTCGGCGAAATCGCGCTGCGCTTGGCGGCGAAACCTCCCGAAACGGAGTTTGGACGCGGCATCCGCAACTTCGGCGTCATGATCACCCGCGTGATCATGCTACTCGTCCTGTTCGTCCTTCTCGTCAACGTTATTCTCCATCGTCCCGTGCTGGAATCGTTCCTCTTTTCGGTGGCGCTGGCCGTGGGAATGACGCCGGAGATGATGCCCATGATCATCACCATCACGCTCGCGCAAGGGGCCCGCCGTATGGCCAAAAAGCAGGTACTGATCAAGCAACTGGCGGCGATTGAAGACTTCGGCAGCCTGACCATCCTCTGCAGCGACAAAACAGGGACTTTGACCGAAGGGGAAATCGTCTTGGACCGCCACGTTGACGTCCTGGGCGCCGACAACGAAAACGTCCTGCGGTTTGTTTATGTCAACAGTTTCTTCCAGGCGGGCATCAAGAGCCCAATGGATGACGCGGTTCTAAAACACGAACGGCCCGCCATTGTCGAGTACGAGAAGGTGGATGAGATTCCGTTCGACTTTAACCGCAAGCGTCTCTCCGTAGTGGTGCGGCGCGGCGACGATCTTCTTCTCGTGACCAAGGGCGAGGCGGAGAATGTCTTTGCTATCTGCCAGTCGGTCACCATCGATGGATCCCCTCAGCCCTTCGACGAGCAGCGGCGTGCCCAGGCGGAAGAGACCTACAAGAAACTGAGTGCGGATGGGTATCGCACGCTCGGCGTCGCGGTGGCGAAGGTAGCTAAGCAAGACGCTTACGCGACTGCGGACGAGCGCAACCTGACACTGGAAGGGTTTGCCGCCTTCCTTGATCCGCCCAAAGAAGGTGTACGCGCGGTCTTGGATAAGTTGAAGGAGAATGGCGTCTCCGTCGTAGTCATGACCGGCGACAACCAGTACGTCACCCGAAAAGTCGCCACCGACGTCGGCCTCCCGGCGGATCTCATTGTCACCGGAACCGAAGTGGATGGGACCGACGATGCCGCATTGGCCGTTCAGGCCGAGAAGGGCGCCATCTTCGCGCGTGTCTCTCCCGCGCAAAAGAACCGCGTCATTCTCGCACTGAAGGCGCGCGGACATGTCGTCGGCTTCCTCGGAGACGGCATTAACGATGCACCGTCGCTGCACACGGCGGATGTCGGCATCTCAGTTATGGGTGGCGTGGATGTGGCCAAAGACGCCGCCAAAGTGATCTTGCTGGAGAAAGATCTGGCCGTGCTCAATGACGGCATTGTCGAAGGCCGGCGCAGCTTCGCCAACATCATGAAGTACATCGTGATGGGCACCAGTTCAAACTTCGGCAACATGTTCAGCATGGCCGCGGCATCCCTCTTCCTGCCATTCCTGCCCATGCTGCCGACGCAGATCCTGCTCAATAACTTTCTCTATGACACCTCGCAGATCACGATTCCTACCGACAACGTGGATGCCGCCCTGCTGCACCGGCCCAAGCGGTGGCAGATTGCCTTCATTCGCCAATTCATGACGATCATCGGCCCCATCAGTTCGTTGTATGATTTCCTGACGTTTGGAATGTTGTTATGGATCTTCCACGCCGCCGCAAACCCAGCGCTGTTCCGCACAGCCTGGTTTGTGGAATCGCTCGCCACCCAGACGCTCGTGGTCTTCGTGATCCGGACCGCAGGCAACCCCTTCAAGAGCCGTCCCAGCCGGCCGTTGATACTCGCCGTACTCGCCGTCGTGACAGCGGCCGCGGTGCTACCGTATACGCCATTGGGTGACCTGCTCCAGTTCACTCCCCTACCCGTCACCTTACTGGGAGCCATCCTCTTTCTCGCCATCACGTATCTTTTATTAGTGCAAGCCGTGAAGGCCTGGTTCTACCGCCGGCACGCCCTGCTCTAATGCTTGTACGCCGCCGCGGTCTTTGGAAGTAGCCGTTGCCGGCAAACGGATGGAAGCGCGGCGGCGCTTAAGGCTAGCGGATAAAGCGAGAGCAATTCGCGTACCATGCTCGCCTGCACCCAGCCGGAAATGCGAGCGCTTGATCGCAATTGGTCAGATGACCGCCAATGGTCAAACGAGAGCGACTGCCTTGCTCCTGGAAACGGCGCACTGCTTGGCGGCCGCCCAGCATTTCCAATTGGCGCGCTTCGTGCACTTGAAAAGTTGCGCAGCCGAAGGAGGCTGAGAATAACCATGAGCAAAAGCGAATTCCGTCCCGGCGAAGCCCTTGCCGGGGCTTTGGATCAAGTGGGCGCGTTGGGAAGAAGAGTCGGCAGGACACTCGATCAAGCGCGGCTCAGCACGGCGGACGCGCTCACCGATTCGGCTTCTTCTGTAAGAGACACCGGCGAAACCATCGACGCCATGGCTGGCAAAACCGCGGCTGGACTCGATTCCACCGCTAAGTACATCCGGCGCCACGAATTCGGCGATCTGCTTGGCGGTTTGCGTCAAGTGGTGCGTCACCACCCGGGCCGCTTTCTGATGGGCGCCGCCGCGGCCGGATTTATTCTTGGCCTCGCCGTCCGTAGCGGCGGTTCCCAGAAGGAACGATCATGAGTCGGCAAAACGAAGCCGCCAACGCTCCTGAGCCGAAAACCAGAAGAGCCTACCTCGTGGGTGGCGGCATTGCATCGCTCGCCAGCGCTGCTTACCTCATCCGTGACGGCAGTTTCGCGGGACAGAACATCTTCATCTTCGAAGAAACCACCGCCATTGGTGGAAGCCTTGATGGGGAAGGCTCCCCCGAGGCCGGCTATTTCATGCGAGGTGGCAGAATGTTCACCGACGAAGCCTATACCTGCACCTACGATCTGTTGTCGTTCATCCCCTCACTCACCAATCCGGATAAGACCGTTCGAGACGAAATCCGCGCGTTCAACGACGACAATAAAAGCGATTCCCACTCCCGGCTCATTGCCGGCGGCGTAAAACTGGACGCCTCCGCCATGGGCTTCAGCACCAATGATCGCCTGGCTCTGGTCGCCTTGATGGCCCACAGCGAGGAAGCCCTAGGCGCCAAACGGATTGAGGACTACTTTGAGCCGGCGTTCTTCAAAACCCATTTCTGGTACATGTGGTGCACAACATTTGCGTTCCAGCCATGGCACAGCTTGGTAGAACTAAAACGATACTTTCACCGGTTCATCCAGGAGTTCCCTCGAATCGCCACCCTCGCCGGTGTGAAGCGTACTCCATACAATCAGTACGACTCCATCGTCCGGCCCGTGACCAAGTGGCTCAAAGAGCACGGCGTTCAGTTCGTCATGAACACCCAGGTGACCGGCCTCGACTTTCAATCCGGCCAAAACGGAAAGGCTGTCGAACGGCTTCGCTTCGTCACTAACGGCATTCAAAACGAGACCGCTGTCGAAGAGCGCGACTTCGTCCTGGTGACAAACGGATCCATGACCGCGGGCTCTACCAGAGGCTCCATGACCACGCCTCCCCCCGCGATGCCCACCGATGTTGGTGGCT
>JBDTMC010000312.1:0-9268 GCA_039934475.1 Bryobacteraceae bacterium | reverse complement strand
CTCGGGATTGGCGCGAATACGGCGATTTTCAGTTTGATCAATGCGCTGCTGCTGCGATCTTTGCCGATTGAGGATCCGGAGTCGCTGGTGCAGGTGACGCTGGGCGACGGCCCCGACAATGCATTGAATACACCGCTGTGGGAACAGATACGGGACAAGCAAACGGCCTTCGCCGGAGTGGCGGCGTATTCGGGTGACCGCTTCAATCTGGCCGATGCGGGCGAGAGCCGGTTTGTCCAAGGGATGTGGGTGAGCGGGGATTTCTTTCGCGTGCTTGGGGTGCCTGCCCTGCTGGGGCGGACGATTGAGCGGGAAGACGATCAATGGGGATGCGGCACACACGGACCGGTGGCGGTGGTTAGCTACAAGTTCTGGAAAACCGTCCTGAATGGCGATGCCGGAGTCTTGGGAAGCCGGCTGCGAATGAACCGCAAAGGATTCACGATTGTCGGCGTGACACCGCCGTGGTTTTCGGGGCTCGACGTGGACCGGGGCTACGACGTGTCGATTCCCATTGGGTGCCAAGCCGTCATGCGTCCTGAGGCGAAGGCTTCCGAGGAGGTGTACCACTGGTGGCTGCATATCCTGGCGCGCCTGACGCCGGGTGAGAGCCTTACGGTGGCAGCGGAGCGGATGCGTGCGGCGGCTCCGGCAATGCTGGCGGCCGGTGTACCGGATATGCCGGGGGACGAGCAGAGGAAGACAACATTCGCCGTGCTGCGTGCGGGCTTGGGTTTTTCAGAGACGAGAGTGCAGTACCGGACGGCACTGCTGGCGCTGATGGCGATTGTGGCGTTGGTGCTGCTGATCGCGTGCGCCAACATCGCCAATCTGCAATTGGCGCGAAGCGCGGCACGGCAGCGGGAACTGTCGGTCCGGATGGCGATTGGGGCCAGCCGGGCGAGGGTGATCCGGCAGTTGATGACGGAGAGTCTGCTGCTGGCGGGATTGGGTGCCGCGGCCGGGTTGGTGCTGGCGATGGTGGGCGGGCGGCTGCTGGTGGAGCTCCTTTCCACGACCGGCAATCCGCTGGAAATAGGGATGGCTCCGGATATCCGCGTGTTTGGTTTTGCGGTGGGGGCCACGGTGTTGACGGCGCTGCTGTTTGGATTGGCGCCCGCCTTCCGTTCGACGCGATTGGGGGTGAACCGGTCACTGAAAGAGGGAGAATCGAACACGGTGCGAGGGATGGGCCGATTGGATGCAAGCAAGCTGCTTGTGGCCGGACAGATCGCACTGTCGCTGGTTCTTTTAACCGGCGCTGGGTTGTTTCTACGGACGTTTGTGAACTTAGTGACGGCCGAGACGGGATTCGAACGCGAGCATGTGTTATTGATGACGGTGAACGTGGCTCCGGGACAGAGTGCGGCGAGGCGGGCGCAGACGTTTCGCGCCATCTTGGACTGGGTGAGGCGGGTACCGGGCGTGGTGGGTGCGGCGCAGTCGCTACTAACCCCGATCAGCCCGGAAGGATGGGCCCAGCCAACGCGGCCGGAGGGCTTTTCCTCGGCCAGCCCCAGAGAGACTCTCGTGTTCTTCAATCGGGTGTCGGATGGTTACTTTCAGACCATGCGTACCCCGTTCCTGTTGGGACGCGACTTCGACCGCAGAGACACGATTCGTTCCGCGCGGGTGGTAGTGATCAACGAATTGACAGCGCACGATTTCTTCGGCGACGCGAACCCGATTGGTAAAACGATTGGTATGGAAAAGCCCGCGAAGCCGGGGGAATGGGAGTTGTATGAGGTGATCGGGCTGGTGAAGAACACGAAGTATAACCGGATCGATGAGGCGCAACGGCGGATCGCCTATCTGGCAGCCGGGCAGGAAGCCGAGCCTGCGGAGAGCATCCGGTTTTCGGTTCGTACGGAGGGGCCGGCGATGGGGCTGGCGGGTGTTCTCCATTCCGCGGTGTTGGGGATTGACCACGATGCGACGCTGGAGCTCCGCACGCTGGAGGCGGATGTGAGCGATTCGTTACTACGGCCGCGGATGGTAGCATTGCTCTCTGTGGCGTTTGGCATACTGGCGCTGCTGCTGGCGATGGTCGGTTTATACGGGGTCACTGCTTACTCAGTGGCACGGCGGCGGGGCGAGATCGGGATCCGGCTGGCCCTGGGCGCGCAGCGGGGGCAAGTGGTGTGGCTGGTGTTCCGGGATGTGCTGATCCTGTTTGTGTGCGGCATAGCGCTGGGGTGGGCGGCATCCGTCGCGGCCGGGCGGTTTGTGGGGAGCCTGTTATATGGCGTAACGGCAGGCGCGCCGCGGGAGTTAGGCGCGGCGGCGCTGGTTTTGGCGGTGGCAACATTGTTGTCGGCGTACTTACCGGCGCGGCGGGCGACGCGACTGGATCCGATGGACGCGCTGCGAGAGGAATGATGCGAGCGAGTTTGATTTTGTTGGTGGCGGCGGCCGTCGTTGGGTCCGCGGAAACGCGATTTCTTAGATATGAAGATGTAAGCCAAGTGGCGGCACTGTTCGCGGAGGCTCCGGCGCAGGCGGAATGGAATACATGGGTGAGGAGTCTTGACGTTTCGGTTCGCGCACGAGTGAAACGCGGCGCCGAGGACTCGGTGAGTAACCTGCTGCAATATGGAAGCTCATTCACGGAGCTACCGGCAGCGGGCGGCAGCGACGACGCGGCAGCGCGGACCAAGGTGCTGGCAGCGGCACTGGCGGGCGATCCGTCGAATGAACGGCTCCGCATGGCGCAGTCGGTAGTGGCGACGAAGGGTTTGACGCGGGCGGCGGTTGAGAAGATACTGGCGGCGAATCTGGCGCGGTTCCGCGCGGAGCAAGCGGACTATGAAGAGAGACTGCGACGCGTGTCGGCCAGCCCCGATCCCGATGAGAAGCTGTTCTTGCACGCGACGCTGTACTCGGCACGAGGATTGAGTTCAGACACATCACTGCTTCCCAACTGGGCTATTGAAGACACGCTTCGAGTGATGAAGGAAAAAGGAGCCGCGCCCGCCGAGATCCGTCGCATCGCGATTATTGGACCGGGCCTCGATTTCGCGGACAAGCGGGATGGGTTCGATTTCTATCCCGTGCAGACGATTCAGCCATTTGCGGTGTTGGAAACAGGGATGCGCATGGGATTCCGTGACGCCACGGTGACAGCGTTCGATTTGAACCCGGCCGTGCTCTCGCACATAGACAGGTTGAAACGGAGCGGCGCTTACCGAAGACAGCTTGTGCGTGACCGCGACCAGGCATGGAAGGCAGAACCGCTCCGCTATTGGGAGCAGTTCGGGAGTGTGATCGGAACGACAGGGAAGGCCGCCGCTGTGCCTCAGCCGCTGCCAAGCCTGGCCGTGCGAGGCGTGCAGATACGGGCGGAGTTCGCGTCGAGGATTAGCGCCATGGACATGAACATCGTGACGCAGACGACCGAACAACGCTTCGACCTCATCGTGGCCACGAACATCCTGGTCTACTACGACCGCCTGCAACAGGCAATCGCACTGGCCAATATTGCGCGAATGCTGAATCCCGGCGGCGTGTTTCTCTCGAACACTGTTTTGCCGGCGCAGAGGCCGGCCTCACTGGCGTTTGTGGGAAGACGGACCGTGACTTACGGCACGGTGAAAGAGTTCGGCGACGATTTCGTAGTGTACCGGAAGAAGGCTGAATGACTATCGATCGCGGTCGGTGACAAGGTCGGTGACGGAGGTTAAGGCGCGCTGATAGGGCGATTCCGGGAACTCCTGGATGATGGCGCGGGCACGCTCGGCGAACTTGTGGGCGCGCTCGCGGGCGAGATCGAAGCCGTGGTGGCGTTCGATCACCTGAAGGATCTGCTTCAGCGAGACGTGATCGTAGCTCTGGTCTTTGAGCACGGTCTCAACGAGGGCGCGTTCAGCGGGTGTGGCCTGTTGGAGTGCGTAGATGAGGGGGAGCGTCACCTTGCCTTCGCGGAGGTCGCTGCCGACGGGTTTGCCGAGGATCTTTTCGCGGCTGGTGAAATCGAGCAAGTCGTCGATCAACTGGAAGGCGATGCCGAGATTCCAGGCGAACTCGCCGAGACGGGCTTCCACCGTTTCGCCGGCGCCGCCGACGAGGGCGCCAACGCGGGCGCAGGCGGAGAAGAGACTGGCCGTCTTGCGATCAATCAACTCCATGTAGTCGGCTTCGCTGATGTCGATGCGGCCGAGGCGCTCCAGTTGGAGGAGTTCGCCTTCAACCATCATCTGGGTGAGCGAGATTAGGATGTCGAGGACACGAAAATTGCGCTGGCGCAGCGCGATTTGAAACGCCTGCATGTAGAGCCAGTCGCCGGCGAGAACCGAAGTGTGGTTACCCCAGAGGACGTTGGCGGAGGGCTTGCCGCGGCGCGTGGTGGCGGTGTCGATGACGTCGTCGTGCACCAGCGTGGCGGTGTGAATCATCTCCATGACGCCGGCGAGCTGAATTGCGTAGTCGGAAGAATCGCCGACGAGGCGGCAGGAGAGCAGCACGAGGATGGGGCGAAGGCGCTTACCGCCATTGGCCTGCATGTACTGCGCGATGCGGCCGACAGCGTCGACAGAGGCGACGGACTCCAAACTGATCTCGCGTTCAACCTTCTCCAGATCCGCCTTTACGAGATCCAGAACTTCTTTCGCCGTCAACGACTGCCCCAACCTGCTAAATGCCATGGAATTGTTCCAGTTTACCTCAGGCCGAAGAGACGGCGGCAGTTGGCCGTTGTGGCTTCGGCCACGGTTTCAATAGAATCACCGCGAAGGTCGGCGACACGCTGCGCCGTATGGACAATGTAGGCGGATTCGTTGCGCTTGCCGCGACGCGGCACGGGCGCCAGATAGGGGGCATCGGTTTCCACCAGCAAGCGGTCGAGCGGAACGACTTTGGCAGCTTCGTGAATCCCCACTGCTTTGGGGTACGTCACAACGCCGGCAAAGCTAATAAAGAAGCCCATGTCGAGGGCCTGGCGGGCCTGTTCGGCGTCTCCTGAAAAGCAGTGCATCACGCCCGGAAGGCCGGCCGGGACCCAGTGTTCGGAAAGTGTTTCCATGGTGTCGTCCCAGGCCTCGCGGGTATGGATGACGATGGGTTTGCGGGCTTCGCGGGCAAGGTGGATCTGCTCGGTAAAGACTTCGCGCTGGCGGTCGCGCGGGCTGAAATCGTAGTGGTAGTCGAGCCCGATTTCACCTAGCGCCACAACTTTGGGATGGCGTAGCAGTTCACGCAGATGATGCGGTGTTTCCGGAACCGACTGCGCCGCGTTGTGCGGATGAACGCCAACGGTGGCGTACATAAAATCGTATTGCAAAGCCAAGCGGAGCCCCGCTTCGAGGTCGGGCGGCCCATCGCCGGTGCCAATGGAGATCATGGCTTCGACGCCGGCCGCGCGAGCGCGATCGATGGCCGCTTCGCGGTCGGCGTCAAATTGTTTGTCGTCCCAATGGCAGTGACTGTCAACCAACGTCATTTCAAGCGCGCCCCAACGGGAACATCCTCAAGGAAAGCGGCCAGCACGGGTTTGCCGCCTTCAAGAGACGCGGCCACAATCATTCCCTCTGATGTGATGCCGCGTAACTTGCGGGGCGCTAAATTCGCAACGATGACCACTTTACGATTCACTAGTTGCTCCGGAGAGTAGGCGAGGGCGATGCCGGCGACGATGCTGCGGGGCTGGGCTTCGCCAATGTCCACATGGAGGTGGAGGAGTTTGTCCGCGCCTTTGACGCGCTCCGCCGTCTTGACGAGGCCGACACGGAGATCCACTTTCACGAAGTCGTCGATGGTAATGGATTCGGCGATGGGCTGAAGGGGGACTTCGGGCGCGGCCGGGGCGGTCTCGGGCTCAGGCGTGAGGCCGAGAATTTGGGCCTGGTGTGCTTTCTCTTCCGCCTCCAACTGCCATAGCTTGTCGACAGTCTCTTTCAATTCCAGGCGCGGGAAGAGGGTGACGGGTTCGCCGAGGCGCTGGCCGGAGGGAAGGCCGCCCCAGGTGAGACCGTCAAGGACGACATCGTCCACAGATGTCGTCATGCCGAGTTGCAGCCACAATTTCACAGCTGTCTCCGGCAGTACCGGAATGATGAGAGTAGTAACGATGCGCAGAATTTCGGCGGCAGAGTAGAGCACGGTGTCGAGTTCGGCCTGGCCGGCTTCGCCCTGCTTGGCAAGCTTCCAGGGGGCCTTTTCGACGATGTAACGGTCTGTAGCCGAGATGAGACCCCATACGGCATCGAGGGCGTGGGAGAACTCGAATTTTTCGTACGCCGGGACGGCAGCGGCGATGGCGTCACGCGCCGGTTGGGCCAATTGCGGGTCGGCGGTTGCGGGCGCCGGTACGACACCCTCGCGGTACTGGCGGATCATGGAAAACGTGCGACTGGCGAGGTTGCCGAGACCGTTGGCAAGGTCGGCATTGTAACGGGTCACCAGGGCGTCGTAGCTGAAGCTGCCGTCGGAACCAAAGACCATCTCGCGGAGCAGGAAATAACGCAGAGGATCGATGCCGACGACTTTGGCGATGGGTGTCGCGCGGACGAGGTTCCCTTTCGACTTACTCATCTTTTCGTTATTAAAGAGGAGCCAGCCGTGGGCGAAGATGCGTTTGGGCAGCGGGAGGCCGGCGGCCATGAGGAATGCCGGCCAGTAAATGGCGTGGAACCGGACGATCTCTTTACCGATCAGGTGTAAGTCAGCGGGCCAGCGGTCCTCACCCTCCACGGCGCTCATGTACGTGGTGAGCGCGTCGAACCAAACGTAGAAGACGTGGTTGCCGCCGACGGGTAGCGGAATGCCCCATTTGAGGGTGGTGCGGCTGATGGAGAGGTCAGTGAGGCCCTTCCGGACGAAGGCGAGGACTTCGTTGCGGCGCGTGTCCGGCTGGATGAAGTCCGGCTGCTGCTCATAGAGTTCGAGGAGGCGATCCTGGAAGGCGGAGAGCTTGAAGAAGTAATTCTCTTCGGTGACCGTTTCGGTGGTACGGCCGCAATCGGGGCAGGGGTCGCCCGGCTTGGCCTCATTGACGTAGAGTTCGTCGAAGACACAGTATTGGCCGGTATAACCGCCTTTGTAGATGTAGCCGTTCTGTTCGCAGAGCGTGAAGAGGCGTTGGACGACGGCAGCGTGTTGGGGGCTGGATGTGCGTTGAAAATGGTCAATGGAGAGATTGAGGATCTCCCACTGTTTGCGGAATTCGGCGGAGACGATGTCTGTGAATTCCTGCGGCGTGCGGCCGGTGGCCTGGGCGGCGCGCTCGATTTTCTGGCCATGCTCATCACTGCCGGTGGTGAGCACCACGTCGTAGCCCTGCATGCGCTTGAACCGTTTGATGGTGTCGGCGGCGATGGTGGTATAGGTGTGGCCAATGTGCGGGGCCGCGTTCACGTAGTAAATGGGGGTGGTGAGATAGAACTTGGGTTTCATCGGATCTTACTCTTTTCGTAGGCGGCAACGGCAGCGGCGAGGACGTTCTTCAGCGGCACGTTGTGCTCGCGGGCCAGTTTGCGGCAATCTTCGTATTCGGGCGCGCCGGCGACTCCGGAGACTTTGATGTTGACGGGACCGAAGGGGGTCTCAACGGTATCGATGCGGCGCGGCTGGACGCGGCGTTCGGCGTGGTAAATCCTGAGGCCGAGACTGGTGGTTTCGGCGAAGACAAGCTGCGCCAGAGGCTCCTGGTCCTCAGGCCGGGCAAGCACGCGGAGCAGCGTCGCGGGACGGTTCTTCTTCATGAAGACGGGCTGAAACGTGACGTCGAGCGCACCGGCTTCGAGCAAACGTTCCATAGTGTAACCGAGCACTTCGGGCGTGGAGTCGTCGATGTTGGCTTCGATCACCGAGACGGTGAGCGCTTCCGGCACGCGGCGGGATTCGCCGACGATGGCACGCAGGACGTTGGCCTGCTCCGGGAAGTCCTTGGTGCCACAGCCGTAGCCGATGGAGGAGATGGCAATGGCCGGCATGGGACCGAAAGATTTAGCAAGTGTGACGGCGAGAGCCGCGCCAGTGGGCGTAGTGAGCTCCGTCTGAGGGCCGCGCGAGTAGATTGGTTTGCCGGTGAGCAGCGACGCGGTGGCCGGTGCGGGCACTGGCAGCAAGCCATGTTCTGTGTTGACTGTGCCGCTGCCGACGTTGATGGGCGAACAGTACACCTCGTCTACGCCCAGATTGTGCAGAGCCCAACAGGCGCCCACGATGTCGCAGATGGAATCCACCGCTCCGACTTCGTGGAAATGGACCATTTCGATGGGGACGCCGTGGACGGCAGCCTCGGATTCACCAAGGCGCTGGAAGACGGCCTGCGCCTTCGCCTTCACTTCGGCGGCGATGGGTGCCGCGTCGATGATCTTTGCGATGTGCGGCAGGTGGCGATGGGCTTTCGTTTCGCCGCCGGCGACCACAAACCTGGTGGCAGTGATGCCACGGCGGCGGGTTTTTTCAATTTCAAATGTCGCGCCGAGTTGGAGCGCGGTAAGCGCCTCCACAAGGCCATCCCGGCTGGCGCCGGCGTCAAGCAGTGCGCCGACCGTCATGTCGCCACTCATTCCTGAGAAGGCATCGAAGTAGCAGATTCTCATTTTCTATCCCAGCAGCGCAGGCAGGATTTCACCCGCCTTGCCGCGCAAACAACAGTCAATTTCGCCGGAGAAGGCAGTCTCCTCCGGATTCACTTCAATTACTTTCGCGCCAGCCGATTTCGCCAGGGGGACGAGGCCGGCAGCCGGGTAAACCACCGAGGACGTCCCGACGACAAGCACGACTTCGGCGCGGCGGACAGCCTGTTCGGCGGAATGCCACGCGTCCAAAGGCAGGGCCTCTCCAAACCAGACTACGCCTGGCCGCAGCAATCCTCCGCAACCGCAGAGGTGGCTGGAAACTACCCGGGCATTGTCAAACCGGACCGTCTCTTCGCCGTCGCATTCGACGCAGCGGTCGATCCAAATATCGCCGTGGAGTTTCACGACGCGTTCGCTGCCGGCACGATCGTGAAGGCCATCCACATTTTGCGTCACCAACACGAAGTCTGGCGCGCGACGCTCAAAGGCGGCCAACGCGAGGTGACCAGCATTTGGTTGAGCGGCCGCGATCAAGCAGCGCCGCCACTCATACCATTCCCACACCAACTCCGGATCGGCAGAGAAAGCTTCCGGCGTGGCCAACTGCTCCGGTTTAAAGTCGCGCCAGAGCCCGCCCGGCCCACGAAACGTAGGAATCCCGCTCTCGGCGGAGATTCCGGCTCCGGTCAACGCGACCACCGACTGCGCTTGCTGCAGCCATACCCGTGCCTGGTTCAAACCTTCATTAT
>JBDTMC010000311.1:0-9274 GCA_039934475.1 Bryobacteraceae bacterium | reverse complement strand
TGTGGGCGTGAACGGCAACCTTACAGGCAGCGTGTTCGCCCTGAATGCGATGGATGTTCGACGCGGGAATGCCTGCCGGCTCTATCAGCAGCTGATTGGCAAGCCGGTAGTTGCTTTGCTCATCGCTGGGCGGCACGCCGCGCTCGTCCACCCAGAAAAGCTGGATGTTTTTCCATGGCAGTGCGGCGGCCACCAGTTTCGGGAACAGTAACTTGATAGCAGAGCCGCCGGAGACCGCCAGCGTCGCCTGCCCCCTTGTGGCAACAGCCGTACGAATGTCGTCGGCGATGACCTGCGCACAGACGACGGCGGTTTCCTCCGCCGTGGCAGAGCGAAATCGGATTCCGCTCATGAGGTCTTGCTCATGTCCAGCGCGCCCGCCAAGGCGCTTTCATAGGCGCGATCGTGACCGAGGATCTTCAGTTCCTCGCGCAGCAGCATGTAGTCGTTAGGCCGCTGAAAGACGAGCCGGGCTACGAGCGTGCCGGCACGCAGTTCCGCCTGTGAGCCGTCCAGCAATTCCAGCGACATCTGGAAGCCTCCGTTCTTCAGTGCCATGGCGTGGATGCCTGCCTCCGCTTCCACATGGTGCATGGAAGACTGTATTTTTCCGCCGAGGCAAGCGCTAATCCAAGCGGCGAGGTAGTAGCCGCGCGTCGGAGGAACATCGCCTCCAAAATCGACCACCAGTTCGTGGATGGCAGGCAGTTGGCCGCGGAACTCAGGGTTCTCAAAGACATTGGCGACAGTTTCGCGCCACCGCGTAAGCCGCGTCCAGGCGAGATCGGCCACCAGAACTTCCGGGATGGCTACCAGCCGCTGCAGGAATCCGCTTGGGTCCTCTACGCCATTGGAATCCACGATCAGCTTGTCGATAAGCGGCAGCAGCCGGCTGAACTCGGGCAGGTCGAAGAGACTCGGACAACGCGACCACATCACCACCGGCAGATCGGGCACGGTGAGCCCGAGGATGACATTGGCGATATCTTTCAGCTTGCCGGGCGGAGTGGTGATCTCCACTTCTTCGCAACAGATCTGCTGGCGCCGGCCAAACGGCATCCAACACTGTGCGAACACGCGCGCCGAGACATCTTCCGCCTTCGGGTCCAGAATCACGACGATGGCGCGGCTGGGATGCTCCGGCATGAGGGCCGCCAGCGTCTCTCCGATATCGGTGTTCTCCGCCTCAGTGACTACGATGAACGTCATCGCGCAGGCACGCAGAACGCCCTGACTGGCGCCATCGCCCTTTCCCAAGCCGACCCACAGTTCCGACAGTTCCTTAAGCAGTTTTTGCGGTTCGACGAGCGGCATTTATGGCACCCTCCATTCGTGGCCATGACGCGCAAGCATTTCGTCAGAAGCCTTCGGACCCCACGTTCCGGCGGCATAGTTCGGAAACTCAAATTTCGAGTTGCTCCACAACTCCTGGATCGGTGCGACAGCCTTCCAACTGGCCTCCACCATGTCCTGGCGCGTGTAGAGGGTAGCGTCTCCGATCAGGGCATCGAGGATCAGCGTTTCGTACGCCGAGGGGGACCGCGCGCCGAAACTGGTGCCGTAGTTGAAGTCCATCGAGACCGGGCGCAGATGCATGCCTTCGCCCGGATGTTTGGAAAGGAATCGCAGGGAGATGCCTTCCTCCGGCTGGATGCGCAGGATGAGAAGGTTGGCCTGGGCGCCGGGTGGCACTTGCGCTCCCTCGCCATCGCGCCGGAACAGCGAGAGCGGCGCGTCGTTGAAACGGATGGCGATGTCGGTGACGCGCTTCGGCAGCCGCTTGCCGGTGCGGATGTAGAAGGGGACTCCAGCCCAGCGCCAGTTATCGACGAAGAAAGTCGCGGCGGCGTAAGTGTCGGTTTGCGAGTTCGGGTCCACGCCCTCTTCCTGGCGGAAGCCGGGGACGTCAGTCCCGCCGATGTTCGCCGGCCCGTATTGACCGGCCACCGCATTTTGCAGCACGTCGTCGGGCGTCATGATGCGCACGGAGCGGAGCAGTTTGGCGCGCTCGTCGCGGACCGCGTTCGGTTCAAACAGCGCGGGCGGTTCCATGGCCACCGTAGACATCACCTGTAGCAGGTGATTCTGAATCATGTCGCGCAGCGCGCCGGCTTCCTGGTAGTACCCGCCACGCCCTTCCAGGCCAATGGATTCGGCAGCGGTGATTTGGACGTTGTTGACGTAGCGGCGATTCCACAACGGCTCAAAGATGCCGTTACCGAACCGAAACGCCTGCACGTTTTGGACGGTCTCTTTACCCAGGTAATGATCGATGCGGTAGATGTCGTTTTCTGGAAAAACGGTTTGAATCGTCTGGTTCAGCACACGGGCGCTCTCCAGATCGTGCCCAAAGGGTTTTTCCACCACCAGGCGCCGCCAGCCATTGCCATTCTGCAATCCGGCTTTACCCATACCCTGAACCACGGGGCCATACTGGCTCGGCTGCGTGGAGAGGTAGTAGAGGACGTTGCCGCCATTGTGCCGCGTACGCTCCACCTCTTCCAGCCGCTCGCGGATTGTGTTGTACGTGGCCGCATCGCTGATATCGCCTGCCACGTAGAACAAACCGGAAGCAAAATCCTTCCACAACTCTTCATCGAAGGGGCTATCGCCTTCGGTATTCTTCTGAACCGCCTCTTTCATCTTGTCGCGGAACGCGTCATCGGGCATGGCCGTCCGCGAATTGCCAAGCACGGTAAAACCGGCCGGCAAACGGCGATCATGGGCCAATTGATAAAGGGCGGGCAACAGCTTTCTACGCGTCAGATCCCCGTTGGCTCCGAAAATCACCATGGCGCACGGGGGCACGCTACGCTCGAACCGTAACGCGTCTTGGAACGGGTTCGCCTGGCTCATAATTCACTCTAACATCCAGCTTCCAGCCGGTTGCAAGGACGGGTTTGCAATTGGGAGTGAGGGGTATGAATCTGGCAAAACCGGCGGATCCATTACCCGCCGTCATTGTAGCGTTCCATGGTGAGGTTGACCGTCCACCTCGGGTCATCCTTCAGTGGTGTGGATGAGGCTCAAGGACGTAGCCCTTGTATCCAATCCGGCGCATGGCCTCACACTTTCACGACCTTCAGGCTGGGGCACGACTCGAAGGCTATGCCCACACCGCGGGCCGCCTGCTCGCCTTCGATGCGCCCGGCGATCCTGACCGTCCCACACCGTCAGCAACCGCCAACGCCGCTCTCCTGTGATCACCACGCTTGCGTCGAGGATCAGTCGCATGCGAGAAGGTGGATTTCAGCTACGCCTTCGCCCGTCGTTCGACCCGAGTGATTCGGCGTGATGCCATGTGCCCTCCTGTTTCTCCCGCTCCTCCAGCAATTCAAGGTCAAAACCGTGGAAGTGCTTGCCAAATCACTTCGGCGCTCACGGGACGCATTGCAACGAACCCATTGGAGTATGGCGTGCTATGACTTCAAATGGGATGAACCATGAAGCTCATCGATCTGTTGGTTGCGGAACTCGCACATCACCGGGGCCAGATGACCGTTTATCTGCGCCTGATGGGCGTCAAGGTACCTGCCTTTTATGATCCCCCTCCCGGCGATAAACGTTTCGATTAGCGTACCCATATAAAGCGGCGCCGTCTTCACCGCGCAATGGACATTTACACGGTATCCTGTTGTTCTCCGTGCGAGACACCGGTGTCCGCCGCTCAGAAGTGGGAAGCCGAATTGCAGTAAGCTTGTGACAAGCGGCCTGTGTGCTGGACCTTGTCGTTTAAAGAGGACTAGAGGAGAAATTCGGATGAAATTGGCGAACGCAGTTCTGCTTCTCACCCTGGCTGTGCCGGCGTGGGCACAGGTCAATGTGGGTGAGCAGAAGCCGGAACCCACACTGCCCTTCAAGATGACCACAACGGCCAACTTTGAACTGCCTTGGCGGATCGCCTTCCTCCCGGATGGCCGCATGCTGGTAACCGAAAAGATCGGGCCAATTTGGCTGGTATCCCCGAGTGGAGAAAAGATCGCGGCTTTGGCCGGTACACCCGCCGTCTACTGGCAAGGCCAGAACGGCATGCTGGGAGTCTTCGTCTCGCCGCGTTACGCTACCGACGAGAGTATTTATATCACCTACATAGAGCCGGGTGACTACGGCGGAAGCCAGGTCCTGGCCCGCGCCAAGCTGGTAATTGGGCGGGTGTCCAGACTGGAAAATCTTCAAGTGCTCTGGCGCCAGATGCCCCGCGGCAAGGGCGGCCAAGCCGGCGGGCAAGTCGTTTTCTCCCCCGATGGACAATATCTCTACATGACGGTTGGCGACCGTCAGCGCATGACCCCCGCTCAGGATCCGAACCAGCCTGTCGGTAAGATCCTGCGTCTCACCCTGGATGGAAAACCAGCCCCGGGCAATCCTAACTTCGGCAAAACCGGTTCCACCACAGTTTCGCTCATCGATCCCCCACAGGATACCGAAGCTGCCAAGACAGCCCGGCCCGTGAGCACCTATACTTTCCCCGGTCCCAACCTCACTCCGGCGGAGACCTGGGCTATGGGCGTCCGCGCACCCTACGGCTTGGCGCTATCTCCCACCGGAGAACTATGGGAGGTGGAACATGGACCTCGCGGCGGCGATGAACTCAACCTGATCGAGAAGGGTAAGAACTACGGCTGGCCAGTCGTCTCTTACGGCGTAAACTACAACGAGGTGCCCATTCCCAGTCACGACACGCGGCCCGAGTTCACAAAGCCGGTGCTCTATTGGGTACCAGTGATCGCGCCGGGCAACCTCATGTTCTACAGGGGCGCCAAGACTTTCCCGCAATGGGACGGCAACGCCTTCATCAGCGGCATGGCAAGCATGTCGCTCAATCGCATCATCGTCGACGGCAAGGGCGGAGCCAAGACCGCTGAGCGCTGGGAGGTCGGCAAACGAATCCGCGATGTCGAGGAAGGTCCCGATGGTTCGCTGTGGATGCTTGAGGATGCGAATCCCGGGTCTCTGATCCATATAACTCCCAAGTGATGCGAGCGCCTCGGACGAACAAAAATGAAGCGGACGAAGCGATTCGGCCTTCCTTGATTCCAATTCGGCACCCGCTATGCGCTCGTCAGTCATGAAGAGGGCGATGTTTGGATTTGCCGGGCTGCTGCCGCTGGCCGCAGGATTGTACGGTCAGCAGCAGCCGCTTCCCTATAGCCATAAGACGCATCTGGCGATGGGACTGAAGTGCAATTCATGCCACCGAAACGCCGATCCCGGAGAATTAATGGGGTTTCCGTCGGAAAGTTTCTGTATGGGCTGTCACCAGACGGTAAAGGCAGACAGTCCGCACATTAAGAAGTTGGCTTTAGCGGCCAGTGAGAAGAATCCGATCTCGTGGCTCCGTGTCTATCGGATCCCGACTTACGTTTACTTCAGCCACCGTGTCCACAATGATGCTGGCGCAACGTGCGAGACCTGCCATGGACCGGTTCGCGAGCGCGACGTGATCACCAAAGAAGTGACGCACAACATGCGGTCCTGCATGGCATGTCACACAGCGACAAAGGCTCGTATTGACTGCACAACCTGCCATGAGGAGCGTTGACCTGGCCGCTTTAGATGGTTGGTGCCGGTCAACTGGTAGTTCGAACCTAAAAACCTGTACGTACATCCGAACAGCTTGAGACCCTAACTATTTCGGCATCGGAATGGAGACGGCCTTGCCGGCCCCGCGCTCGGCGATCCAGATCTTGTCGCCCGCCGGCTCTACCGCCGTGGGTGTGTTCAGCCCTTCTTTAATCACTCTGACTGAGGCTTTGTCCCCATTGACGGTAATGACGGAGATCTTTCCGCTGCCATTCTCGGCAACGATCAGTTTGCCGTTGGCGGCGCGCATGCCGTCCGGGCCCTTCAGCGGTTGATCCATCCAAATATCAACCGGCTGCCCCGCTTTGCCAGTGGCGTCGATAGGGATGCGATATAGGTTGTTCGAGAACACGTTGTTCACGTAGAGGGTTCCATTCAAGAACGTGATGCCATCGATGCCATAAAGAGCGCGATTTTCGAGGAATAGTTCCGCGGCGGCAGCACCAGCCGGCAGCCTGTAAATCTTGCTGTTAGCGGTGTCAGTAAGATAAAGCGACTTGTCCGGCCCAATCGAGAAGTCGTTGCATGTGCTATTGTCGCCCGGCAGATTCCATCGAACTTTTGGCGTGCCGCTGGTGAGATCAAAGCCTCGTAGGGCGGTGTGCCGCTGTGCCGGCGACGTGCCGGGCACCGGAGTCAGCTGACATGTCCACAAAGTCTCACTCGAGCTATCCGCGAGCATCCCAAAGAAAAAGGTTCCTGGACCTTCACCGCTGGCGTCGATGAACTTTTCTGCGGTCGTCGATCCGGATCGAACCTTGTACACGAACGGCGTGCTCGCGCTGCCAACAAATAGCGCTCCACCCGCTACCACAGTCAGGCTTTCCGGCTGCGATTTCGCGTCGGCGATCAGAATGTCGTCGGCTGACGCGGCGGGCACAAAGCACGCCATCCAAGCGACGCCAATGACAAGCCGGCGCGTGTTCAAAATGCTCATCGTCGAGTCTCCTCAAGCGGACGGTCCAAACCAAGAGATCGTCCCGTTTACCGGACATCTGTCTACATCCTATATGCTCACGATATGAGACACCGTTGTCTGCTTCTCGTACTGCTGGCGCAAGCCGCCCTCCTCCCCGCCGCCGAGAAGGTGGATTTCAGTTACGCCTTTGCGCCGCCTTACCGCATGGCCGTAGCTCGTCCCGAAGCCAGCGAGAAGACTCTGTTGGACGTCGAGCCGGGAGCCCTCACTCTCTCGTGGTCATACGACGATCTGCGTCATCTCCCTTTGGCCATCCTCAAACCGCCGAAGACCGAGTGGCACGTTCAGGTCCAGCCCTTGTGGGATGGCAAGCCGTTCCCGGAAACAAAGTTGACGCGCGGCGAAGTGTATCTCCCGATGCTCGACAACCTCTACAGCGCGCCCGCCGGCAGCGTTCAACTGGAAGTGATTGGTGGATTGAGTGGTGCCCTCGTGAAGGTAACGGCTCGGAACCAAGACACGCAGGCGCATCACGTCGCCATCCAGTGTGAGGTGAAGAGCGGATGGGTGGCCCACAATCCTGCCTGGATTGAGCCCCAGCGCAGCGCGGACTCGCTTCTCGCCTTGCAGATGGACCGGCCGGACCGGATCCTGATGCTCGGCGTCGGCGCACAATCATACCCCGTCGGCCGCATGACCATGACCCTCGCGTGGGACTTGCAGCCTGGCGAGACCCGGCATGGCTGGATCGTACGTCCGTATCAGGCCTATGAGAAGGATCTCGACGGTTTGCGCGCCAGGAATTGGGAAGACGAGTTCGCCGCGGCGAAGAAGGAGTGGCACGCGTTGCTGGCGCGAGCCGTAGCCTTTGAGATCCCCGATGACGCCGTGCGGATCGGGTTCTATGCAAGTCTGGCGGATCTGTTCATCATGCGCGAACCGCTGGCGGACGGCTATGTGGGCACGCTCTGCGGCACCGAAGGATATCGCTCCACCAATCCCTTTGAGCCGTCACTGGCCGCCATCGCCCTGGACCAAACAGGATTCCATGCGGAAGCGGCGAACGGCCTGCGCGTCCATCTCGATATGCAGGAACCCAATGGCGAGTGGGCCGATCCGAAGGGCTGGGCGCACCATATGTGGGGTGCCGCGGGGATGAAGGCTTGGGCGGCCATGGAGCATTTCCGGTTGACCGGTGACCGCGCATACCTGGAGGCGCTCTATCCGAAGTTGGCCGCCAGTTCGCGATGGCAGGAATCGCAGCGCTTGAAATCCCGCGTACTGGAAGACGGGAAAAAGCCAGCCACCTATGGACTAATGCCCCGCGGCATGGGCGACGGAGGCCTCATGAACGGGTCTGACTATTTTGGCGTCTTCTATCCGCACAACATCCTGGCGGTATTCGCGGACGCACTGGCCGTTGAGGCGGCCGAAGTGCTTGGCAAGCGGGAAGACCTGCCCGGCTTGCGAAGGATCCACCAGACAGGTTTGACGGACCTGCGTGCGTCGCTGGAACGCGGCGCGATCGTGGAAAGCGATTTTCGATGGATCCCCGGCTCCCCGAACAATCCCAGCGGCAGCCGGTGGGGGGTGTTACTCGCTCTGTTTCCCACGGGGATTCTAACGACGTTGGATCCCTTAGTGACAGGCACTCTGCGCAAGATCGAGCAAACGATAAGTTCCGGCGGACAGCCCGTACACACCGGCTGGATGGAGGACGGGGCGTGGGTCGCCATCACGCTCGACAATATCGCGGAGACGCATCTCATGCTCGGCAATGGCGACACGGCCATTGGGTACTTGTACTCAACCCTCAACCACACCAGCCCCTTGTACACGTGGTGCGAAGAGCGCGGGCTGGAGCCCGGCACGAAGAAGACCTCGGGAGACCGCCAACATCTATGGACACCTTTGGCGGTCGTTCGATTTCTCCGTGATGCGATGATCATGGAACAGGGAGACAGCTTACACCTCGCACTCGCCACGGGGCGAACGTGGTTAGAGCAGAATAAGTCGCTCGGCGTGCAAGCGGCGCCGACGCACTTCGGAGACGTCAGCTATCGCATGACTTCCGACGTGGACCATGGGTCGATAAGCATCGTCGTCACTCCGCCTTCGAGAAAGACACCCAAGGAGATCATCCTGCACGTACGCCATCCGCAACGGGCGCCGCTGCGCCAAGTCATTGTGAACGGCAAACCCTGGACAGACTTTGACGCCAAGCTGGAGTTCATAAGACTGGCGCCATCGGCAGGCCCACTCCAAGTGGAGGCGAGATATTAGCGTAGAAAATGAAAGATATTCCGCCGCGCTGCACAATGAAAACGCCGCATACATCGTATGGGGCGTCGAAGACGCAACTCACGCCGTCGTCGGGACTGTTTTCAAACCACGCTCTCAGAAGGTTGGGAACGAAGACCTTGAGCCTTGGTTAAGCCGGCAGTTGCGGCCCGGTGTGCATTTCGTAATCCACGAGTTCACGGTGGAGTCACGGAGCGTAGTCCTCTTTGAGATTCAGCCCTGTGTTCACATTCCAGTCCGTTGGAAAGACCATGCGTACATCCGGGTTGGGAGCTACAAGAAGAAGCTGCGTGACCATCCGGAGAAGGAACGTACCCTCTGGGCACGGATCTCCCAAGTTACTTTCGAAAAGGAACTGGCGGCACAATCGCTGACCGGTGAAGAGGTCTTGGCTAGGTTGGACTACCCATCGTTCTTTGAAATGTTGGGGCAGCCAGTGGCATCAACCCGGCCAGCCATCCTGGATAGATT
>JBDTMC010000310.1:0-9278 GCA_039934475.1 Bryobacteraceae bacterium | reverse complement strand
GCTCACTTTGGCACTTTGGACAAATCGAGGGGACTTTCTCGGCGTAATTGCAGTAGTGGCATAGCATGCGCCGGTCGCGCTTGTGAAAGGTGAGCGTCACTGAGCAGTTGACGCATTGAATGCGTTCTCCGCACGAACGGCAGGCGACGAAACTGGAGAAGCCGCGGCGGTTCAACAGCAGCATGGTCTGCTCGCCGTTTTCCAGGCGTCCCTTGATTTCTTCGAGCAGGCGGCGAGAGAAAGTGGATTGCTTACGGGTCTCGAGAAACTCCATGCGCATATCCACAAGTTCCACGCGCGGCATCGGACGCTGCTGAATGCGCTCCGGCAGGGTCAAGAGCGTGTACTTGCCCCGATCGGCGTTGTAGCGGCTCTCCAGACTAGGGGTGGCGGAGCCGATAACGACCACCGCACCCGCCTCGCGCGCCCGCATGATCGCCACGTCACGGCCATGGTAGCGCGGCGTCTCTTCCTGCTTATAGCTGCCGTCGTGTTCCTCATCTACAACGATCAAACCGAGATTCTGAACGGGAGCAAAGACGCCGGACCGCGTACCGACCACTACATTGGCCAGCCCGGCACGAATGCGCCGCCATTGTTCGGCGCGTTCCACGTCTGTGAAAGCCGAGTGGAGCATCGCCACGCGGTCCCCAAATCTATGGAAGAACTGCGAGGCAACCGCCGGAGTAAGTGCGATCTCCGGCACCAGTAACAGAGCGCCCCTGCCCAGGCGCAATGCCTCGTCGATAGCCCGCAAGTAGATTTCTGTCTTGCCGGATCCGGTGACACCCTGTAACAGATACGTGGCGAAGGCACGTGACTGCAGGCCCAGTTCGATCTGATCCAAGGCTGCTTGCTGGGACGGATTAAGAACGTGCGGCGGGCGCTCCGCCATCGCTGCCGCAGTTAATGGCTCCGGAGTCAGCGCGAGTAGTTTGCGGCGCGCCATCGCGCGTGCTGCCGTGCTCGCACCCTTCAGAACGACCTCCAACTCTTGCAAGTTATGAACCCCAGGATGGAGTTCTAAATAGGACACCAACTCCCGTTCGGGCTTGGTCAGCTTCACATCCGCCGGCCGGCCCAAAAACTCCACACGCAGACGCGCCGCCGGTGCTCGTAGCGGGTCGCGGTCCACCTGCCCGTCTTCAGCGACGATGAAGCCCTTCCTTTCAAGCGCCTTTAGCAGACGCGGGGCTGTGGGAAATTTCTTGGTCAGGTACGCCGCCGACATCGGACGAGTCTCCAGAAGGCGCAGCATCTCAACCGCGGGGTCGTCGCCGGGAGCGCCGAGAAGCAACTGCCTCGCCATATCGCGGCCGGAGTCGGTGAGTCCCCAAACCTTGGTTTTGCGTGTTTCTCCTGACAAAGGCATCATGCCGCGCAATACTTCGCCGAGGGGAGCGCAGTAATATCCGGCAATCCAAGAGCCGAGCGCGATCAGCCGGTCTTCGAGAATCGGCTCCTCATCCAGCAGCCGCATTAGCTCTTTGGCGGTGGCCTCAGGAGGTTCATTATGCACTCGCAGAACGACGCCGGTCAGCTTGCGCGTTCCAAAAGGAGCAAGCACCCGGCAACCGCGCTGCACGCGGTGACGGAGCGTCTCCGGAAGGCGGTAGGTGAAGGCCCGGTCGAGAGGCACCGGCAGGCTGACGTCACAAAATGTTGGGAAATCTGGCACAGCAACTCGGAAGAGCGGCAAGAAGCATTGACGTGATCAGCGTACCATGCCGGGCTGGAGGCTCACTTCAAAAATGCAGTCGACCAGCCACATGATAGACTCCACGAACGAGGAGCAACAATGCCAATAGTCAGCCAACATCCCCCAGGTGCGCCATGCTGGTTTGAACTCGGAACCACGGATCAGGTGGCAGCGAAACAGTTCTACGATAACTTGTTTGGCTGGACCCATGTCGATATCCCCATGCGACCGGACGAGCATTACACGATGTTCCAGTTGGACGGACAAGTGGCGGCATCAACCTACACGCTGCCTCCGAAGCTGACGGACGCGGGAGTCCCGCCACATTGGGGCGTCTATTTTGCGGTGGAGAATGCCGATGCGACGGCGGCTAAGGCAACCGAGCTGGGCGGCGAAGTAGTGCAACCCGCCTTTGATGTGATGGATGCAGGGCGCTTGGCCATTATCAAGGACCCGGGTGGCGCAACTTTCTCTGTCTGGCAGACGAAGACGAACCCCGGCGTGGGAGTAGTCAGCGAAGTCAATTCGGTAGGCTGGGTCGAGCTGGCGACCTGGGACACCAGTCAGGCAAACACGTTCTACAGTGCCCTGTTCGGATGGCAAACGAAGGGCTCTGCGAATATGGCGACCTATCTGGAGTTCAGTGTGGCGGGGGTTCCACGCGGTGGGCTGCTACCGATGGACGCGAGTTGGAAAGGAATCCCGGCCCATTGGGGCATCTACGTTCGAGTTGCCGATTGCGCCGCCACCGTCGCCCAGGCCACAAGCCTCGGAGCCACCGTGCGATTTGGGCCATTCAACGCGCCCGGAGTAGGCTGGATCGCGCTGATCGTGGACCCGCAGAGCGCCACCTTCTACGTGATCCAACTGACATAAAAAGGGCCGGCGGGGTGCAGGTGTTCCGCCGGCCGCAAGCAACCTAGTTCACGGTCATCGTGATCGTGCCGAGGTTGGAATTCGTCTGGCCATCCCAAGCCGCGAACGTGAAGGTCTCTGTCCCTTTGAATCCGGCCGCTGGGAAATAGGTGGCGACATTCCCAGAAAGGCCAACCGTGCCGTTAGCCGGTTGAGAAACAATCCGCCATGTGAGTGAGTTGCCGTTGGCGTCGCTGCCCTTCAGCGTTACCTGAGCCGACGTGCCGCCGGTGGTCGAAACAGAGGCGTTGGTAACCAGAGGAGCCGAGTTAGAGTTACGGTCATCGCTGTTTGGACCGTTATGGCAGTTGTAGCAGCCGACCTGGAATCCTCGCCAGAAAGTCTTCGTGCCGAAAGCACTGAGGCTGCGGTCGCCCTGCGCATAGGAGAGCACAGTGCCGCGGTAGTCGGTTCCGTGACAAGTCTGGCAAATCGCTTTGTTGCCCTCGGCCGCGTTCTGATGGCCGCTTACCCAGCTCTGGCCAATGGAATGCATTCCGTGAGGACCGCCGTTGCTGGTGTTCGGCATCGTGTTATGGCAGGATTGGCACTCCACCAGAACTCCGGCGTGCCCTTGTAACTTCGTGGCGCCGAGGTTGTCATTCGCGCCGGCGGCCGGATACTCGGCGTGGGTGGAACCGTGGCAGGCTTCGCATTGCAGACCGCCGTGGCCTGAGGAAACCTTGAAGAGTGAGTATCCGGGAGATGGATTATTCGGATTGGTGGCGAATGTGTTATTCACCGCTACCCGCATCTGGCCGTTGGTTTCAAACACGTCGCTGTAGCGAATCTGACCGTTGTTCTGCACGGCGGTTCCGGTGTGACAGGCCTGGCAATTGGGTTCGTCCAGCCAACCAGCGCGCGTGGCTGTGCCCACCTTACTCATGCTGCCGTGGCAACTCTGGCACTGGATCGCGAGGGAGCCGTCAGACGCGACAGCGCTTCCCATCGCGCCACGAAGGCAGCGCGTGGTGGAACCGGGATGGCATGTGTAGCAGGCGGCCCGGTCGGTGTTTGCCTCCAGAGTCTGGCCCGTGGAAGGATCGACTACGTTGGCGTGGAATCCATGCTCCGAAGCGGTGAGCGGCGGAACACCGGCGACACCGGTTATGCCGTACGGAGCGAGGGCGTTAGAGAGGTGGCACTTCGCGCACAGTGGAGGATTCCCCGCCATCGCGGACTTTAACAGACCATTTGGGTAACCGGCCGTCACTAGTGCCTGCTGGTAGAGCGCCGCATTCTGTGGTTTGGCATCATGCAGCTTAAGGATGTTGAGTTTGTAGTCCTTGTCGGCATCCTTCGTGTAGTTCACCCAGCCGCCGGGAGGCATTGCCGCCACTACTGAATTGGATGCGTGGCATTTGATGCAAGTCATCTCGGTCGAGACGGGGAGCACAGCTACGGTCCCAGCCACCACCGTGGAGCCGCTGAGGGCATTCACCCTCACCAAGGGATACGTGTTGGTCTTACCGGCGTTGTCGATGGGGATGATTGGGATACCGGTGCCCTCAAATTCGTTGGCAACCGCATTGAAGACGAGCGGCTGTCCCGTATTGGCGCTGCCTGGCATCTTCATTCCCGCCAGCCCGGAATCCACCGGCAGCGAAACGCCGAAGATCGGCAGAACGTACTGCCAGAAATTAGTTTTCTTTGCCGATGTGGTGTTAATTGAGCCGGTGGGATCCTTGGTTCCTTGAAAATTGACCGTGTAAGTAGTTCCATTCTTCACAAGGTGGCCGGAAGCATCAATGACTTGTACGTGAAGAATGTTAAAGGGCGGCAGTACGGAAAAGACACTATAGTCTTTATCCATACAATGCATTCCGAGATCGTTCCACGCAATGACATGTGGAACGGCCGCGGCTGCGGCGATACTCGGCGAAATCGCCCTTTCCCTTTCATTGTCATCGGCGAAGAGCGTCAACCCAAGGCCAATAAGAAGTGCGAGAGTGACTAGGACAACTGAGGCTTTCACTGGTTCTCCTTCCCAGAGTGATACAACTAGGCAGGGTGCGGTGACGGATAGATCAATTGTATTTTTCTTTCGTTGTTTCTATAACTTAACTAACTATATTCCCCCCAATGTCCTGCCTCTAACTAGAGAATCCCCACCGACCTGAGAATTCCCTACAATGAAGGGAGATGAGATTTGCGTGGGTGGCTCTCATGGTGACGCTGGCGCCAACGGCTAGCGGCGCCGATGTAAAAGTGCAGTTCCGGCAAAGTACAAAGGCGGCGCCGTTGGCGGTGGTGCTGGCACCCGCAGGCCATCCCATCATTCAGCAAGTTCTCAAACAGGATTGGAATGTCCTGATTCCCGAAGGAGTCCCTACGGGAGATGCCGGGATTTTGGCGCTGAGTCAACTGGTGGCGCGCGCGGAGAAGATGCCGATGGTGCTGCCGAATCGGAATTTTCTCATTGCGACCGGTGAACAGGCATGGATGGCCTTCTACGCGCCCTCACGGGCGGCGGGCCTCTTCGCCGCTACCTTGGCGGACGGATCGCCGCGCCCCGCCATGGATTCCAACCGCCTCTTCGGAGCCAACAGCGCCAATGCGACGGTCTTCTGGACGGCACCGGCCAATCAGGTAGACCCGGAGGAGCGGTCACGTCTCTCAGCGGCGGGGTTCCCATTTCAGCCTATCAACACAGTGGAAGAAGGACTCACGCGGCTGGCGGGACGCGAGGCGGAAGAGTTTCCCGCACAATCCGATTGCGAAACAGGGAACCCCGCCTTCGGACGATGCCACTGGGTGCAGATCCTTCGGATTGAGGCGGGGCGGCGGAATGACGCACTGGGCTCGACGCGTGTCAAGCCGGTCGCCAGTGCCACGCTATCCATCGGACCCTTCGAATACGACGCTTCGGTAGCAGGCTCCCCTGTGGTCACTTCCCTTCCCGAGGGTTACAAGGGTCCGCTGCAGAAGGACGACCGGATTGTGGCAATCGATGGCAAGGCAGTGGATAGTCCGGCCGTGTACCTGAGAATCCTCGCTGACGCGCGGCAGGAGAAGTCGGTCACGGTGATGATCCAGCGCGGGCGCGACCGGAAACGTGTCGAGGCCAAGATCGTTCCGCGGCAGTGGGAAGAGACATTCACGGGTCGTCTGCAAGGGCAGTATTTGCAGGATGCGAAGGAGATTCTGCTGGTGAGCAGAGGTGTTGGTGCATTGCGACTCGACGTGCCGCCCCAATGGGTGGGCGCAACGGTTAACTGGAACGGCGAGGAGTTGGGGAAAGAGGTCCAGGAGGGGTGCTGGATCGCGGTTTTTGGTGGACGGCTACAGCGATGCCCAGCTAAGTAGGGGTATGGATACACTTGACAGGCTCAACTACTTGACCATCTCGGCATTGAGAGTCCGCTTGTCTCCACCATTAAGCGTCAGCGTCCGTTCCCATGGCTGGAATCCGGCCTTCTTCACCTTAACAACAACCTTGCCTTGCTTGGCCGTCACGGTGGTCGGGGTGTTCCCGATGAATTCCCCGTCAATCTCGATTTCCGCCCCGGCTGGCTCCGATGTGATAGTCAGTTGTGGCTTTGTCACAGTCTCAACGAGTTTGGGGGCTTCAGTCGGAAGTTGGCTGATGGCCTTGTCCAGATCGGCACTTGCCGCTTGTTTGGATTGTGCTTCCAATCCATCCAGTAGGGCTTTCTCGAAATTGAAATTCGACTCCACTGCGTACCAACCCAACGTTCCCATAAAGGGTTTCCCGAACCCGGCAAAGGTCATCTTGACTTCGGCGGTACAGGCTCCCGGCTTCTCTTCACGAAGGTACAGGGACGCCGCATCAATCCTGAAGGATTCCCACGTTGGACCCATGAATGCCGTGTTCGCATTGGTGAATGATTTGAGCATTTGCTTGGCATCGCCATAACGTCGAATCCTTCCACCATCGTAGGCGTAGGTTGCCGTGAAACTATCTTTGTCCATGACGGTGGGCCGGAATTTCTTATCCGCAAACACCCGAAGTGCGGAAGACCATACGAGCGGACAGCGCACGTCCAAATATCGGAGGTTGGGCGAATGGTCGAAGACCTCCGTTGCGATCACGGTATATTTCATCGCCTGAATGGGAGCCTTGTTATCGCTGATCTTGATGTTCTGCTTGCCCTTGAAGTTCAGTGGCGTTCCCGCCTCCCAATTGCTCCCCCACAGTGTCAGTACGCATTCGTTGCCGCCGGGCTTGATTTGCTGATCGGTGGCATCAAACGCCTTAACGCAGAACGTCACCCGGAAAATCTTGTGCTCTGACGTGTTCCGAATCGTGGCGTTCCATTCAGTTTTCGCGTTGTTCATGGAACCATTCACCGAAACGGAGATTTGACCGCTGAAACTCCCCTTTTCGTGGGTGATCTCCACTGGCACCTGAGTGGATGGAACGTCCACGGCATAGGCGGAAAGGCCAAATACGGACATCAGAATCAGCATTCTCATCATAAGTCGTCTCATGCTATACCGCTTGATTTTCTCCGAGCAACGGTTGGGTGTGTCATGTATACCAGTACCCTAAGTAGTGGGCGCCACGAGTGCGAGGCGAAACCAGGGGTGGTGGCGGGTGACGGCGGCCTCAGTCAGACCAGCGGCGTGTGCCAATCGCAGCAGTTCCCCGCGGTGAAAACCCGATTCGACGGAAACAGGCGCGTCATTCACTGTGATGGGGTCCCAGCCCAAGACCATTTTTGTCGAAGGGATGAAGTAGTAGGCCAGAGGATGGCGTTCCAAATCGATGGCAAGCACCGCGCGGCGTGCCACTCGGCGAAAAGACTGGAGCAACTCTACTACATGCGGATCCTCGAAATGGTGCAGGAAGAGGGACGAGAAAACAAAGTCGAAGCTGCGCTCGCCGAAGGGTAACCGGAAGGCGTCTCCGGCGACGCGCAAGCCGGAAGCGGCATCCAGATGGATCGGGCGTTGATCGAGGCAAACGACGGTGGCGCGCGGATAGCGGCGGCGAATCTGGGCAGCCATATCACCCGATGCCGCGCCCACATCGAGCACGGAGAACTCCTCGTCACGATGCACTAACCGCGACAGCATCGACCGCAGAACGATATGCCCGCCGAGGAAGCGATTGATTCGCACCAAGTCCCGGAGCGCCCCTCGGGCCAGTTCGGGAGCGGCACTGTCCATGAATTCCGTCCCAAAAACCCTCCCGTTCCGGCAGTGCATTCCTCTGATGATACTCTGAGGTGCATGCAGCGTCGTGAATTCTTGCAGTCGGCGGCCGCCTGGACGGCCATTCCGCTTCTGGGCCAGTCAAACACGAGATATAGAACCGCCCTTATCGGTGCCGGATCGCGAGGCAGAGATGTTCTGCGCAACGCGATGGAGGCCGGCCGTACAAAGGTCGTGGCTCTTTGCGATGTCGATGAGAACCAGTTGGCGCCTGCCGCTGCGGAGGTGAGCACGTGCACTGGCGACAGACCCGCGCGGTACAGGGACTACCGCGAGATGCTGGCGAAGGAGAAGCCTGAGATCTGCATTATCGCCACGCCCGACCACTGGCACGCCCTCACCACGATTGCGTCTGTCCAGGCGGGTGCGCATGTGTGGCTGGAATCGCCGCTTTGCCACACTATCAACGAAGGTCGCGCGATGGTGAAGGCGGCTCGCGATGCCGATGTGGTGGTACAGGTGGGGGCGCAGCGGCACAATGCATCCGGCCTCACGTTCCTAAGATCCGGCAGGCTGGGACGCATCAATCAGATACGGGTATGTACCTCCAGCAGTGTCAACGTTGCCGGCATCCTGCCCGGCGCTGTTGTGCCGAAAGGGCTGGATTGGGACATGTGGTGCGGACCGGCCTCGCTGTTGCCGTATCATCCCTCACTCCATTCCGGAGGCTTTCGCCGCCGTCTGGAATTCGCCAATGGCTCCGGCGGCTATGAAGCGGCAAACTGCTTCCACGAAGTCCTGGCGTGGAGTGAAGAAAAGTCGCCCACCAAAGTGTTCTCCGTGGGGACCCGGCACGGCAGTGACGACGACTCAAACGGTCCCGACACCCAGGTATCCACCTTCGAATTCCGGAACTTCACCACTGTTTGGGAGCACCGCTCCTATGGCGGAAGCTCCGGCGTCTATTACTACGGAACTGAAGGGACATTGCACACGGCTGGGGACCACGGTTGGACTTTCAATCCCGCGGCCCGCGGTGAGGGTTCCGTTCATGCAGATGGCCGCAGAGTGCCGGCTACGGAACGGGGTTGGAATGGCTTTCTAGCCAGCATCGAGGGCACCAAACGAACCAGTAGCGATATTGAAGGCGCCCAGCGATCCACCAACATGAGTCTGCTGGCGATGATCTCAATGAACCTCGGACGCAGGGTAATCTGGGACGGTGTGAAGATGGAGATTCCCGGCGACCCGGAGGCGAACGCTTTGCTTGCCCGGCCGTATCGCCAACCGTGGGACTATCCTAAGGCCTGAAGAGATGAACGAAGATCGACTAAAGCGCCTCGCTCAGAAGATTGAGCGCATGGCAGAAAATGACGAGTTCCTGCTCGCCAAAGCGCAACGGGTGGTGGCAGTGAGGCGTGCCGCGGCGATGGTCCTTTACGGTATCTGTTCGGTTCTCGTGAATGGGTTGAATACGCAAATGGCGAAGTTCAAGATCGATCTCTCGCCGGATGAATTTACGCCGGACACGTTCCGTGACACGGGC
>JBDTMC010000309.1:0-9329 GCA_039934475.1 Bryobacteraceae bacterium | reverse complement strand
AGAAGTCTGTTTTCCCTTGACAAACCCCTATCATGGATGTACCAATTTTTCCGGCGCACCTAGCGAAAAATGCGGACTGGCATGATTTTCCGAACCCCTGGAGACTACTGAACTAGAGGAATGTTCCAGGGGAGGAAATTCGTGCCTGTACCAATTTTTCCGGCGCACCTAGCGAAAAATGCGGACTGGCATGATTTTCCGAACCCCTGGAGACTACTGAACTAGAGGAATGTTCCAGGGGAGGAAATTCGTGCCTGTACCAATTTTTCCGGCGCACCTAGCGAAAAATGCGGACTGGCATGATTTTCCGAACCCCTGGAGACTACTGAACTAGAGGAATGTTCCAGGGAGGAAATTCGTGCCTGTACCAATTTTTCCGGCGCACCGAAGTTAGCCCCGGCCTGTCTCTTACTTCACTCGTTCGTATACAAGCGTCGATTCCATCTCACCGTGCGGCGTCACCATCTCCCGCCTCACCGTCAGCGTTTGCCGGTCGTGCGATAGCTTCCAGCGATCCATCTCCGTATGTTGCGACGAACCGGCTGCCACTAGCCGGTTGATCAATAGTGCGTCTCCCTCCCACTTCGCCACCGAGTTTGAACTCCGCCCGCCGCCTGCTTGGCGCGTCTCTTTTCCATCCGTGCTCACTGAGCAGTCGCCAGTCTTCTGTCCATCCTCGCCCAACGTGATACAGGTAATTGACTTACCCTCAGTCACAATCTTGACAATTCGAGCCGGTAACACCGGTATCGCACGTATCTGACTGCGGGACTCATTCAGCTTCCACGTTCCTGAGAAATCCTGATCGCCGGCAAGTAGCAAAGAGGACGCCATCCATAGCAGTAACAGGCATCGCATCCGCATAGCATCCAAAATATAGCTATCTCGTGTTACATGTCAATTACTAAAATCAAGCTCCGCCGGGCCTCCCCCAAACGCAACTGGAATCCTCGCTACAATAGAAATATAATGGGGTCATTGGATGAAGGCTTTAGTCCCCGCTTCTGGGCACTAATCGCCGCTACTTTTATTGGTTTTCTAGGCATCGGAACGGTGCTTCCCAGTCTCGGTCCTCACGTCCGCCATGACTTGGGTGGCTCCGATCAGACTGTCGGCTTTGTCATCGGAATCTTTTCCTTTGTTGCACTGGGCGCTCGTTTCTTCTCCGGCCCACTGGCTGACCGCCGCGGCCGAAAAATTGCCGTACTTACAGGCCTCGTGAGTTGTGCCGCTGCCGGCGGAGCCTACCTCCTGCCCCTCGGCCTCGCCGGCCCTTTCCTTGGCCGCATCCTACAGGGCTTCGGTGAGGCCTGCCTGTACACGGGGGCCGCCGCCTGGGCTGTCGAAGTGGCCGGACTCGCCCGCAGTTCCCAGGCCCTCGGCTACGTCTCCAGCGGTATCTGGGGCGGTATCGCTGCCGGGCCAGTTGTCGGCCACTGGGCTGGCTCTTTCGAACGCGCCGCCGTCATTCAACTGGTTCTCGCCGTCGTGTCTTTCGCCGTCCTTTGGCACGTACCGGAGGACTATCACCCCGGGACCCATGACGCCACCCGCCGCTGGCTTCCCTCGTACCTGATCGCTCCCGGCATAGCTGTGGGATTAGTCAACGTTCAGTACCCTGTCATCGCAGGATTCCTCATTCTGCATCTGTCTAAACACGGTAACTCCGGGCCTATCGCATTTTCCGCTTACGCCTTGCTAGTGCTCTTGTCGCGTTTCTTCCTCGGCGGTCTGCCTGACCGCATAGATGCCCGTTTCACCTACTACGGAGGCTTGGCCTTCATGTGTCTCGGCCTTGTCATCATCGCCCAGGGGCCCTCTCCTCTGGTTGCCGTCGCCGGTACCGCCTTGCTCGGCTTCGGCTTTTCGTTCCCCTGGTCGTCCATTGCGGCAACCGTGCTCCGTCAGACCCCCAATAACCAGCGCGGCTCCGCCGTCGGCATCCTCAGCGCGTTTTACGACCTCTTTGTCGGTCTCAGTTCCTTCGCCGCCGGAGCCCTCGCTAAGAACTTCGGTTACGCGGCGGCCTTCTATATGGGAGCCGCCGCCCTCATCGGAGCGGCCTTCTGGGGCCGCTTCGTCTTCCGTCCCGTCAAGGCTGAAATCGACCTGCCTGAGGTCAGTTACGCCGAATCCAGCCTTTGAAACATCCTCGCTAGCGCGGCCCGATGTGAATCGACAGGTTCTTCGCCAGCAAGCCGTCGCCGCCCGCGCCCGCCGCAAATGCTCCTCATGGCCGCTCCGCGGTAGCCCCGAGGTCATCAGAGCGGCTGCAAATTCCATCTCCGCGCTGCGCGCCGTCTCCGCCGCTTTCCGAACCATCTCATAACCCACCACCGCGTCCACTGTGCTCGATTCATAGCTCGCCTGCTGCAAACTGGCCATCAGATAACCCGCATCGAACAGCGCCGCCGGAGATTCCTTGGCGCGAGCCAACAGCTTCGCCAGCAGATCCTCCGCAAGACGCGAACCCTTCACCGGAGTCCCGAATCGCCCCTCGGCCTTCCCCCAAACCGCATACACCGTAGCCCGCCGCAACGTTTCCATTCGCACCAGTACCGGCGTTTCCGGCTGCAGAAGAGCCAGCGTATCCGCCGTCAGCCGGCTCAGGTCGTAGTTCTTGTCCACGCCCCGCCAGTCCGCGCTGCCTGACCATGGCAGCGATTTCGCCCCATTGATTTCAAACGAGTGGCAGATCAACGGAGGTCCCGCCACTGCCGGTAAAGTCATCGCGACGGCCATTGCCAGGCCCGCGCCAAATCGAAACACACGTGTAGCCATACACCTCTCCTGTCTTGTTTCACCGTCGATGGATATTCGGCGCGAAAACCGCGCCGTTACTGCTGCGAACTTGTTCCTGGAACCGCGCCCTTCCACCCTCGCCACCAGCGGGCCGTGCCCAATCCCAGGCCGTCCCACCACTGGTCTGACGCCCTACGCTCACCGCGAACCACAGCCTCGCGGGTTACCCCAGCGGGAGGTGGAACCAACTCCGCCAGCCGGTCGTAGACCTTCCCCCGGTCCGAACCCGACGTGCGTCCCAGCAAGTGCCACACCGTAAACGCGTCCCTCTCCCGAGCCGCCCCCAACACCTCACCCAAAAAGGGGTCAGACGCATTTATTGGCGAGTGGTCAAACCGCTCCAGCGCCACACGAAACTCGGTGCTCGCGTCAGTGAAATACGGAGTGCCAGGCCCCAGCCTCGGCTGAGTCACACAACGTGCCCCCGCCGGTACAAACGACTCCCGCCCCTTCCACTCGAAAGCAACCCAGCCCGACGTCACTTCCAATACCCCGCGACCCTCTTCGGTCGTCTCCAACGTGTAAGCGCACCCCAGATCCACCGCCACCGCCGATGCCGTATCGACAAAAAACTGCCCTGGCGGGGCCCAGATGAACGCACTCAGCTTGCCCTTCTCCAAAGACAACCGGTGCTGGTTTGCGCCCCCATCAACCAACTTCACCCGGGAGTCCCCTTCCACTTCCACGCGGCCGATGTCCCCCACGTTGATCTGTACCCTTGAGGCCCCATCGGTCACCACTCGTTGCCCTCGCGCCAGCTTTCCTTCCGCCTCCATCCGCCGCCCTGCGAGTTCCGGCTCTCCGGCTAAACGCGTTACGTTCCACATCGGGCCCACCTCCGGGCGTGGCCACAGCACAACGGCTGCAACCGCGGCAGTGGCCACTAGCGCGGCCGCCACCTTCCAAACCGGGAACGCCCGCTCGCCCAGCCCGGCCTCCACCGAATGCCACACCTCCGCTGGGGCATCCGCCGCTCTCATCCGCCGCGCCAGTTCTACACCCACCCGCACTTCTTCCCACTCCCGGCGGCACGCCTCGCACTTCGTCAGATGCTCGTCCACCCGGCGCGCCTCCGCCACGGGCAATTCCCGCAGACAATAAGCCGAAAGCTCTTCTCGCACGTGTTCCATTACAACGCCCCTCGCAAATGCGCCAGCCTCTGCGCCAGTTCCCGATGCCCCCGGTTCAACCGCGACGCCACAGTCCCCTTCGAACAGCCCAAAGCCGCCGCCATCTCCTCATAGGAAAGCTCCTCGAAATGCTTCAGCAGCACCACCATCCGTAGCTTTGGCGGCAGTTTCGCCACTGCCCTTCGCACTATCTCCGCCATCTGTTGTCCAACCAACCGGACCTCAGCCGTCGGCTCCCAACTCGCCTCACTGCCTCGCCGCTCGCGTAAAAAGTCCAACGACAGCCATCGCCGCAGCTTCCGCCGTTCATCCAGGCAAGCGTTCGCCACCAGCCGGTAGAGCCATGTTGAAAAATGGGAATCGGAGCGAAACTGCCCGATGGTATGAAACAGCTTCAAAAAGACTTGCTGTGAGATATCGCGGGCGGCCGCCTCGTCGCCCGTGAAGTGCCATGCAATGGACCACACCCGGCGCTGGTGGCGCTCAAACAGAACCCGGAAGGCTTCGCGATCGCCCTGCTGGCAGGCGGCTATTAGTCGCCCGTCGCCGGGTTCGTCCACCGTCACAATCGTGTTCTCCAGTGCCGCCATCCTGCGTCTCTTTCCGACTGCTTGGACGCGCCACGCACTGGTTTTCTTCCGTACAAATTCGACTTATTGCGCCGGTGTTATGGCCTTCAGGAACGCATCCACATTTCCCTTGTCCACCAACTGCGCGCCCGTGTCGATGAAATTGGGTAGATGGGCTTTACTGTCCATCGCCCCGTCGGCGTCCAGTTTCGCCGGCTTGTAGTGATACAAATCGTCCAAAACCTTCAGGCCATAGAACGCCATGCTATACGGCTTCTGTGCGATCGTGGCGTTAATCAAGCCCTTCTGGATTCCCTCCAGTGTCTCCGGCGCGGCATCCATAGCCACAACAACTTTGCCCGTCGCCTTCTCCCGCGAAAGCACTTCCGCCACCTCCGCGCAGGCAGTCGCTTCCAGGCAAACAAACCCATCCGGCTTTAGCTTGCCCTGCTGCAGAATCTCCTTCGTCCGGTCGAAGGCAATTCGTGGATCGCCATGCACATCTACCGTCTCTACGATCTTGATCCCCGGGTTTTGCGCAAAAACGGTCTTGTATCCATCCAGGCGCTCCTCCAGGTTCGTCTGCCCAGGCATCGTATACACCACCACGTTGCCTTTCCCGCCCAACGCCTTCGCAGCCACCCGTCCACCCATCTGCCCCGCCAGGTAGTTGTTCGTACCCACGAAGGTTAGCCTTTTGCTTCCCGGAGAATCGGAATCCATCGTGATGACCGGAATGCCCTTGGCGACGGCGCTATCAATCGACGCTTGCAACATCTTCGCGTCCGCCGCTGAAACCAGAATGCCCGACGGATTCTTGTCCACGGTGCGCGCAAACGCTTCTACTTCTTCCTTCGGCTCGTAGGTGTCCGGACCCGCCACTTCTGCCTGTACGCCCATCTGCTTGGCCGCGTCCATCAGCCCTGCCGCCGCCGATTGCCAGTACGAAAGTTTCTTGTTCGCCACCACCAGGATGTACTTCTCGGTGACGTCGTGACGCTCCTTTCCTCCACCGCAACCAGTCAACGCAAACAGGGCGCAAGCGCCCACCGGAATGAGGACAATCCGTTTCATACGAACACTATAACGATGTTTCGCCGCGCAGTAAAACTCTTTTTTACACGAAATTTACTGCCCGAATAGGCGCAATATTCCCCGTGTCCCTTCATAACTCACCACTCCCATCCACCGTCCCAAACCCGTAAACGACAGCAACAAAATCAGCAGAACAAAGCCAAAGCGTGACAATTCGTTGTAAATCACCATCGGCACGCGCGCCGCCAGCAGCAGCTTCGAGCCATCTAGTGGTGGCGCAGGCATCAGATTCAATATCGCCAGGTAGAGGCTCAAATACACCCCCCGTCCCGCAAAATCGAAGATCTCCGGAAAGATCGTCCGGCTCACCATTGCAATCAGTCCCAGTACCAAAGCCAGCAAAACATTGCTCGCCGGTCCCGCCAATGCCACTAACGCCAGGCCGTTCAAGCCCCCTCGTAACTTGCGCAGATCCGTGTTCACTGGCTTCCCCCATCCCAGCAATCCTAAGCCGAACAAAGAGGTTAACCCTGGAAGTACCACCGTCCCTAACCAGTCCACGTGCGCCGTCGGGTGCAACGTTACCCGGCCTTCCAGCTCCGGAGTGTCGTCTCCTAGTTTTGTGGCCACCCACGCATGGGCAAACTCGTGTGGCGTAATTATCAGCCAAAGCAGCAGAACGTTCAGTACCGCACCTTGATAATCGAGGGTCACATAACTACTTTACCCGCTCGCCCGTATGCTATCTTTACGGTTCCATCCAGTCGCAGCGAGGGCAATCATTCATGGACCGTAGAAGGTTTCTTCAATCGGGCAGCGCTACTCTAGCTGCCGCTGCGCTTCCGGCAGGCGCCGCCACTGCCAACGCTGTTGTCGGCGTTGGCTCCAATTCCGATCCCTACCAGGCCACTTCCGCCGCCATCGCCGCCACTGGTACATGGCCCGGAACCAGACTCTCCGGCAAAACGGTCTTCATCAAGCCCAATCTCGTTGCCGCGCTACCCGCCTCGTCCGGAGCCACTACGGACCCCGAAGTCGTCCGCTGTGTCGTCGATCTCGCCCTCAATGCCGGAGCCGCTGCCGTCATCATTGTCGAAGCCGGTCGCCCGGGAGCCTTTTTCGATGCCTGCGGCTATAGTTTCTTTCGGTCCTATCATCCGCGCGTCTCTCTGGTCGATTTAGGATCCCAGCCTACCGCGCTGACTCCTGTGCCCAGCGGCTATAACTACGGAGCCTTCTGGATGGCCACGCTACTCAATCAGCCCAATTCGTTCTTTATCAGCGTCGCCAAATTGAAAACGCACGCTCTGTCCGGCGCCACCGCATCTTGCAAGAACCTGTTCGGCATTATCGACATCAAGAGCTACCTCGCGGCGCCTCACCCGCAGGGCCGCTTCGCCCTTCACGACCGCGGCCTGACGATGAGCATCGTCGACTCCAACCGTCTGAAAAAGATCGACTACGCGATCATCGACGGCGTCTACGGCATGGAAGGACCGGGACCCCTTAACGGAACTCCCGTGCAGATGGACCTCGTCCTCGCCGGCAGTAACGCCGTGTCCGTGGACAGCGTGGCGCTCTCTGTGATGAGAGTTCCACTGTCCGCTGTTCCCCATCTCTCCACCCTCGGCAAGCTCGGCTTTGGTCCCACTGACCTGACAAAGATCACGGTTAGCGGCGCTTCTTTCACGCCCCGCACCTTCGCCCGGACAGCAACGCCCCCCAACGTCGCCCTGCCCACACTGAGCGTCCCATCGTTCAGTCCTTCCGCAGGCCAAACACTCGGCATCACCCAAGTCTTCTCCGAGGCAGTTATACGCTTCGTCGAGGTTCTCAGCCTTACTGACCAGTCCCCAACCGCTACCCTTCTGCGTACCGTCGCCCCCCAAGCCTCAGTCGCTGCCGGCGTACGCGACTCCCTGACTTGGGACGGCCGCGCCACTTCCGGCGCTCTCGTGCCCGCGGGGCGTTACGCCGTTCACACCCGTGCCGTCAAAACCAACGTACAGGCTCCTGGCGATGCTATCTCCTGGGTCACCATCACGTAGGTGCAAGACGATATCCTGAAGTTAGATGCGCTTCTGCTGTGCCCTGCTGTTCGTGTCGCTTGCCGTCGGCGCCAACTGGAAAGACTCCGCCTTCCCTGGATGGACCGACGATACGGTTCAGCGCGTTCTCACAGACTCCCCCTGGACCCGCCCCCACACCGTCCGCCTCACCTGGACGAAAGAGGATCGGCCCTTCAGCTATAGAGACGTTCCTGGCGCCGACCCCACTCGCTCCAACGCCGCCCTCGGCCCTCTCGGCGGTATCAGTCCCGGTAAGGTGGAGAAACTGCCGGAACGGGCCGACATCCTCGTCCGCTGGGCCGGATCTCTCCCCGTTCGACACGCCACCGCGCTCTACAAGCAGCGCAGCGACAAACTGGACCCTTCCACCCTCAATTCCCTCATCCCGCCACCCGAGTCTGACTACGTGCTTGAGCTCTTCGGCGTGCCTGCCCAACTCGCGCACTCCGGAACTGGCATCATTGAGACAATCGCCAAAGACTCGGCCGTTCTCCGAACCCGTTCCGGTCGTGCCCTTCGTGCCAACCGTGTGGAAGTGAACCTGCAAGGTCTCACCATGACCATCCGCATCCATTTCCCGCGCACCAATCCCATTACTATGGCCGACCAGGAAATCGACTGCGAAGCCGATCTCAAAGTCTTCTACATCCGCGAAAAATTCAAACTCTCAGCGATGCAGTATCTGGGGCACCTTGAACTCTGATCACTTCGACGGTATCCATTTCTTCAATCCAGGCGCGCCGCAGGCGTTTGGTTTCGGCGCGGTCCTTCGCTGGAAACTCAGCAGCCGTCCCACCCCTTGGATCACGCCGCCACCTCAACCGCCAACAGTACCGGCGCCCGCCGTCGATGGTTCCGTTTGTCGCGTAACCCTCGTCAATCACTCGACAGTCCTCATCCAGCATGCCGGTCAGAATATCCTCACCGATCCCGTTTGGAGTGAGCGCATCAGCCCCGTCTCCTGGGCCGGTCCCCGCCGCAAAGCGCCCCCAGGTGTGCGATTCGAGGACCTGCCCCACATCTCAACAGTCCTGCTCAGCCACAACCACTACGACCATCTCGATCTCCCCACGCTTCGCCGCTTGCACGCGCGCCACGCCCCGCGCTTCATCGTGCCCCTCGGAGTCGCCGCCCTCCTCCAACGCAACGGAATGAAGGTGGACGCGGAACTCGACTGGTGGCAATCCACTGGCCCCATCACCTGCATGCCCGCCCGTCACTTTTCCGCCCGCAGCCTCACTGACCGCAACCGAACCCTCTGGTGCAGCTATTGGATCGAGACCCCCGCCGGACCCATCTACTTCGCCGCCGACACCGGCTTCGGTCCCCATTTCGCCGAGATTCGCGCCCGTTTCGGCTCGCCCCGTCTCGCTCTTCTTCCCATCGGTGCCTACAAACCGGAATGGTTCATGTCCCCTGTCCACATCTCCCCCGCCCAGGCCGTGGAAGCCCACCTCATCCTGCAGCCCCAGCGCAGCCTCGCCATCCACTGGGGCACCTTCCAACTCGCCGACGACGGAGCCGACGAGCCCAGGCAGGACCTACTCCACGCCCTCGCGAAACACCCCACCGTTCCACCATTTGAAGCCCTACCGAACGGCGGAACTCTACATCTAGGCCCCTCAATACTCTCCTAGCAGTCCCTGGCGCAAGTGGTCAGGCTCGAAAAATGGGACTTCCATGATAGGGGTTTGTCAAGGGAAAACAGACTTCTCCCTGCACTT
>JBDTMC010000308.1:0-9364 GCA_039934475.1 Bryobacteraceae bacterium | reverse complement strand
GCAGGTCCTTCTCCCGGATCTGGATGCGTTCCACGCCCTGTTCCAGCCCACCCGCCACGATTGACAGCAAGAGCTCCGTGCCGCCGGCAGCCCGGCGATCCGTGATGTAGTAGCGCATCAAAGAGGCTCGTAGTAGCGGTCACCGGCGCAGGCGCGGCACAGCGTCCGCCCCTCTTGAACTACTTCGCGCTGGAAGTTGATCCCCTCGCCGCAGTCCTCGCAGACCACACGGGACGCCTTGTAACCGGGAAGGTCTTCCGGACCGATCTTCACGCGGACCCACTCCACCTGAAACAGCTCTTCGGCAGGGATCTCACGGTAGGCCAGCATCTGCTGTTGGTTCTTGTTCTCGATTTCCGGATGCAGCTCGCGGGCGCGGGCCTTGGAAGACTCGCGGGCGGCAACGCGCACCGCACGGCCGGACTCGAGGTCGCAGAAAGTGGCCGCCATTTTGCCGAAGTCGCGGAACTTCAAGGCGCGCTTGCCGAGACGGCATCCGGTGACGACGCTAATGGCGTCGGTGGCACAGCGGTCGATCTCGACAAAGGTGACGAGGCGCTTGCGCTGCTTGCCCGTAGGGTCGTCGATTCCCAACAACTCCAGCCCGTGGAGGGCAAGGCGCAGCCCGAGGATCTGCCCGGCACAGATGTGGCCGTGCGCCCGTTCGGCCAGCGCCACGTATTCGTCAAATGGCAGCATCCACCCTCTATTGTAGAGGGCGAGGCAGCAACTAGCGCTTCGGACCCCAGCTCACGATCTGCTTGAACATGCGCACAGCCTGTTCCATTGGCGTTCCCTGCGGGCTGGTGATGCCCATCAACTGGTGATAGCGGGCCAGCGCCGCTGTGGCTTTCTGCGGTCCCGCGACTGGGGCGAGGACGGGACCTTCGGTGTCGCCGGAGACTCCAAAGAGTGGGCCGAGTGTCTCGAAGAGACCCTTCAGCGGGCGGCCACGGACCACCCCATCGCCGTCCAGGTCGAGGAAGGGGTCACTGGCGCCGATGGTGTCCAGTTCGCTCTGCGAGTAAGGCGCGAGGGCGAGGCCATAGGCCTGGTTGATGGTGGCGAGGAACAAGTTTGCGACCAGGGCGTGACCGGTGTTCGAAGGGTGGACGCCGTCGAGACTGAACATTCCGCCGTTGAACTGATTGGTGACGGGGACACCAGCGACGATGGGCGGATTAGCCATATAGGCATCGAAGGCGGCCTTTACATCCACAACGGGATAACCGTAGAAGGCGGCGCGCTCAGCGATGATGGCGTTGAAACTGTCGATCCGTGTCTGGATGGTCGCCAGTTCATTGGCGTCCAGCACCCAAGCGGGACTTTGCAGCAGATTGGCCGGGGCGATACCGGAGCGCAGCAGCAGGGCGGCGATCAAGCTGGTGCGGGAACCCGGCGCGAGGCCGAAATCGCTGCCAGCAAAGGCGCGGAGTTGGGTGGCGTCGAAGGTGAAGGCGATCTGCGGGATGTTGATGAGGTTACCCACCACAACCTTCGTTTTGCCAGCGGCTTTGAGACGACGCAGACCCTCGTCGAGGTTGGCATAGAAGACGTTGACGGGGGTCAACTGGCTGGCGTCCAGCTGGTCGAAGGCGAGGATGGCACTGAGGGCGTCGTTGTTGCCGAGCCAGTAGACCATGAGGTCGGACGGCATTGTTTCCGCGACGTCGATTTGAGCGCCGATTCGCGGCGAGAGGACCAGATCGACTTCTTCATTGACGACGCCGTCGGCCTGGTCAGTGAGTGCGCTGCCGGTATCGGCGCCGGAGACAGCGAGGTTCGGACTCTGCGTGCTCGCCAAGATGCGCGACCGATGGTCGGTGCTCTCGACGGTGGCAATCGGAGAAGTAGCGATGAGCGGCAAGGGGAAAGGGACCCGCAGCCGCGAGGCGACCAGCTTCAGGTAGGAATTGGGTTGGGTAGCGGAGTTGGAATCGCCCGATTGGACGCCCTCGCCGAGGCTATCACCCATGGCGATGAAGGTCTTGATTCCGCGAACAGTCTGCGCCGGCGATACGGACGCAGCTACGGCGGTGAGTAGTGTGCAGAAGAGGAGGTTTCTCATTAGGTTTTCCTGTTACAGAACACGGACTCCTTGAGTCGGGAATTCGACGAGCCACTCTTTGGCGCGCTTGCCGGCTTCGTACTGGGGGCGGGGGACGTCTACGAGGAGGCCCTGGCCGAAATCGAGGCGCACGCCGCCGGGGCGCTCAGAGACGCGTTCGATCATGGCGGGAATCTGATTGGCCGCGGGCTTGCCGTCGCGGGGCAGGGCTTTGAGTTGGTCCGGACGGACGCAGAGCAGGACGCGATCGCCGAGCAGACGACCGGGAAAGTAAGGGCCGGTGAGTTCGAACTCGGCGAGGCGATAGCGGCTGGAGTTCCGGCCGGGATCGAGCGTGCGGATCTCCACCGGAAGCAGGTTGTAGATGCCCAGCAGGCGCGCCATCTCAGGATTGGCGGGCTGTTCCACGACTCGCGCGGGCGCGCCGGACTGGACGATCTTGCCGTCGCGGAGGATCATCATCTCGTCGCCGAGTTCGAGGCATTCTTCGAGGTCGTGCGTGACGAGGAATACGGGCGTGTGGAACTCTTCGCGGACGCGGCGGATGATCTCATACAACTGGGAGCGGAGGGGCGCGTCGAGACCCTGGGCGGGTTCATCGAGGAGGAGGAGCTTGGGCTCCACGACGAGGGCGCGGGCAATGGAGCAGCGCTGTTTCTGGCCGCCGGAGAGTTCGGCTGGCTTGCGTCCGGCCATGTCGGTGAGGCCGAACGTTTCGAGCATCTCATTCACGCGGCGATGGCGTTCCAGGCGCGGCCGGTTCTGGGCGGCGAACATAAGGTTCTCTCGCAGGGTCATGTGCGGGAAGAGGGCGTAGTTCTGGAAGACGTAGCCGCAGCGGCGCGCCTGGGGTTTGAGGTGGACATTGGAGGCGGCGTCGAAGAGGATGACGTCGTCGAGCAGGATGCGGCCCTCGTCGGGCTGGATGAAGCCGGCGATGCAATCGAGGGTGAGTGTCTTGCCGGAGCCACTGGAGCCGAAGAGCACGGTGACTCCGGCGCTGGCATTGAACTCTATGTCGAGCGTGAAGCCGGCCGATTCTCGTTGGGAGCGGAAGACCTTCTTGATGCGGGCGGTGATCATCCGGCGGCCTGCCTGGTTTTGCGATCAGCCGCGCCGAGGCGATTGGCGAGCGAGAGGATGACAAGGGCGACCGCGGAGATGATCAGCACGAGGGTGCGGGCGAGGGTTCCGTTGCCGCCTTCCACGGCATCGTAAATGGCCACGGCGACCGTTTGCGTGCGGCCGGGGATGTTGCCGGCGATCATGATGGTGACGCCGAAATCGCCAAGCGCGCGGGCGAAGGCAAGGGCGGCGGCGGCGAGGATGCCGCGCTGCGCCAGGGGCAGTGTGATGCGGAGGAAGACACGCCATTCGGACGCTCCCAAGGTTCGGGCGGCCTGTTCGTAGCGCAGGTCTACGCCATCGAAGGCGGCGCGGCAGGAGAGGATCAAGAGGGGCGCGGAGTGGAACACCGCCGCCACGACGGCCGCCTGCCAGGTGAAGACGAGGGGTTGGCCGAAGACCCATTCATAGAGGTGGCCGAAGGGGCTCTGGCGGCCGAGGAGGACGAGCAGATAGTAGCCGAGCACGGTAGGCGGCAGGACGAGGGGGAGGGTGACGGCGGCGTCCAGGACTTCCTGCCCGCGGAAACGGCGGTTGGCGAGCACCCACGCGGCCCACAGGCCAAGCAGCAGCGAGACGAGCGTGGAGAGGGCAGCCACGCGCAGGCTCAGCCAAAGAGGGAACCAGTCGATGGGCATGCGAAGTTTCGATTATAGCGGGTGTGCGAAAATCATCGGATCACGATGCGATCTTGTCTCCTGCCGGCTTGGTTTCTTACGCTCACGCTGATGGCCGCAGGTCAGGACCCGCCGCGGACGATGCTACGGGATTTCAAGCCGGAGTATCCGCCGGAACTAGCGACGGTGTATGTGCTGGACCCGGTGAAGGTGGCGATCGGGCTGGATTCGCAAGGGGTACCTTACTCGCTGCACGCGGACGCAGGGCTGCCGGATAACGTGGTGGTGGCGCTCTCAGAGTTCCGGTTCACCCCGGGCAAGCCGACGGTAGTGTCTATTATCATGCCGGTGCGGCGGGCTATTGATAAGGCACAGGTTGTGGAGATGCGGCGGTGGGTGCTGCAGAAGCGCGCGGAGCGGCCGGCGGATTTCGAAAAGGCCGAGCAGGAGTTGAAGTCGCAGACTGCCAGGGTGCGTGGGGCGGCGGCGTTGTTGGGCGATCTGTATGCCTTGGCGGCGATGGGGGTGGCCACGCCTGAGGCTGAACTGGTGCATCGGGCGCGCGCGGCGCTGGCGGCGACAGGAGACACCCGCATCATCCTTTCGGCGATGTTAACGGCGAGCGCGGAGCGTCACGGATTCGATGAGTTCTGTGAGGCGCTGTACGTGCGGGCGCAGCCGCTGTATCTGGAGGTCCCATCGTGCAAGGGCGGAGGGGAGTTGGCCGCGGAGGGCATGCCGACCGTGGTTGAGTCAGCCAAGATCCTCAAGCAGACCAAGCCGATCTATCCGAAAGAGGCCAAGCAGCATCACGTAACGGGGAGCAACGTCTTTGAGGCGACCATCGGCAAAGACGGGATGATCACGAGGCTGGAGTTTCTGGATGGTCCGCTGATGTTCTACCAGACGTCGCGGGCGGCGGTTCTGCAATGGACTTTCGCGCCGGCTGAGGTGATCACGCGGATAACGGTGGATTATGGGCGGGGGCGGTAGGGCAAAGGGGGACAGACGACGAATTTCCGCAAAAGCGGCGGAAATCGCGTCAGTCCCCGTTTGCGCTTTACGGTAGAAAGGGTGGGGGGGACGTTTGCGCCTTAGGTTTATAGAGGGCGGAAGCGGGCGCTGAAGTGGCGGAGGAAGGGCGGCTGTTGGATGATTTCCAGGCCACGGAGTTGATCCTTGGTCTCATTAACTTCGAGGATGGCTTCTACTACGTAGTCGATGTGGCTTTGGGTATAGACGCGGCGGGGGATGGCGAGACGTAGCAGCTCACTGCGGGCGTTGTCGCCGAACATGACGCTGCCGATTTCGACGCTGCGAATGCCGGCGTGGCGGTAGAGAGCTACGGCGAGGGACTGCGCGGGGAACTCGTGACGGGGGATGTGGGGCAGCATGCGGCCGGCATCGATGTAGATGGCGTGGCCTCCGGGGGGCTCGACGATGGGGACTCCGTGATCGGCGATGTGGCGGCCGAGGTAACCGGTGGAGGCGATGCGGTATTCGAGGTAATCGGGGTGAAGAACCTCTTCGAGGCCGACGGCGATGGCTTCGAGGTCGCGTCCGGCCAATCCGCCATAGGTGGGGAAGCCTTCGGTGAGGATGAGGAGGTTGACCTCCTGTTCGGCAAGGCGATCGTCATTGGTGCAGAGGAAGCCGCCGATGTTGGCGAAGGCGTCCTTCTTGGCCGAGAAGGTGCAGCCGTCGGCGAGCGCGAACATCTTCTGGGCGATCTGCTTGGGAGTGGCTCCGGAGTAGCCGGGTTCGCGCTGGCGGATGAACCAGGCATTCTCAGCGAAGCGGCAGGCATCAATGTAGAAGGGGATGCCGTGGCGGCGGGTGATGTCGCGGATGGCTTCGATGTTTGCCATGGAGACGGGTTGGCCGCCACCGGAGTTGTTGGTGACGGTGACCATAACCAGGGGGATGGCGGCGGGGCCGTGCTGTTCAATGAGACGCTCCAGCGCGGCGGTATCCATGTTGCCCTTGAAGGGCAGGACGGCCTGGGTATCGCGGGCCTCGGGCAGGGCCAGGTCAACGGCGGTGGCGCCAGTGAACTCGATGTTGGCGCGGGTGGTGTCGAAGTGGGTGTTGTTGGGAACGAAGTGGCCGGGCTTGCACATGACGGAGAAGAGGATGCGTTCAGCGGCGCGTCCCTGGTGGGTGGGGATGACGTGCTTGAAGGCGGTGAGGTCCTGAACGGCATCCTTCAGGCGGTAGAAGCTGTCGCTGCCGGCATAGGATTCGTCGCCGCGCATGATGGCCGCCCATTGACCGGTAGACATGGCGCTGGTGCCGGAATCAGTGAGTAAGTCAATGAGTATGTCGCGGGCGGGTACTAGAAACAGGTTATAGCCGGCGGCTTGTAGGAACTGCTCACGCTGTTCGGGAGTGGTGTGGGAGAGGGGCTCCACACTCTTGATGCGGAAGGGCTCGATGATCGTCTTCACGATCCGGAGTGTATCAGACGGGGAACCGGGCACCCCCAACCCGGCCCGGTTCCCTGCTCCAGCATCGTTTAGCCGATGCGGAGATCGTTGGTGACTTTGAAGACGCCGGGCACCTGGTTGGCCATGATGTTCGCGACGTTGCGATCGGCCTGGTTGGCGACGACACCTTCAAGGGTCACATGACCGTTCTTGACGATGATGTGGATCTGCGGTACTGACCCCATGGCGTAGCGGGACAGGGCCGGCTGGCGGTAAAGAGCGCGGAATACGGCAATGCGGATCTGGTCGTCAAAACCAGACACGGGGAGAACCTCGATCTGGTTGTGAACCACAGTGACGCCGGCGATATGCTTCACGACGTTTTCGGCATCGCTTTTCAGGACTGGCCGGTTGACCTGGCCGAGGAGCGTCACTTCGCTCCCGTTCACCTGGTAGGCGATATTGTCGAAGACGTTGTAATAAGGCAGCATCACAAGTTCATGACGCACCTTTTCCGTGAGAGGCTTTTCCGGCTTCACTTTGTTGGACGCGGGCAAGATAGCGGGGGTTACCGCAATCAGCCCAGCGAGGATGATGGAGAGCTTCATCGATTTCATTCTTCTTACCTCCCTCTTACACTGATTCGGATGTATGTGGAGGTGAAGGCGTTCCAGTTGTTACATACTTTTACAGGGTCTTTACAAGCGGGTGGGACGGGCAGGCAGACGAGTCCTGCGCGTGTTGAGGCAGGCGAGTTGGACGCGGGTGAAATTGGGTTCGTTTATGCAACCTCGACGAGTTTTTGGGCGGCGTAGAGGTTGCCGGGGTGTTTGAGGTAGTCGCGGAGGGACATGCTCATCAGTTTTTTGCCCTTCGTGGGGTCGAAATCGGGGTGGAGACGGCGGAGGCCGACGAGTTCGTTGGCGTAGATGTAGGGGATGCGGGCGGAAATTGGCTTTGAACTGTCCGGGGGCTCAGGGGCCGGGGGTTCCTGTAGGGATCTGGGTTCGTTTTGCAGTTCGGGCAGGGGTTCGCATTCGGGATGGGCGCCGTGTTTACGACGGGCGCTGCGGGCAGCCAGGAAGTCCCTGAGAATGCGGGAGTAGTCACGGCGATGGTTGCCGGCGTAGCGCTCGAAGCGTTGAAGTTTGGCTTCGTTTTGTTCGTAGAACTCTTCGATGGTGAGGCCGGAGTTCACCACCATTTGATATTCGATGCGGTTGCAGCGGTCGATTCGCCACTGGCATTCGGCGAGGAGATTGATGAGGCTGCGTTCGATGGCACAGCCGGGAAGTTCATCCTCACAGTAGCGGGCGACGAGGGATTCATACTGGGCGTGATCTTCGGTGGGCAGAACGATGTGACGGCGGATGCTGAGGCCGTGGGTGAGGTGGTTCTGGGAGACGATGGCTTTGCCGGCGTCGGTTTTGGGGCCAGTGGAGTGCTCCGCGTTGGCGCGGTTGGCAGTTAGTTGAGCGCTTGTAGACATTGGGGTCTGTTCCTCCGTCGGGAGGATAGCAGGGAGGTGGCGAGAATCGGATTGGGGGTGCTGGGGGAAGTGGGGTTAAGTGGCTTGGAATGTGTGGATGGGGAATATTTTCGAACTTGGTGACCGAGTATTTCACCATCGAGCGGAAGCATCTGTCAGCTCTGAATCTCCTTGATTGCATGGACCGGGTAGAGGTTTTGGGATATTATGATCTTTCAGACCTGATTACCCTATGGTTAGGATTTTTAGTCTCGGCACTGTTGGAGGGCCTAAGACCGACGATGTCAATGCCGATGCGCAGGCAACGACGGCAAATGTGGTCAGGCTCGAAAAATGGGGCTGGCATGATTTTCCGACCCCTGGTTGTCAACATCCACGGTGAGCGATGGAAGCCAAACTGGTGACGCTGGTTACCAACACGTACGATACGGCTCCGGAAGGATTCAGCGGCGGGGCGAAATCGGGAGAGTACACCGGAGCGCCGCCGGCCGGAGAAGGATTGCTATCGAAGCAGACATCGCCGGGGAAGGTGACGAATCTGCGATGGTCCCTGAAAGGCATTGCGTTGGAGACGAACGACGGCAACCTGCACGAACAGGCGATGACCCTGGACACGAATACCCAGACACTGCCCAGTACCGTGACACCGCAGGGGAACGCATCCCTCACCACCAGCATCAGCTACTCGACGGCGCTGGCCCCGCTTTCGGTGACAGAACCCAACAACGCCATTACCAGCATTGTCTACGATACCCTCTCGCGGCCGTCGCAAAGCACCTCGAAGTTTGGCGCGGTGACCAAGTACACCTATTCCAACAGCCCGCCGTGGGTAATGGCCGTCACAAACGGACACTGGGTGAAGACCTGGACAGACAGTTTTGGGCGTACGATTAAGATGGAAAGGGGCGATGGCGCGCCGTCGAGCCTGGTGACCAAGTCTACGGTGGACACCGAGTACGCGCCCTGTGCTTGTTCCCCCTTGGGAAAGATGTGGCGAATCTCGCGGCCGTACGAACCCGGGGGAACGGTGGTTTGGACCACGTATCAATATGATTCGGGGGGCCGGACGACACGGGTGACGCTGCCGGATGGGTCGGTGACGCAGTATGAGTATGCAGGAAATACGACAACGATTACCGATCCGGCGTTGAAATGGAAGAAGCAGGTGACGGACGCATTCGGGAATCTGGTGCAGGTGATTGAGCCGGATCCCGCAGGGGGCAATTGGCTGACGAACTATGCGTATGACCTGTTCGACAGGCAAGTGCAGGTATCGATGCCGCGCAGCTCCGGAACACAGACGCGAACCTGGACGTACGATCCGGTGACGCTACGGCTGGCCAGCGTGACCCAGCCGGAAACCGGAACGATTTCGTACACATGGAATGCCGATGGCACGCTGCAGAAGAAGAGCGACGCGCGTGGCTCAGTGGAGTTCGCCTACGACAGCCTGAAAAGGGTAACGAAGAAGACGCCGAAGATGGGGACTACCGTGGAATCGGCGAATGTCGTGAACTACTATTACGATTCCTATGCCGCGGCGGGGACGTATGTGCACAATGGAACGGGGCGGTTGGCAGCGGTACAGACCGGGGAGAAGACTCTGCCGCCAGTTGGCCAGAAGATGGATTATTTCGAG
>JBDTMC010000307.1:0-9390 GCA_039934475.1 Bryobacteraceae bacterium | reverse complement strand
CGAGGCAAGCAACGACCTCGGTCTTGCCATGGTCGGCCTGGAAATCTCGAAGATCGCCGAAGGCGAGTTACTGCAAACCCGGGGCTGGTAAGTTGTCACGTAAGCGCGTTGGTGTGTTGGCGCTGCAGGGCGATTTCGAGGCCCACCAGAAAGCCCTGGAGCGCGCGGGCGCCGAAGCCGTGCCCGTGCGCACCGAGGCGGAACTGGCGACGGTACAGGGCCTGATCATCCCCGGCGGCGAGAGCACGACGATGCTCAAGCTACTGCACTTTGAGAACCTCTTCGAACCGCTCCGCGTGTGGGGCGGTTCGAACCCCATTTTCGGAACCTGCGCCGGAGCGATCCTGATCGCCAGCGAAGTATCTTCGCCCCAGCAGCAGTCTTTGTCGCTAGTAGACATGGACATCCAGAGGAATGCTTACGGCCGTCAGCTCGACAGCCGGGTAGTCCACATCCCCTGGCAAAACGGCCACCAGGGCGACTTGGAGGCGGTATTCATCCGAGCCCCCATCATCCGTCGAGTCGGCCCAACCGCAAAGGTGATGGCGACGTACAACAACGACCCTGTTCTGGTCGACTTCGGCCGCCACCTGGTTGCTACATTCCATCCGGAGTTGACGGCCGATCCATCGATTCACCGGCTGTTTCTCGATAAACTGAAATAGTGGAACGTCGCAAGGTCTTATTCGTCTGCATTGGGAATTCCTGCCGCAGCCAGATGGCAGAGGGGTTCGCCCGTTGCCACGGCGCCGATATTGTGGAACCGTTTAGTGCCGGCCTGGCCCCGGCCATGAGCATCGCGTCGGAAACCCGCAAGGTAATGCTCGAAAAGGACGTCGATCTCGGCGAGCAATTCCCAAAGGATCTCTACCTCGTCCGCCCGGAGCTGATGGACACAGTAATAAACCTCAGTGGAATGATCCTCCCCGACGGCCCATGGAAGGACCTCCGCAATTGGCCGGTCCCCGACCCCATCGGCAAGCCGGAGAAGTTCCATCGCCAGGTCCGAGACGACGTTGAAGCCCGAGTGATGGAACTCCTCTTCGAACTTCGCCAGCGCGGGCAGACTGGCGCGCCGGAGGTGAGGCCGCCGGCGCGCGTCCGCTTCGGCCGAACGCGGACGTAGGTACGTTCGCGGTTCAGGACACCCGGGACGTATCACACTCTTGGTCAATTACATTTTCGACACTGAACCGGTCGCCTGGTCACTCATCCACATGAATCCCCCGTCGAATACGAACCGTTGCGGGCGGACGCCCACTGGGAATATCCCCGTGATCGCACCGTCAGTAGCCCTCAATTTGGTAGCCTCTCCAGTGGTTTGGTTTGCTACCCACACGCTGGTTCCATCAAACCCCAGCCCAATCAGCTGACCGGGGACCGAATAGGTACCGAGGATGGCAGCATCCGAAGTCCGGATCTTCGTGACTGAGCCGTCGATGGCTCCGACCCAGATACTTGTGCCATCGAATACCACCCCTAAAGGATTGACTCCGACTGGTATCGTGGCCAGCACCGTCCCGTCGCTACCAAGTTTGCTGACACTGTTGTCGTGCGTCAATGCCACCCAAATGTTCGTACCGTCGAATAGAAGATCGCTGGGGTAATTTCCAACCGGATAGGAACCAAGGGAAGACCCGTCAGAGGCACGTATCTTGGTGACTGTATTACTGTTGGCGTTTGCCACCCAGATATTGGCCCCGTCGAATGCCAAGCCAAGTGGACTCGCTCCAGTCGGGTAGGTTCCGAGCACCATACCATCACTCACCCGGACTTTCACGACCGTCCCATCAGTGTCGCAAGTCGTCCATATGTTCGCTCCGTCAAATTCGATAAAGATTGGCCCGCTGCAGACGTTATAAGTTCCGAGTAACTGGCCGTCGTTGGCGCGAACTTTGGAAATTGTGCTTCCGTGTCCAAAGTCTGGGTAACCGTTATTGGCGACCCAGACATTGGCACCGTCAAACGCGACGCCATATGGCCCAAGGCCGGTCGGAAACTTGACTGCCGTGTCGGCGCTATACCAACGGCGAAAAGCTATGGCCAAGGGGTTTGGCGCAACTGGTCCCTGCGGACCTTGCGGACCGACCGCCCCAGGATTACCCTTGTCGCCTTTCGAACCTGCGGGTCCCGGATCTCCTTTGTCTCCCTTCTGGCCTTGAATCCCCGGAATTCCCTGCGGACCCTGAGGGCCGACCGCAGGAATCGTGACCGAAAAGGTGACGATCACACCATTACTGTCTGTTACCTTGAGCAGGTACGATCCCTTGAGACTCGAGGGGACCGCCGTAGTTAGTTGTGTCGGTGACGCAGTTAGAACTGAAAGGGGCGCACCAGCGAGCGTTACTGTCGGAAAGACTCCCGAAGGTACAAAACCTTGGCCTTTGATAATAAGCTGCGTCACGACCAGGGGATTGATGGCAGCGGAGGTCACCACCGGTGCGGCGGCTGAGGGGAACACTGCGCCTGCCATTGAAAGAAGGAGAAGAGCTGGCCGCAAGTATCCGGCTTCCAGCTTTCCTCGCCTTGGCGAAAATTGATCTGAGGTCATTGAGCCTGTCTCCTTGTCAAACACCTTGCCTATGGAAAAGGGGACTGCGGTCACGACCGCAGCGCTCTCGTCAAATAAATAACAGCTGTGGAAGGTGAGTTTTCACAACGAGAGAAAAAGAAAGTTTTTACTGTAGGCCAACTAACACAAACGGAGCCCAGTAGTAGGGATGGCGATAACCCGGAACGCCCGAGTGGATCATTTCCAGCTTCGCTTGACGCAAGGCGACACTGGCGCTGTCACCGGACGCTAAGGCCCCATACAGGCCGGTCATCAACTTGGGTGTGGCTACATCGCTCGCTTGCCAGAGACTAACTACGACGCGACGGGCGCCCGCGGAGAGGAAACTGCGCGTCAGGCCGAGCATACCCTCTCCGGTCACCAGTCTTCCCAGTCCAGTTTGACAGGCCGAGAGAACTACCAGATCGGCATTCATCCGGAGGTTCATGACTTCGGCTGATCGTAGGATGCCGTCTTCTTTCCCGGGTGCGGTGAGCGATAGTACGATGCCGGACCGTGCCGGTTCACGCTCGTCCAGGATGGCGTGGGTGGCGAAGTGAATGCGTCTATACCGGGTCAATACGTCCGCTTTTACCGAGGCTTCAGTGGCCTCTTTTCCGTATCGTAACGTTGACTGGCCATTCTTAAAGAACTCGCCGATCTGCGCCACTTCCTTCCGCGTATTCGGCAAGGGCGCGAACGACAGGCCTGCCGATCCGTAGACCCCGCGAATTAACTCCGCCGTGTGGGATCCGGTGGGAGCACCGGCGTTCGTGCCAAAATCCGGGTCGGCGTAGGCCAGTAGTTGCGAGGCGGGGACGGGACTTCCTGGAGGCATGGCGAGTAGAGTAGCCAGCGCCGAAGCGGATGGCGCATAGGTGACAGCGTGGGTCTCCAATAAAAATCTTCCATCCGTGATCAGAGTCTCAAATGGAACATAGTGAAGAATGCCATCCGGGATAACCAAAAGCGTCTTCGTGGTCGCTAGTTCCGAGGCGAACGGCGCCAGTAGCATTTGGTATAGCCGGCGCGCTCCGGCTTCGTAGGGGGTGAAGTCTCCACTTTGCGGTGGCCGAGTCAGTTTCAGCCGGTAATCCTTTACCACCCTCTCCATCGCAGCGCGGCCCGGCAACACCTTCATCGTAAGAGTGTGAGATGTGATAAACCATGCCACAGATTGCTCCGCGCCAACCGAGTACTCAATGAGGCTTCCGGTGCGCGGTGTAACTTCCGATTGAATTCGTCGTAGGTCGAGAGGGCTGGCGTGTGAGACCAGTCCGTTCGATTGCCGCCGATTCCGCGCCCGTTCCAAAACATCGAGCATAGCTCTGGCTCTTCCGCGCTCGGCGTACTCCAGTGCGACTGAGTCGAAGCCCTCGTGGGGGTGCTTCGCGTGCAGAATCGAAAGCACGTGAACGACGCTCTCATAAGGCCGCCAGTTCTCGCGTAGAAATCCGGTGCGCTCCTCTTCACGTGGGATCTTCTCACGGAGTGCCTCAAGTGCATCAATGGAGCGCCGGTAGTTATCAAATGCCTCGTGGTAAAGGCCACGCCTGAAGTCCACATCGGCAAGCCCGTGGCGCGCGTCGAGTGCAACCTTGACGAGGCCGGCGCTCTGGGCCAGATCTAAACCACGTTTGAAGTTGACCTCGGCACCGGCCAGATTTCCCGCCCGGATCTGGCAAATGCCAAGAGTGAGCCTCGTTTGCGCTTGGAGCAATAGATTCTTCAGATCGTACGCAATCCGAACGGAGGCTTCGGCTTCTGCAATCCCTTGAGGAACGCGTCCAAGGGCCAAGTACGCCTCAGCCATCCCGGATCGGATACTTGCGCCCAGGCTACCGGAGTCAATCAGCGATGGCACCAGAGCCAGCGCCTGCTTCAGATACGCCAGGGCCTGCACTGGCGATCCGGTTCGAAGGGACAGTTCGCCAAGATTGGCCAGAAGACCCGCTCTTTCACCGAGTTCGTGACTTCTCACGGCACCTCGTAAGGATTCCCGATAAGCGGCTCGCGCGCGAGTCCAATCGCCTAGGGCTTTGTAGAACTCGCCCTGATTGCCCAATCCAGCGGATGCCTGGGGGTCCCTGCCCTCAGCCTGAAAGAGCCGAATCGACTCTAAACCGAGTTCCAAAGCCTGAAAATACTCGCCTCGATCCGACGCAGCAAGGGAAAGTCCACGAAGGCAAACGCCTTCAAGGTACAGAGACCGGATTTCCTTTGCCGCTAGCCTACCTTGCTCCAGAGTAGCCTCGGCGCCAGCCGAATCACCCAAGATGTTTTGAACAGACGCTGATCTAACAAGCGCGTTGACTGCAAGAGCGGGATTTCGAAATCGCAGCCAGATCTGGCGCTCTTGCCGGATGGAGTCAAGCGCGCGCTGCGGATTGCCGTGTTCGCGATACCAATTGCAGAGCACACCCAACGTCTCGGCCTCGGATCGTAGCAATCCTCTTTCGCGGCAGAGAGACAGTGCCTCAAGGCGGACTTGGAGGGCTTCCTCATGTTGCCCGCCCCTCTCGAGCCGATTCGATTCCGCGCCGAGAAACCAAATCTCCTTCCGCCAATCACCTAACCGGCGAGATAGTTCCAATCCAGCGCGGATGAATTGCTCCGCCTTGTCGCAAGGTTCGCCCTCGAAACAGTATGTGTTGGCGAGACTCGACAGGACCTCGAGTTTGAGATCGAGATTGTGCTCTACGTCGGGCGTTCCCAACGCCTTTATCAACGCCTCCTGCGCGGCGCGTAGCTTGCCATCCCGAGCCAGAAACTCCGCCTTTCCCAACGACGCTTCCGGCCTCGCAAAAGCCAAGGGACTTCGGTCGCCGCGACCGCCCAGATCCGCATAACAAGGATAGGCTCCGGGATCTTCGCGGACACAGTCCTTCCAGTGAGTAATGGCCTCCTTTTTGTCGAGTAGCACCAGCGCCCAGCCATATTGGGCCGCCGCCCGATTCCCACCATTCTCCAGAAGCGCCTGGAAAAAACGAGATCCCTCTTCGCGCCGTTCCGATTCCCCGTAGGCCAACGCGAGATGGGCGTAGGTGCGGTAAGAATCGGGATGCTCGCGAATTACTTGCTTCGCCTCGAGGATTGCTTCTTCCAGGCGCTGCTGTTCGCAGAGCAGCCACACGTGCCGATCCACAGGTACGGCGAGCCCACCGACGGAAGCGAGAACAAGGAGCACGGCGAGTTTCGCACGCATGGTCGTGCCTATCGGGACCAGAACGTGAAGACGTGGGGACCTTCGGGCGAGACCACGTTGAGTCGATACTCGCCGGGCGGGAACATGCTGAGTGGATACACCAGCATATAGTTGCCATCGCCGCCCGTGAATTCAACCGGCGCCCCAATGGCCGAGCCGCGGTTGTCAGTCAGCTTAGCCACCAGATGCTCCCCGGGCTTGGCCGGCAGGAAGAACGAGAAAACCACATTGCCGGAGCCTGGACCGAGCGTGGGAGCCGGCGCTTGGTCCCGCACGACATTCAAATCGAGCAGCACAGCCGTTGGTGGTACGGCCCGCAAGCTCGGCTGCGGTCGCAACCCCAGCCACGCCGGATACACTAGCAGCAACGCCAGCGCATAACCGAGCGCCCACTCCCATCGCCAACGGCGAGGTGCCGGGCGCTGGCGCGCAAGGAATTGCTCCATGCGGCGGTCCAATTGCCGTTCGCCGGAGGATTGCCCCGATGAAGTGACTGCCGCGTCAAATGCGTCCAAACGCTCCATCAGCAGGCTGCACACCCCACACTCCTCCACGTGGGAACTTACTTCCAGCTCCATCGCCGGAGACAATTCTCCGTTGCGGTACTTCTCCAGAACTTCGTGGGCTGGGCAGCTCATGGTCATCCGCCCGCCCTCGCTTGGGCCCGCCGCATCCTCCCCAGTCCGTTCTGGATGGATGACTTGACTTCCCCGAGTTTCAGTCCAGTTAGACGGGATATTTCTTCGTAGGTGTAGCCGTTGTAGTAGAACAGCTTCAGGCAGCACTGCTGCTCCGCCGTGGTGATCGACAGCATGGAGGCCGCCATGTGCCGTGTCTCAGGAGTATCCGCCGGCGGCGTGAGCGGCGGCTCTTCGGTAATGTCACTGAGGCTGCTGGGCCGCCGCACTAGGGTTTTGAGGTAGTTCAGGCAAACATTGCGAGCGATCGTTAGCAGCCACGCACGGAGGGAGCCGCCATGGTAGTCTGCCATCCGTTCGTACGCGCGGACAAACGAATCCTGAGCCAGGTCCACCGCCACGTCTTCATCCCGCACCATGGCTTGGCAGCAGCGTAAAACAACCCGCCCGTGCCGCGAGTAGATCTCCCCGAAGTAATCGGGGTTACTGGAGCCGCGAAATCGTGACGCTAAGTCGTCGTCGGAAAGGTCGTCGAACGACCCTGGCTTCGAAACCCGGAACATGCGTGGATGCAGTATATCTCAACTGCCGGGGATATGGGGGATATGGTCACAGATTTGACACCAGGGGCCTGGTCAACGAAAATGGAGGAGATAACCCCTCATCGTGCGGATGTGGCGGAATTGGCAGACGCGCTAGATTCAGGTTCTAGTTCTCGCAAGGGAGTGGAGGTTCAAGTCCTCTCATCCGCACCAGTAGAATCAATAATTTACAGTCATAAGACGGCCACCCCAGGTCGCCCCTTTCGTTGAATGCTACGGTTTTCGAAAAACCCATGTTAAGCTGCGGCCATGCCACGAACTACCTATGGCACAGGCACAATCGTCAAAAGCGGAAAGATCTGGTACGTCAGCTACTGGGTCGATGGCAAGCAGATCCAGAAATCGTCCGGGTCCACGAACATTCAGGACGCCAAGAAGCTCCGGGACCAGATCCTTGGCAAGAAAGCGCGCGGCGAGATCGTCGCTTCGGAATCCGCCGAGATAACGTGCGGCGAGTTGTTCGACGATCTCCTGGCACACTATTCGTCGGGGAACGCCAAACCGACCACGACGCAGGTTTTCAAGTGGTGCATTGAGGCCCTGCTTCGGCCCTGCTTCGGCACGCTGAAAGCAGCCTCTCTTTCCACGCTGAGACTGAAACAATACCGCGAGAAGAGAAAGGGTGACGGCGTCGGCGAGACGACCTGCAACCGCGAATTATCGATTTTGCGAATCGCGCTGAATCTAGGGAGGAGATGCGCCCCAGCGAAGGTGGTGACCATGCCGTACTTCCCTACGGTGCATGAGGATAACGCGCGGCAAGGCTTTTTGAGCGACCGGCAGTATGCCAAGCTTCGCGATGCTCTGCCCGATTACGTCAAGCCGCTGTTTGTCACTGCATATTACACCGGCGTTCGGCTGGGAGAATTGCTCGCCTGGCAATGGGATCAGGTCGATTGGACTCAATCCTTTATCACGCTGAAAGCGTCGGAGACCAAGAACGGTTACAGTCGGGCAGTACCGATTTTGGATGGCGATATGCGGACATGGCTGGAATGGGCACTAAGGGAATCGAACGGCTGCTACAACGTCTTTCACCGGGATGGTGAACCGATCAAGAGCTTTCGCCGCGTCTGGATGAACGCGTGTCAGAATGCTGGTGTGCCCGAACTGAAATTCCACGACCTTCGGCGGACGGCAGTGCGTAACATGCGCCGCGCCGGGGTACCGCAAGTTGTCCGGATGAGGATCACGGGGCATCGAATCGACTCGATGGAGCGCCGTTACAACATCGTGGATATCGACGATATCAAATCGGCGCGCGAGATGATGCAGAAACGTCGGAAAGAGGAGGATTGAATGGGAAGCGCTCCTAGCCGCTACAATGAAAGTGCTATGCCAAGACAGCTTGAGGCCGTTTATGAGCAAGGCGTATTGCGCCCGCTTGAGCCCCTAGCGTTGCCCGAACACCAGCGTGTCCGTCTTACGCTGGAAGAAACCTTCGCCCCTCTGAGCCGGCAATCCTCGGGAACCGCCAGAGAACGGACCGAAGAACTACGCTGGCTTGAGGAACAATCAGGCCCTTATGCGGGCAAGTGGGTCGCTTTGGATGGTCCTCGGCTGATCGCCCACGGCGACGAACTCGCAATGGTGAGGGCGGCGGCTCGCGCTGCCGGAGTCGAACGCCCGCTACTGACGCATGTCGCTCAGGAAGGCGAGCTTCCATTCGGCGGATGGTAGCCCGTGCCGGAACTCTCCTTCAAACAAATCCATTCGCACGCCGCCCGCGACGGGAGTATCACAGTGCCAGTTGTTTTGCGCTCGGGCGAACGGGTCACGGACCTCCTCGCTAGTCTGGATACGGGAGCCTCGAACTGCTTGTTCTAGGCAGGCTACGCCGTAGACTTAGGCCTTGATCTGACCAGTGGGTCCGTGTCACACTTTCGAACTGCGAATAGCAGATTCGACGCATATGGGCATGAAGTAGAAATCGATGTATTGGGAATGGTCACCGTTTCGCTGGTGTACTTCTTCGCGGACCCGTCCATCCGGAAAAACGTCTTGGGACGCGGAGGCTGGTTGGATCGCGTCCGACTAGGATTGGTCCACCCCGACAACACGATGTATTTGGCTTCTTACGAGGACGAATAGATTGTCCAGACGCTGTCTGGACAATTATTCCTTGTTGGCCTCGATCCATCGGTCGAGATCGCTCCGATCTAAGTGGACCCGTCGGCCTTTACGGACGACGACAATCTCGCGTTTGTGAATCAGATGTTGAAGCGCCTGCTCGGTTCGCCCGATATAGGCTGCGGCTTCCTTCACGGAAAGTAGCCGGTTCAGGGTAGCGCCGTGGCGGCGCTGAATCTGGGGTGATCGGCGACAATTAGAACTCCCGACGTGTTGCCTCACGTGACAATGTTACCGAATCGATAGATGTCGTGAATTGATGCG
>JBDTMC010000306.1:0-9421 GCA_039934475.1 Bryobacteraceae bacterium | reverse complement strand
AGCCCCGCGCCGGCACACACTGCCGGCAGGAAACGCACCTTCATAGGCTAAATGATCAGAAAACCAAGGGCCTCGGGTCAATACTAGAAATGTACTAGTTCGCCTGACCTTTGCCTGGCAGCGTGATGCTAACTTCAAGCCCGGGCGTCGCATTTCGGGCCGCAATGGTGCCCTGATGCAACTCCACCGCGCGCCGCGCGATCGCTAGGCCTAACCCCACGCCGCCGCTTTGACGGCCACGGTCCGGAGCCACCCGGTAGAACGGATCGAAGATCCTCTGCAACTCCCCCTCCGGCACTCCCGGCCCCTCGTCCCGCACACGGATTGTGACCCCTGCGCCGGTCTCCACAGACACCGTAATCGTCGTTTTCGGCGGCGCATACCGAATCGCATTTCGCACCACATTCTCAATCGCGCGCCGCAGCAACTCCGGATTTCCATGAAAGGTCACCCGTTCCGCAGGCTGTAGCGTGACCTCTACCCCTCGCGCCCCGGCCTCCAGTCTGGCATCCTCCACCACCACGCCCAGCAACTCGTCCAAATGCACCGTCTCAAACGCCAGGGAGTGAGGATCCCCCTCCGCCCGAGTCACCTGCAATAACTCGCTGACTAACTCATTTAGCCGGTCCGACTCCCGCTGAATCCGGTCCAACGCCTTATTACGATCTTCGCCAGACCGCGCCAGTTCCACCGCAATCGCCAGGCGCGCCAAAGGGCTTCGCAGCTCGTGCGAAATGTCGAGTAGCAGCCGCCTCTCGGCCGTAAGAAGGGTCTGAATCCGGTCCGCCATCCGGTCGAACGTCCGCGCCAACTGTCCTAGCTCATCACTCCGCTCGCTTTGCACGCGAGCCGTTAAGTCACCCTGGCCAAACCGGTCCACCGCCGTCTGCAGCGAACGGACCGGCCGCGTCAGGCTATACGCCAGCAGATAGCACAACAGCACGGCCAGCCCGAGGATTGGTAGGAACTGCGGATGCGTCATCCAACTCAGAAACCGCCCGCGAGGCAGCTCCAGCAGAAACCAATACTTCCCCGTGTCGTCCTGTCTGGCAAGTACGAAGTTTTGCTGTCGCATCAACGGGAATCGGGGCCGGTCGAGCGCCGCCCGAATCAGATCGCTCCTGTCCTCACCGCTCACCAGGTCGCGCCCGTTCGCATCGGTCATCATCGCCCCGAGTTTCAGCACGCTGCGGTACTGCTCCAGCTTTACTGCCAGTTCCGCTTGTCCCCCGCGTTCGTACGCCTCGCGGGCCTCAGCCAGTTGCAGCGTCACTAAGAGTGCGAACGGAGTCTGGCGCGGCTGCGCCCCTGTGAACGTAACCGCGGCGGTCAAGAACAGGCCCACCGCAGTCACGCCGATCGTCACCACAAACCACAACAAAATCCGCGCGAACAGCGACCTCACTCCAGGCCCTCCTCCCGCGTCCGGCAGAACTGGTAGCCCACCCCGCGAATCGTCTTGATCAGCGGTGGACCCGTTTCCAGTTTCTTACGCAGGTGGCTGACATGCATGTCGATAGACCGGTCAAAGGGCGTAGCCTTGCGGTTGTACAGGTTCTCCATCAAGGCATCGCGCGACAGCACTCGCCCCGCTGCCCGCATCAGCATCTCTAGAATGTCGAACTCGAAGGTGGTGACTTCTACCTTGCGCCCGTACGCAGTTACCTCGCGCGATTCCGGATCCAATGCAATACCGTTCACTTCAATTCGCCCACCCGTGGCTACCCGCGGTTCCGTACGCCGCAGAATCGCCCGAATGCGAGCCGTCAGCTCCCGCGGATTAAACGGTTTCGGCAGATAGTCATCAGCGCCCAACTCCAGGCCGATGATCCGATCCACATCTTCTCCGCGTGCCGTCAGCATCAGGATCGGCACTTTACTCTTCGGCCGCAGGCGCCGCAGGATCTCGAAGCCGTCCAGACCGGGCAGCATCACGTCTAGAACCACAACATCCGGCGCTTCGCGCAGCGTGCGCTCTACCGCGTGAGCCCCATTGTGCTCGCACTCCACTGCAAAGCCCTCGCGCTCCAGGAATTCGCGCAACAGCGCGCACAACTCCACATCGTCGTCAATCAGCAGAATCCGCACAGCCCATATGTAGCACGCCCCGCCGGCCCGAGTCCGAACCATTTACAGACATTTACGTCCGCTACATACTGCGCTTACACAGCTCCGGCAAGATCGAGTTGTGGAGAGGTCCACAGACAATGACTTTAAAGAAGACCTTAATCGCTCTCGGCCTGGTAACCATCGTCGCCGTGGGTGGCGTAATGGCGCAGGCCACCGGCAAGGCGCCCTGGCAGGGCCACCGAGCCCATCGTTTTGAATTTGTGGCAACGTACCTGGATCTAACCGATACTCAGAAGACCCAGGCGAAGGCCATCATGCAAGCCTCGCACCAGGCCACCAAGCCTCTGGCGCAACAGGTGTTTCAGGGGCACCAGGCTATGGTTGAGGCGGTAAAGGCGAATAAGTCGCAAGCCGAGCTCACCGTCATCGCCAACGCCCAAGCCGCCATCGGCTCGCAGATCGTAGTACAGAAGGCGCTGGCTGCCGAGCAGTTCTGGGCTCTGCTTACGCCTGACCAGCAGGCGAAAGCAGAAAAGCTGCATGGCCATTTCCTGAAGATGTTTCAGGAACGCTTCGGCAGCCAGTAACCGGTGCCGTTACGTCCGGGTGGGTAACTTCCCTACACGGTGGCGTACATCGATTCCGCCACCGCCCGCCCGGACTCTTTTACCGCAAACCCCTCTGCCCGGAAGGCCCTCTCCAACGCCGTCAACAGCAGCAGAATGTTCTCCTCCCGTGACCCATAACCCATCGTCCCGATGCGGAACACCTTCCCAGCTAACTGTCCAAACCCACCCGCAATCTCGATCCCCTCTTCGTCCAGCAGGCGCTTGCGGATCGCCATATCGGTGATTCCCTCTGGAACCCGCGGTGTGTTCAGTGTCCACAGCCGCTTGCCCTCCGCAACATGCATCGTCAGACCCATCGCTTCCAGACCCGCCACAAAGGCCAGGTGATTCCGCCGGTGCCGTTCGAACCGGTTCGCCAGGCCCTCTTCGTGCATCACCAGCAGTGCCTCCCGCAGCGCGTAAAACATGGTGATCGGCGCCGTATGGTGATATCGCTTGGCCCCATCGAAATACTCATCCAACAGTTTCAAATCGAAATACCAAACCGGAGACGACGTCTTCCGCGCACGCCGCCGCTCCATCGCCCGTTCATTCACGGTAATGGGAGAAAGTCCCGGAGGACACCCCAATCCCTTCTGCGAGCAGCTATATGCGATATCGATCCCCGTGTCATCCAGGTTGATCGGAATCGCACCCAGCGACGTCACGCAATCGGCAATCACCAGCGCGTCAACCTCGCGCGCCGCCTGGCAAATGGCCTTCCCCTTCTGTTCCACGCCGGTAGAAGTCTCCGCATGAACAAAGGCGACAGTATGCGGCTTCTCACGATGAATAAACTCAGCCGCTTCTTCATCGCTGAAGGTTTCGCCCCATGGCTTATCGAACCGGATCACCTCGGCGCCATTCCTCTTGCCCATCTCCGCCAGTCGGTCACAGAAGAACCCATTCGCAAACACCGCAAACTTCGAACCCGGCTCCACAAAATTGGAGACGCAAGTTTCCATACCCGCGCTCCCGGTCCCCGAAATTGCCATCGTAAAGAAGTTCGTCGTCCCGTATGCCTCTGCCAGCAGCTTACGAATATCCTCGACAACATCGAAGAAGTAGGCATCCAAATGCCCAACAATCGGCTTCGACATCGCTTCATAAACGCGCGGATGCACCGGCGACGGACCCGGTCCAAACAGCAATCGCCGCGGAGGGTTCAACGGGGAAAAAGACATAGAAACCACGATAGCAGAGGCCTGCCGGCGTTGCGCGTCTACGCAGGACTAATCACCGCGCCTCCTACGCGACGCGAAGTTCGGCTGTACCACTCTTCCTTGGCTTCACTACGATCTCCACATCGTGTCCCAGCGCCACCAGGAAGCGCATAAGGCGCTCAACCGAATAGCCTCGGAACTGACCGCCCAACATCGCAGATACCTTAGGCTGATCAATACCCATAAGCTCTGCAGCCGCCGCTTGCGTCAGCTTTCGTTGCCGAATGGTTTTATCGATACGAACCACTAGTCCGGCTTTGATCAGATGCTCGTCGGCATCGGGCAACCCGAGGTCGGCGAACACGTTGCCCGTGCTGGACTCATGGTCAAGAGGTCTTCTTCTTGGCATTCCTCACCTCGTTTCGCAATAGCTGAAGCCGCTGCCGCACCAGATCGAGTTCGGGCTTAGGCGTGGCGATCCCTGACTTAGACTTCTTCTGGAAGGCGTGGATCACATAAATCGAATCCCCAATGGAAACCGTATAGACCGCCCTGTAGGCCCCGCTCGCATCATACGCCGAGATCTCGATGACATTTTCGCCGAAGCCATGCAACGGCTTGGCCTTAACGCTAGTTTCGCCTAGCTGTGCCGTGTACAATGCGTAGCCGATATCGTCACGCACCCTGGCCGGGAATGATTTCACCCTGGAGCGAGAATCGGCAAGCCACGTGAGGTTCTTCATTCCGCCCGCACATGCTCATATTGGCATATCGCCCATTGCGCGTCAAACAGTGCACCGCTCTAAGGCGTAAGCCGCCTTCCGTGTCTTACCCCGAACCGTCGTAAACTACATAGGCAACACTGATGCGGATTAACTTATTCGGTAACCTGCGCATGAGCTTCGCGGGCCACCCGGTCACCGCCATCAACACGAACCGTCTCCAGTCCTTGATCGCCTATCTCATCCTTCATGGCGATTCACCGCATCCGCGCGAGCACTTGGCCTTCATGCTCTGGCCGACCTCAAGCGAAAGCCAGGCCCGCACCAACCTACGTCAGCTGCTCCACCATCTCAAACGGGCTTTGCCGGCCGGATGCGACTTCCTCGTCTCCAATCATCTCTCCGTCCGATGGCGCCAGGGTGTCGATTGCACCATCGACGCCGTCGATTTCCAGGCGGCCCTTACCGAGGTCGTCGCCGCGCGCTTAGAGAACAATCGCCAGGGCGAGATTCAATCCCTCAGCACCGCCGCTCAGCTCTATGAGGACGACCTTCTGCCGGCCCTCTACGACGACTGGATCACGCCTCTCCGCGATGACTACCGCCGGCGAATGTCAGAGGCGCTGCATCGCCTTTCGACGCTCCTCGAAGAGCAGCAGGATTACGCTGCCGCCATTCCCTGCGCCGAGCGGCTCGTCGCCATCGACTCGTTAAGCGAATCGCACCATCAGTTGCTGATCCGGCTCCACGCCGCTAACAACGATCGTTCCAGCGCGTTACGCGCCTATCACCAGTGCATGCGAGTGTTGCGCCGCGAGATGGGCGTCGAACCCGGTCCGTCCACTCTGGAGCTGTTTGAGCGAATCCTAAAAGCGGAACCGGACCCCCCCCGCGAATCGAAGCCTGGATCACTCGCGCCTCCCGCGGCGAAGCCCGCCGTGCAACTGCAGAAAGTGGGTGTTCTGGTTGGCCGCGCAACGGAATGGCAGCGCCTGGTATCGGCTTGGCAATGGGCTGCGGAAGAAGGGCCGCGCGTAGCCGTCATATCCGGCGAACCGGGCATCGGCAAAACACGCCTTGCCGACGAGCTCTATCAATCCTGCCTGCGCCAAGGTTACGCGGCCGCTCACAGCCGATGTTATGCGGGTCAGGGGCAGTTGGCTTATGCCCCTGTGGCGGAGTGGCTTCGGTCCGACGCCGTTCGCGTCGGCTGGCAAAATCTCAGGCCCCAGCAATTGGCTGAGCTCGTCCGCTTGGTGCCGGAAATCCGCGAACAGTTTTCCTCGCTGGAAGGGTTCGTTCCCGGGCAGCACAGCCCGCTAGCCGAAAGCTGGCAGCGCCTTCACTTCTACGAGTCCCTCAGCGCCGCTTTCGCTAAAAGCCGCAAGCCATTGCTGCTCTACCTCGATGATATGCAGTGGTGCGATTCCGATTCGTTTGAGTGGCTCAGTGCTCTATTGACTTCGCCCGCTGCCTCCCACGTCCTCCTTATGGGAACGGTGCGCGCGGAAGAAGTAGGCCGCGAACATCCGTTCACCCGCTTCTTGGCCGGTCTCCGTCCCACAGGCATGGTCATTGAGATTCCGCTCGAGCCATTGGACGCCGACGAAACCGTCGAACTGGCGCGCCTCGAATCGGCCAAAGCGCTCGGCAGCGAGAATCTTGGCGAGATCTATAAGGCCACTCAGGGGAACCCGCTGTTTGTCGTAGAGACCGTCCGTGCCGGAATGCAGAGCACGCGAGTGCATGCCGTGATCGCCGCGCGCCTGGCTCAGTTGACGCCAGCTTCGTACGAACTGGCTGGTCTCGCCAGCGTTGTCGGTCGCCCTTTTTCTTTCGACCTACTGGGCAAGGCCACAGATTGGGATGATGCCAGCGTATCTCAAGCTCTTGACGAACTATGGCGCCGGCGCATCATCGAAAGCCGCGGACCTTCCGAGTACGACTTCACCCACGACCGTCTGCGCGAAGTCGCCTGTGCCGAACTCGGAGTCGTCCGCCAGCGCTATCTGCACCGTCGTGTGGCCCGTGCTCTGGTCGAAGTATATGCGGCCGACTTTGACAATTGGACCGGGCAGATCGCTTCGCACTTCGAACAAGCCGGCATGCCCGAAGAAGCGATCGAGAACTACTGGCGCGCCGCAACCTACGCCCGACAGCGATACGCCGACGCTGAGGCCGCAGACTTGCTGCGCCGTGCGCTCGCACTTTGCCGCGCCTTTCCCGAGTCGGACCGCAGACTCAAGCAGGAACTGGATTTGCTAGTCACCCTCGGGCCAACGCTGGTGACAACCGAAGGCTACTCCGCCACTGAAGTCGGCGCAACGTACGAACGGGCTTTGCGGCTTTCCAGGTGCTTCGACAATCGCAATATCTTCGCCATCCTCAGCGGTGATTGGGTCTTTCATACCGTCCGCGGCGATCTGGAACGATCGCGCCAAGCCGCCTTGGAATTCCTTAGTTTGGCCGAACGCGATCAGACTCCCGCGCTCATTTTGGCTGGCAATTTCTTCCTCGGCAGCATCCTCTTCCACCTTGGCCAGCTTGAAGCCGCTGTTCACCACATCAACACCGCCTTCAACGCACACGGCGGCACCGCGGACTCGGTCCTCGCCTTGTTCGCCGGTCCCGATCTTGGTGTCTTCTGCCGTTCCTACCGAGCTCATCTCGCGTGGCATCGTAACGACTCACTCGGCGCCGAAGAATTCGCATCGCAAGCGATCGCCACGGGGAGACAACTGCGTCATCCCTTCAGCGAAGCGATCGCTCTTGACTATGCCACGATGTTACACGTGTTTCAGAACGACAGCCGCGCTGCGCTCGAGCGCGGACGGCAGGCAGTCGAGCTTTGCGCCCGCCACGGCTTCACGTATTACCTTGCCATCGCTAGGATCCTTACTGGTTGGGCCCGTGCGGCACAAGGCGAATCCGCCGCCGGCCTGGCGCAAATGCGCGAAGGTTTGGCCGGTATGCGCAGCCTCGGCGCTGAAATCCGCCTGCCCTATTATCTGGCTCTTCTCGCGGAAACACTCTGGCGCGCCGGATTGGTTGGTGAGGCTCTGGCCAGTCTCTCCAATGGCTTTGCTGTCGCCGGCAAAAACGGCGAGCAATGGACCCTCGCCGAGTTACATCGAGTGCAGGGCGAGTATCTGGCCGCTAACGGGAAAGTGGACGCGGCCCGTGCCAGCTTCCAGCGCGGGGCTGAGTCGGCACAGCAATCCGGATCGCTTGCGTTCCACCGCCGGTTGTTACTTCTTTACTCCGGAACGGCTAAAGCGGCCTCGGCAGAACGCTCTTAGAACGCCTCATCGTGCAAAGTAGTCGTATGTCGTTACAACAAGCGATTAGTGAATTTCGCGGACAGTTCCGCGGCGCGGTCCTCGAACCAGGGGATACGCACTATGACGAGTCAAGAAAAGTTTACAACGGGATGATTGATCGGCGCCCTGCGCTCATTGCCATGTGCACCGGAGTCGCCGACGTGATGACTGCCGTGCGCATGGCGAAAGCCAATGGCCTGCAAGTCTCCATCCGCGGAGGCGGGCACAACGCGGCCGGCCTCGGGGTCTGCGACGACGGCTTGGTAATCGATCTCTCGGCGATCAACTACGTCAGGGTCGATCCTTCTGAACGCACCGTGTTGGTGGGCGCCGGCTGCAAATGGAGTGACGTGGACCATGCGACACACGCCTTTGGCCTGGCCGTCCCCTCTGGAATCATCGCCAGCACCGGCGTTGCCGGCCTCACCCTCGGCGGCGGCATGGGACATCTCAGCCGCAAACATGGACTCACCATCGACAACTTGCTCTCCGTTGACATGGTGCTCGCTGACGGTACCTTCGTCGTCGCCAGCGCTGACGAGAATCCCGATTTGTTCTGGGCCGTGCGCGGCGGAGGCGGCAACTTCGGCATCGTCACTTCGTTCCTCTTCGAAGCCCATCCGGTGAGCGTCGTGTGCGCCGGTCCCATGCTCTGGAATCTCGAGGATGCGGCCGACGTCATGAAATGGTACCGGGAATTCATCACCCAGGCGCCGGAAGAGATGAACGGCTTCTTCGCCGTCCTCGGTGTTCCTCCTGGTCCGCCTTTTCCTGAGGAATTGCACCTCCGCACCATGTGCGGCATCGTCTGGTGCTATCAAGGGTCCATTGAGCAGGCGAATGCGATTCTGGAGCCGATTCGCTGCTATCGCCCGCCGGCATTCGAGTTCTTCGCGCCGATGCCGTTCCCCATGCTGCAGGGAATGTTCGACCCCATCTACCCCGCCGGTCTGCAATGGTATTGGAAAGCCGATTTCTTCAAGGAACTCTCCGATGCCGCGATCGAAAAGCACCTTGAACATGCGGCCAAGCTTCCCACTTGGCAATCCACCATGCACCTCTACCCAGTGAACGGGAAGGTGAATCGCGTCGCCGAGGCCGACACCGCTTTCAGCTATCGCGATGTCGTTTGGAGCGAAGTAATCGTCGGCGTGGACGCCGATCCGGCCAACGCGGGCAAAATCACTGACTGGGCAAAGAGCTATTACAACGATCTCCATCCGTTCGGTGCGGGTGGTGGTTACATGAACTTCATGATGGACGAAGGCGAGGACCGCATTCGCGCGACTTACCGGGGCAATTACGCCCGTTTGGCCGCGATCAAAGCGAAATACGATCCCACGAACTTCTTCCACATAAATCAAAACATCAAGCCCACGTGCTAACTAACCACGGCGGCAAGTTACGGCGAAAAATAGGACTGGCATGATTTTCCGACCCCTGTAACTTACTGAACCGATGGAAGTGTTTCTAGGTGGAAATTCGTGCCTGTCCTAATTTTTCCCGTCGCGCTATGGTACACCACGGCCGCGGCCGTT
>JBDTMC010000305.1:0-9430 GCA_039934475.1 Bryobacteraceae bacterium | reverse complement strand
TCCACAACGGGATCGACAGCTTCCAAGTGGCTGGGGTTGGGTGCCACCGAGACTGTGATATCGCGGCCGGATGTGGTCCTGCGAATGCCCGAAGAACCGAGGTGGTATTTCACATCGCCCGAACCCTGTGTGCTATCGGGATCGACATTGCCTTCGAATTCGCTGAAGATCTGCGTCATCGCCTTGCCCACCAGATTGGCGAGGACGGTGAGGCGGCCGCGGTGGGCCATGCCGACGACGATCTCGTGAACATTACCGTGCGCGGCGAGTTCGAGAATTTCGTCGAGGATGGCCATGGCCGTTTCGCCGCCTTCGAGCGAGAAGCGCTTCTGGCCGACAAAGCGGGCGTGAAGGAAATGCTCAAAGCCTTCGGCTTCCATTAGCCGTTCGAGGATGCGGACGCGAGTCTCGCGATCGAGAGGCCAGGCGTTGGCCTTCGGCTCCATGTGCTGCTGCAGCCAGCGCTTTTGCTCCGGATGCTGGATGTTCATGTACTCGCAGCCGATTTTGGCGCAGTACGTTTGGCGCAGAGTCTCGAGGATCTGGCGCAGCGTGGCGCGTTCGAGAGACAGAGCTCCATCGCTGATTTCCTGGCCCAGGTTCCCGGTAAGGAATTCACGGTCCAGATCCCAGATGGTGAGACCGTAAGTAGCGGGATCGAGTTCGGCGTGGTAGCTGGGTTCAGTGCCCAGCGGATCGAGGTCGGCGATCAAGTGGCCGCGCACGCGGTACGCGTTGATCAACTGCAGGACGGCGGCTTCTTTGGCGATCTCAGCGGTACGGCCGGAGCCGCCGGCGCCGGGGAGGCTGGTGTGGCGGTCGGGTTCCCACTTCACCGGGTGGTAGGGGACGCGAAGGTCGGCGAAAATACGGTCGTAGAAATTGTCTTCGCCCTGAAGCAGTGCCTGGAGGCGGCCGAGGAAAGCGCCGGATTCAGCGCCCTGGATCACGCGGTGATCGTAAGTACAGGTAACGTTCATCACCTTGCTGAGGCCGAGCATGGTGCGCATCTCGTCTGTTACGCCCTGGTATTCGGCAGGGTAGTCGATGGTTCCGGTGGCGATGATGGCGCCCTGACCGGGCATGAGGCGGGGTACGCTGGCCACGGTGCCCACGGTGCCGGGATTGGTAAGCGAAATCGTAGTGCCTGTGAAGTCCGGAAGCCCGAGTTTGGCGGCGCGGGCGCGTTTGACGATGTCGTCGAAGGCGTCTGCGTATTGGGCGAAGTTCATGCCACCGGCGTTCTTGATATTGGGCACCATCAGGCTGCGCGTGCCGTCTTTACCGGCCACGTCCACGGCGATACCAATGGCGATCTGGCTGCGCAGGACGCGGTAGGCTTCGCCGCCGTTTTCCACGTAGGCGTTGTTGATGGCCGGCACGTCTTTCAGTGCTTTGACAATGGCCCAACCGATGATGTGGGTATAGGACAGCTTGCCTTTGCCGGCGAGGGCGCGGTGGTGGTTGAGGATACGGCGATTCTCGTCGATCACTTTCACCGGGATGGAGCGCTGGGAAGTGGCGGTGGGCACCGACAGGCTGGCCTGCATGTTCTCCGCGATGCGGGCCGCGGCGCCACGCAAGGCAACAAGCTGTTCGGCCGGACCGGCCTGGATGGCAGGGGCGGGTTGGGTCACAATAGCGGATTTCGGTGCGACTGGGACCGTTGCGGCGATGCCATTGCCCGTCGTGGGTTTGGAGCCGCCGTTGGTTTCGAAGATCGTCTTCCAGCTCTCGTCAACCGCCTTGCGGTCGTTCAGATATTGCTGATAAAGCTCGTCTTCGAGCCAACTGTTGATACTAGGCTTGGATGCTGTTTGGTCGGACATGGGGGTGTTGCGTACGCCAGAAACGGACGACTTGCTGTTCTTATGATACCGCGTGAAGGGAGGGAAGCCGTAGGGAGGGGTGGAGTTTCCGGGGACGCGCGAACGCCCCCGGAGCGCGGCGCTTAGCTCTTCGGGTAGTCCGGGGAGGCTTTGACTTCAAGGATTTGCAGGGTGTGCCGTTCCGTATGACCGGACATATAGATGATCCACTGATAGGCATCCTGTTGGCCGAAGGCACTAGGCATGAAGTGGACGCGCAGGGGGTCTTGCGTCGTATTGAGGTACGCAATGTGCTCGTCGCGGAGCTTCTTGAAGAAGGCGACGGCTTCGGCGGGAGTCTTGAAGCGGCCGGAGGGTTTCAGCATCTCGGGCGCCTGGGCCTTATGGGAGCGATCCGTGATCTTCTGCAGGATCAGTTCTTCTTTACCCTTCACTTCGGCGGCCTTCTCCGGTGTGGCAGGTGATTCGAGGATCTTCTTGGTAGCGAGCTGGAAAATCATTTCTTCGCTCAGCGCAATGTGCTCGGCGCACTCGGCGATGGACCAGGAGGTGGGTGAGGCCTTGAAAGCCCATTGCGCCGGGGAGAGGCCGGCCACGGAATCGAGGAAGAGCTTGCGCGAAGCGTGGAGGGCGCTCATGCCGAATTCGCGGTCGTGCTTTTCAAGAGTCTGGGCGGGCAGCAACGACGCGGCAGCGAGCAAAGCGAGGAAGCATTTGTTCATAGTGCGAAATCCCTTACTCCCTAAAATAAGCCATTTTGAGAGGAACAACTAAACCCAGAAGGCATCGTGACCGATAGGAGAAGTGCGGGCATTTGTTTTTATCAACCGACTATGGCAGCAGCAAAGAGTATCTTCCCGATCGGATTGGCCACAACTGGCGACATATTTGATCGGGAGGGCAGTCTCTTCCTGGTCCACGAATCGCCGGCGATTTTGATTGTGGACGGGGTTGCCATCAACCGCAAAGTGATTCGGGCGACGCTACGGGCGTTCCCCTACCGGATTTTCGAAGCGGAAGGGCCGGCCCACGCCTTCTCGATCCTGCAGAAGGAGCGGGTGGACCTCTTGATTGTGGACATGGTGCTACCTGAGCTAAGTGGTCCCGATTTCTGCCGGCGGGTGAAGGCTGATCGCCGGACGCACCTGATTCCCATCCTGATCCTGACAAGCATTCAAGGTGTGGAGAGCGAGGTGGCGGGCATCGCCTCAGGAGCGGACGAGTTTCTATTGAAGCCGCTGCATCCGGAGGTGGTGAGGACGCGAATTCGTTCGATGTTGCGGCACAAATCGGCGATCGACTCGCTGGATGAGGCGGAAACGATCCTGTTCGCCCTGGCGCGGGCAGTGGAGCAGCGCGACAAAGGAACGGGCGACCACTGTGGACGGCTGTCGAAGTACGCCGTGGCAATGGGTGAAGCGCTGGGATTGGGGCAGGTAGAGTTGCAGGCCTTGAGGCGCGGCGTGTATCTGCACGATATCGGGAAGGTGTGCGTGCCGGACGCGATCCTGTTCAAGCCCGGTCGCCTGGATGAGGAAGAGTGGTCGGTGATGTGCAGGCACACTATCATGGGCGAGGAGATTTGCCGGCCCATGAAGAGCCTGGCGCCTGTGCTCCCCATTATCCGGTCACATCACGAACGGTGGGATGGGGGTGGTTATCCCGACGGCCTGGCGGGTGAAGAGATTCCCCTTCTGGCACGGATCATGCAGACGGTGGACATCTACGACGCACTGGTAAGCCGTCGGAGCTACAAAGCGCCCCTGACGCATACCGAGGCACTCGATTTGCTCGCTAAGGAAGTGGACAAGGGCTGGCGGGACCCTCGGCTGGTTGCTGTGTTCCGCGAGGCAGTCTGCGAACCGGTCTTGGATGGCCCACCGGTGGTACAGGAGAGCGAGATTGTGACGCCCTCCCTGAGAAACCTGGCACAACAGTTATCACGACAGGTCTGAACTTTCGGTATCATCACCTCGTTATCACTAGATGACAGGGAAGCTCATGACATCCAAATCAGTTCGCAAGGCGAGCCTGTTCGCATTGGCTCCGCTGCTTCTATCGCTGACCGCTTGCACCTTCAACGTCGGCCAACCGGTTGGCGAAACCCGAACCGAGACGCGCAGCGTCGATCTGCCGAAGGCGGAGATTGTGCACGCCGAAATAAAGATGGCCGCGGGAGAGCTGACACTTCGCGGAGGCGCCGAGAAGCTGATGGAAGGTGAGTTTCGTTACAACGTGGATTCGTGGAAGCCCGAAGTGAAGTATGAGCAGACGGGATTCCGAGGACAGTTGAGCGTGGCACAGACCGGCGCCAGCGGTACTACAGGGACTGTGGTAAACAATTGGACCGTAAAACTGAACGATTCGATGGCGACTGATCTGGACGCGAGTCTGGGGGCGGGCGAAGCGCGACTGGATTTGGGCGGGCTGACGTTGCGCAGTGTAAACGTCAAGATGGGCGCAGGACAGACGGAGATCAAGTTCAGCTCCGCGCCGAAACATAGCTTCGATTTGAACATCCGTGGTGGCGTGGGCGAGGCGACGGTCCGCATTCCGAAGGACGTCGGCGCCATCGCGAAGGCCAAAGGCGGCATCGGCGAAATCAGCGTGCATGGCATGACCAAAGAAGCCGATTCCTGGGTGAACGAGTCCTACGGGCGTGCCAAAGTGGCGGTACGCGTCGACGTGCAGGGCGGCATCGGGCAGATCAACATCTACAGCGAATAACCGTTGCTAGACTGAGGTCTTGAACCGGATTCAACAACTGAAAGTGCTGCAGGACGAGATTGTCGCCTGCGTGCAATGTCCGCGCCTCATCGCGCATAGCCGCGCCGTGGCGATTGAGAAGAGGCGGGCGTTTCGCGACTGGGACTATTGGGGGAAGCCGGTTCCTTCGTTCGGCGATCCGGAGGGGCGTGTTCTGATCCTTGGGCTGGCGCCCGGCGCGCATGGATCCAATCGTACTGGCCGGATGTTCACAGGGGATGCATCGGGCGAGATTCTCTATCGGGTGCTGCACGAAACTGGATTCGCTTCGATTCCCACTAGCGTTTCGAGGGAAGACGGGCAGACGCTGACGGACGCCTACATTACCGCGGGGGCGCATTGTGCTCCGCCGGGCAACAAGCCGACACCGGAAGAGTTTCGCAACTGCCGGGTTTGGTTGGAGCGGGAAATCGACCTACTGCCTGACGTGCGTGTGGTTGTGGCGTTGGGGAAACTAGCCTTTGATCTGTACCTTTCTATCTTGAAGGATAGAGGAGTGATTGGCAGCAGGAGTCCGTTTGTGTTCGCACACGACCGGGAATATCGCATCCCCGGGCATTCCGCGGCGATTGTCTCTTCCTACCATCCGAGCCAGCAGAACACGTCTACCGGGAAGTTGACTGAGGAGATGCTGCGGGCCGTGTTTGTGCGCGCGCGGCGGCTGATGGCAGAGTAGGTCAGCCGCGGGCAAGGTAGACAAAACGCGCTAAAAACAACGCGGTCAAGACGTACACCAGCCAGTTCACCTGGCGGAATTCGCCCCGGAACACGCGCAAGAGCGTATGCGCGGTGAAGCCGAAGGCGAGGCCGTTGGCGATGCTGAACGTGAGCGGAATGGTGGTGATGGTGAGGAACGCCGGGATGGCGACCAAGGGATTGGACCAGTGGATTTCGGCGGCTTGAGAGATCATCAGGGCACCCACCAGAATCAGCGCTGGCGCAGTGGCGGAAGGGGGAATGGCGCCGATCACAGGCGCGATCAGCAGCGCCAGTAGGAAAAGCAGACCGGTGACAATGGCCGTGACGCCGCTGCGGCCACCTGCGACAACTCCAGCGGCGCTTTCGATGTAGCTGACTACGGTGGAGGTTCCGAGAAGGGATCCTCCGATGGTGGCAGTGGCGTCAGAGAGCAGGATCTGGTTCATGCGCGGAATACGATTGGCTTCGTTAAACAGGCCAGCCTTCTTGCCCACGCCGACCAGGGTGCCGATGTTGTCGAACAGATCAACGAAGAGGAACACGAAGACGATCTCGAGCAAGCCCAGCTTGGCAGCCGCGCGCACATTGAGATGCAGAGCGGTGCGGCCCAGTTGAGTGAGATCGAAGACCTCCGGACGCCATGTGACCAGACCCGCGGCGATTCCGGCGGCGGTGGTTCCGAGGACTCCGATGAGCATGGCGGCGCGGACATTCCAGGTCATCAGGACGGCGGTCAGCAGCAGGCCGAACAAAGCCAGCTGCGTATGTGGATTGCCTAGGCTGCCCATGCCCACCATGGTGGCGGAATTGGTGACCACGAGGCCGGAGTTGCGAAATCCGATGAGGGCAATGAAGAGGCCGATGCCGACGGCGACGGCCGAGTAGAGTTCGGTGGGAATTGCATTCACGATGAGCTGGCGGATACCCACCATCGTGAGCACCAGGAACACAAGGCCGGAGATAAAGACCGCCCCGAGGGCGACTTCCCAGGGGACATTCATCCCGCGAACCACAGTGTAAGTGAAGTAAGCGTTCAGGCCCATACCGGGCGCCAGAGCAATGGGGTAGCGGGCGACCGCGCCCATCATGATGCTGCCGAGAGCGGAGGCGAGACAGGTGGCGGTCATGACGGCGGCAAAAGGCATGCCCGCTTCCGCCAGGATTGATGGATTGACAAAAATGATATAGGCCATGGTCACGAACGTGGTGCAGCCGGCGAGGATCTCCGTCTTCCAGTTCGTGCCCAGGCGGTTGAATTCAAAATACCGCTCAAGGGCAGCACGCATTCTTATCAGAATAGTGGTTGCGCGTGGCTGTGCGCGGATCTATTCGTAGTGAAGAGCTTTGATGGGATCGAGCCGGGAGGCTTTGAGGGCGGGTATCATGCCCGCTACCAACCCGACGAACAGCAGCACGGCGGTGGAGATCAGGATGGCAGGCACGGAGACATGGAGGTCGATGCTGCCGGCGCCGCTCTCGTCCTTGAACAACGGGCCGAGGAACGGCATGGAACCGACGAGCCAGGTGACGACGGCGCCCAATCCGATGCCAAGCGCGCCTCCCGCGCCCACGATCAACGATGCCTCAATGAGGAACTGCCGCAGTACTTGGCGGCGGAAACTGCCGAGGGCCTTCATCATGCCGATCTCACGTGTCCGGTCAATGACGCTGGCGAGCATGATGTTGGCGAGGCCCACGCCTCCAATGGCGAGTGTCAGCGCGCCCACAAAACCGAGCAGGAGTTTCACCGCCAGGGTCATGCCGTCGATGATGGTCATGAACTGGCTGAAGGCCATGATTTCGACGGCCTTTTCGTCGTTCGGCGCAAAACGATGGATCTCAGCCATTTTGGCGCGTACCTGTTTCACGGCTTCCACGCGCATGGCTCCGGAGACGGGCATCCAGACAAGGAACATCGGGGAGCGCTTGTCGCCGAAGACGCCATACGACCCATACGGAATGAAGATGCACTCATTGTCGGGCCGGTTGTAGTTGGCGATCTGGAGTTTGCTTTCGAGGAGGCCGATGACCGTGAAGCGGATTCCGTTGAGTGTAATCTCTTCACCGACGGGCGGGGATCCGGCGAACAGTTCTTTAGCGACTTTGGCCCCCAGGACGGCGACGCGGTGCTGGCCAGAGTTATCTTCGGGTGTAATCCAGCGGCCATCGACGACGGTCATGTTGCGGATGACACCATATTCGGGGAGGACGCCACGCAGACCGGAGTCCTTTTCCCGGCTGCCGTGGATGGCGCGGACGCCGCGGTAGGTTTCCGGAGAGATGGCGCCGACCAAAGGCACCGCCTCGCGGATGGCCGCCGCGTCGTCAAACTCGATTTGGACCTTGCGGCCGGCACGCAGGCCACCCGCTTGCTCGCTGGTTTGGCCGCCGAACATGATCACGAGGTCCTGGCCGACAGCCTGGAAGGCTTTGGTGAGGGCGAAGCCAAAACCGTCTCCGTAGGACATCAAGATCACGAAACAGGTGACGCCCCAGGCGAGGCTGAGGATGGTGACCAGCGTCCGCCGCTGGTAATACTTCAGTGTCGCTAGAGCTTCGAAGAACTGATATCGCCAGGTCATTTTCAGTTCTCCTGGCGAAGGGCTTCCACTGGTGTGAGCTGGGCCGCGTGCCACGCCGGAGGTAGGGCCGAAAGTACGGCAATCAAACCCAATGCGGAGGTGGCGAAGCCGAGCATGCCCCACTTGATTGGGAGTCCAGAGAACATGGCCGGCATGGGCAGAGAATTGATAGCGGCGGCGAGTAGTAGGACCAGAGTGAGGCCGGCCAAGCCGCTCAGCAGCGCAAGCATTAATCCTTCGAGGAAAAAATCTAATAGCACGCGCATGCGGGTGGCGCCCAGAGCCTTCTTGAGACCGATCTCTTGTACGCGTTCGGAAACCACCATCATCATGGTGTTCATCACGCCGATGCCGCCCAGGGACAGCGTCACCAGGGCGATGACAGCGAGGAAGATTTCACCGGAGTCAAAGACCGAATCGAAAAGCTTGGCGCTTTCCACCATGTCCCATACATACAGCGCCTTTTTGTCATCGGGATCGAAGCCGTGCATGCGTCCGAGGGTGCGGATCACCTGGAGCTGCGTCTCTTCCCAGTCAGCGGAATTCCATCCACGGTAGATGATGGTATCGGCGCGGCCTTCCGAGTAAACCTCGCGATTCGGCGGGCAATCGCGCTTCAGCGCACTGACGGGAATGACCACTTTGTCGTTATCCCAACCGTCGTAGGAGCTGTTCTGTTCCTTCTCCGTCATGCGGCCAATAACGAGGTACGGATAGTTGTTGATCTGGATGGTCTGGCCAATGACGTCAGGCCGCTTCTCGAACAGTTGCTTGACCACGCTGTTCCCAAGGACGGCGACACGGCGCCCTTCGCGGACGTCGGCATCGCTGATGGAGCGGCCGTCGGCCAGCGTGAGGTTACGCAGTTTGAGGTATTCCTCAGAGGCGCCCAAAGTAAGGAATGCGCCGGAGTTGAAAGGGCTGCGGACATTCACGCCATGCGTCTTCATCTCCGCTGCGACAATCTGCACCCGCGGGCAGAACTGGCGAATGGCGGCGACATCGCTTTCCAGGAGAAAGACGCGGCGTCCAGCGCGTTCCCCACCGGCCTGTTTCGAGGTGCGGCCGCCGAAGAGCATCACCAGGTTGTCGCCGATCTGGGACATATTCTTGCGTTGTCCATCGCGGAACCCGTCGGAAAGGGCGGACATCAGAACGAGGGATGCGATTCCCCAGGCGATGCCGAACATGGTGAGGAAGCTGCGCAGCTTATTGCGCCAGATGTTGGAAGCGGTTTGGCGCAGAAGGTCGAAGGCGAGGCCGATGGGCCCGACAGTTTCACGCCGAAGGCGGCGCTTTAGAGGCTCCGGCACGAGCTTGATCGGCGCGACGCTCTCTTCTGGTTCGACTGCGGTGCTCATGCTCTTCTTGCGCTTCCACAAGAGGTTACGCACGGAAGGGCGACGGGGTTCGCACAAAGTGAGAAGTAGGGGGCCGCCGCCGCGCTACTTCTTGGGAATCACCGGCAGCACTAGCGCCGAAGGATGCGCCGCATCATGGTAGATGTGCTGGGTTGCCTTCACCATACGAGTCGCCCCTAGCGTGCTCTCGCCC
>JBDTMC010000304.1:0-9445 GCA_039934475.1 Bryobacteraceae bacterium | reverse complement strand
GGAAGCCGTAGTTCCATAGCTCTTCGAAGACGGGATAAGTCCAACCCTTCGTGGTGGGCGCCTTTTCGACGGCATAGCCGTAGCCGTATTCGCTGTAAGTGGGCAGCGCGTTGCCCATGTGAAGGTTGGCGTAAGTTACTCCGCCTTCGCCGTAGACTTCGATACGATCGTCCATGCCTCCGCGACGAGCCCAACTGTTCTCCGCCATGCCGACGGCTCCGTTTTCGAATTCGATGATGCAGAGCGAATCGTCCTCGCCCTTGGTCTTAGCGGCGTGAACGTAGGTGCCGAGGTTGGCGTAGACGCTCTTGATGGCGGCGCGCCCGAGGAACCAATAGCAGAAGGCAATGCTGTGGCAGCCCATGTCCATGAGGACGCCGCCGCCCGATTGATTGACGTCCCAAAACCAGTCGCTATGCGGTCCGAAGTGTTTCTCGCTCTGCTTCACCAGGTAGATCTTGCCGAAGGCTCCGTGGTCTGCCATCTCCTTCGCCTTGACGTATTTCGGCGCGAAGAAGAGTTCTTCGGCGTAGAAGAGAAGGACGCCCTGGCGGCGGCAGACGTCGATCATTTCGTCGGCTTCTTCGAGCGTCATGCAGAGGGGCTTTTCGCAAACCACGTGCTTGCCGGCGCGCGCGATGTCGAGTGTCATCTGGTGATGCAAGCGGTTGGGCGCCGTGACGGTGACCATCTCAATATCCGGTTCGGCGAGCATCTGGCGGTAGTCTGTGAAGACGCGCGGGATGCCGTAGCGAGCGGCGAGCGTGGCGGCGTTGCCGGGTGTTGGCGACGCGATCGCGACCACCTCCGCTTCCTCAGGCATGAGTTGAAACGAAGCGGCGTGGATATCCGCCTCAAAGCGGCTGCCGATGATGCCTACTTTAACCTTGGCCATAGTTAGCTCTTTTGGTAGACGCGTTCGCGTTCGGAATCGAAGTAATAGACGCGCCCATTGCGATAACTGCGGACGGAGAGATCAATGGTGGTCATGACCTTGAAACCAAGATCGGCATGGCAATTGGGCTGCTGCCGCGTGCGAACGCAATCGAGGAAGTTGTCAACGTGCTTGAGGTCGCCTTCATTGCCGACGTTCTCCACGCGGACTTCGGCGGTTCCGTACTTCTTCTGGAACGCTTCCGCGAATGGTCCTTCGGGGATGATTTGAGCGTAATCGCGCTGGCGGCCTTGTGGGCCTTCCCATTCGTCGCCGAGATGGATGGTGCCCTCAGTACCGCGGATTAACATGACAGGGCCGTTTTCGTTGACCTGGCTCGATTGGATGGTCATGGAGTATTTACCAGGATAGTCGGCGGCGGTAAGAAATGTATCGGGCACTTCGCGGCCATCGTTATAGATCCAGAGACCGCCCATGCCGGCCACGCGCGTGGGGTGATCGTTGGCGAGAGCGACGTGGAAGGGCGCGGCGATGTGATAGTGCAAGTCAGTGGCAATGCCGCCGGAGTAGTCCCAATACTTGCGGAAGCGGAAGTAACGGTCAGCATCGAACGCGCGCGGCGTGGCGGCGCCGAGCCATTGTTTCCAATCGAGGAAGTCGTCGGCCTTCCCTTGCGGACCGGCGCCGGGGTCGATCTTCCAGTTCCAATCGCCGGCCGGATCATTGCGGCTGTAGGTTCCCTGGACCGCCACCACCTTGCCAATCTGGCCGGACTGGATAATGTCTCTAATCTTGTGCCAGCGGGTCCATGAGGTGGCTTGGACACCGACCTGGACAACGCGTTTGAGTGCGACGGCGGCGTGAGCGACTTCCCTGCCCTCTTCCACGGTGTGCGTCATCGGCTTCTCGACGTAGACGTCCTTCCCACTGTTCATCGCGGCCAGTGTGATGGGCGCGTGCCAGTGATCGGGCGTGGCGATGAAGACGGCGTCGATGTCTTTGCGTTGAAGGAGTTCCTGGTGATACAGGTAGGTACGGGCGCCGCCGGCGCGTTGCGCGGCTTCGGCGAGACGTTTTCTGTACACATCGCAGACGGCGGCGATTTCAATGTCGGGGGTGGCGGCACGGTGTTTGAGAGCGAGGTCTAGCAGCCAGCCGCCGCGGCCTCCGGTGCCGATGAAGGCAACGTTGATGCGGTTGTTGGCGCCAAGGATGGGGAAGCGGAGAGTGCCGATGGCGCAGGCGGCGGCGCGGAACAAGGAGCGCCGGGAGAGGAGGGATTGGGGTTGCATGACTTTTTAAATAGCCACTATATCGGATGGCGCTTGGGTTGACACCTTACGCCGGCGGGCGTTTTGTTGGGAATCGGGAATAATCGTTACTGAATCCGTCATGGATACGTATAATCCATAGAAGTAGAGGGCACATGCATATACGTATTCCAAAGGGCTGGGAGATTCCGGAGCGCGAGGCGACTCCCGAAGCAGTTTACTTGAATCGGCGGCAGTTGCTCACCGCGGCAGGTTTTTTGGGAGCAGCGGGGCTGCTGCGGGCCGCGCCGTATCCCGCCAAGAGGAACGGCGAGTTCACCCTGGACCGTCCGGTTACGGCGGAAGAGGCTGCTGCCGGCTACAACAATTTCTACGAATTTGACGCCAGCAACAAAGAAGCGGTGAAGGACAAGGTGGGCAAGTTCATCATCAGCCCGTGGAAGTTGGAGATCACGGGGCTGGTGAAGAAGCCGTTGACGCTGGATGTGGACGATATCGTGAAAATGATGCCGTTGGAAGAACGGCTGTACCGGCATCGTTGTGTGGAGCGCTGGTCGATGGCGATTCCCTGGACGGGGTTCCCGCTTTCGGAGTTGATCAAGAAAGTAGAGCCGACGGCGGAAGCGAAGTTTGTACGGTTTGTGAGCGTGGAGCGACCGAAGGAGATGCCGGGGCTAGGTCAGCTCTCGTGGTATCCGTGGCCTTACCAGGAGGGCCTGCGAATGGATGAGGCGATGAATCCACTGGCTCTGGTGACCACCGGTATGTACGGGAAGCCACTGTATAAGCAGAACGGCGCGCCGATTCGGATGATCCTGCCCTGGAAGTATGGATATAAGAGCGGCAAGTCTCTTGTAAAGATTGAGTTCGTGAAGAAGCAGCCGTCGACGCTATGGAATACAGTCAACGCGAATGAGTACGGGTTCTATTCGAACGTTAATCCGAACAAGCCGCACCCGCGCTGGTCGCAACAGTACGAACAGTTTATTCCAACGATGGAGCGGAAACAGACGCTGCTTTACAACGGGTACGAGAAGTGGGTGGGCGGACTCTATAACGGGAAGGAAACGTAGCGCGGGTTGACGGCGAGCGGAGAAGGTCAACCGACAGGAGTTGACCTTCCCGAATGAAACAGCCGCGGCAATCAGTCGCCCAGTGGAGTCATAGTAAAGCTAGTTGCTCCGCCCGACACCTCGGGATTCGACACGAGCGGCCCGCACAACGACACAGTCGCTACATCTAAGGGCACCGGCTTCAAGGCCCTCAACCCGAACCGGAATCTGGGACTGCGCATTCTCTGAGCCGCTAGCGACAACCCGGACGCGGCGCGCAAATTCCCAGAAACCGACCTCCGGGCAAATAGCGTGCGAAAATGACTTTTTGTTTCTGATCCGGGTAGGCTTCCCTCGAACGCCATCTAGGGAAAGTCACGTACCGGGGAAAGCGAGAACCTCCATGAATGTACTCCGCTCCAGGCAGGCTGCCGCGATGGTTACGGCCCTCTTCCTCATCCCGGCTTCCTTTGCGCAGGAAATAGGAGGCGACAAAGTCGATCTGGACGCCCTGGCCCAGATCAAGGCCGAGGCCTTCCAGCACTCGCAAGTAATGGAAAACCTCTTTTGGATGTCTGAAGTGTATGGTCCGCGCGTCACCAATAGCCGCAATCACAAGCTCGCCGCTGAATGGGCGATGAAGCAGATGGAACAGTGGGGACTTAAGAATGTCCACCTGGAAAAATGGCGTTTTGGCTACGGGTGGCAGATCAAGCATTTCTACGCCGCCATGGAGACTCCGGTTTATGCTGCGTTTACCGGGTTCCCGCTGGCATGGACGCCTGGGACGAACGGACCGATCACGGTCGAGCCGGTGTGGGCGCCCATCCACTCGAAAGCAGATTTCGCCAAATATGCGGGCAAGCTGAAGGGCAAGGCGCTGCTGATGTTTGACCCTGCTCCACTCACGCTACACACGCGGCCGGACGCGCAACCCTCCCCAACGGATGAGGAAATACTGGCGGGCGGAGGCGCGCGCGGGGGCGGTGGGGACGCGCGGGGAGCCGCAGCCGGCGCTGCAGCCAATCGCGACCCCAGCGGCCGCGGGCGCCCCGGTGAAGGCGAGTGGGAGTACACGCCGACTTCTCTTGCCCTGGCCAATGCGAAGAACGGGGTCCTGCGCAACGAGATCAATGCATTCTTGAAGGAAGAGGGCGTGACCATTTCCATCACACCCGGTTACAACGGAGACGGCGGTACAATCTTTTCCACGTATGGAGGGTCGGAGAATCCTAAGGATCCGATTCCGCCTCCGATGGTTGCCATTGGGGCAGAGCAGTATAACCGCCTCGTGCGCCTGTTGCAGCACGGTATCACGCCGAAGCTGAACTTCGATATCGCCGTCGATTATCAGACGGAAGATGAGAATGCGTTCAATGTCATCGGCGAGATTCCGGGCACCACCAAGCCGGACGAAGTCGTTATGCTCGGCGGTCACTTTGACAGCTGGCAGGGCGGCACCGGCGCCACGGATAATGGCACGGGATCGTCAGTGGCGATGGAGGCGGTGCGCATTTTGGCTGCACTGCACAAGCCCATGGCACGTACGGTTCGAATTGCGCTATGGGGCGGCGAAGAAGAGGGCGTCTACGGGTCAACTGCTTACGTGCAGCAGCACTTCGCTGAACGCACTACCATGGTGAAGACCCCCGAGTACGACAAGCTGGACGTGTACTTTAACGACGACGGCGGCTCCGGCCGCTTCCGCGGAGTATCAGCCGGGGGCAGTCCCCAGATGGCGGCCATCTTCAAGTCCTGGATTGAGCCCATCAAGGACCAACATATCGTTGCTGTCTTCGGTGGGGATCAGTTCAGACCCACCGCGAGCCCTGGGGGCACGGACTCGTCGGCCTTTTCGTGGATCGGCCTGAACGGCATCGGTTTCCAGCAGGATCGATTGGAGTACGGTACCCGAACCCACCACTCCAACGCCGACACATATGACCGCGTGCAGAAGGACGATGTGATGCAGGGTTCCATGATCGAAGCGTGGTTTGCCTACAACGCAGCCACGCGCGCAGAGATGCTCCCACGAATCCCAACCCCGGCCCCTGACCCCAATGCGAAGAGCCACGACTAGAGGGGATTTTATAACCTACGAAACAATGTTCGGAGCGTGGCCGACCCTGGCGCAACTGGATGATTAGCGAACTACGAATCGCGAAATTAGCCGGACTCTATCCGGAGTGCTTTTCAATGCTGTCCAGAAAAGGCTTCTGCCCGCTTTGTCGAGGGTGAACGACGAATCCAGTGTGATGAAGGCCGCTTCGTGACATACCACCGTCCTTAAGGAGTGGCGCGGCCCACGGTCAGAAATACTCCGTCCTGTGTTGGCTGCCCGTACAGCCACGCTGTCAGCGGTTGATCCCCATCAGGCACGTCGGGCACCACGACGTTGATCTGGTATAGCCCAGGTCCAACCAGCCCGGCGAATTGAATCACTGCTTGCTGCCCGCCAATCCCCACCACCAATCCGTTCAAGTCGCTCAGCGGCGCGGCAGCGCGCACCATTGTGCCTGCAGGCACCACCGGCGTCGTCACCCCAAGGCTGGACCCGTATAGGGCGATGATCTCACCGGGCCGCACTGCACGCGACACGCGACCGGTCACCAGCCCCGGCCTGCCGGCAAGCGTCCCATCGGGTAATACCGCCGCCACATACAAAGCCGGCGCCGTGCCCAGGGTGAAGAAGGCCGGTGCGGACTGCGCGGAGTTCGCCACCGCCACCTTGCTCGGACCCGCCGCCGTGATCACCTGCACGGTCAGGGGCTGCAGACTCAGGTCGTCCGGGGCTTGCACATTCACTTGCGTGGGACTCACATAGCTGACCGATGCGAGGTTGCCGCCGATCTGTACCGACACTCCCTCGAGGGACACTGGCAGTACCTCTCCGTGGAAATCGCTTTCCTGCCACGGACGCGTCAGTGGGGCGAGGCTCTCTCCGAAAATCGTCGCCCAGGCGCCGGGCGAAATTACGGCGCGCAGACTGGCTCCGTCCACTATCCCATTCGTGGAAATCGAGGGTTGCGGCGCGAACTCAACGCCGCCCAAAACCGCCACCGCCAGCGGCGCGTCGTACGCCGGATACCACGGCGAGCTGCCAACACGACTTGCAGACCGTTCCGCGGCCACTTTCAGCGGGCTGGGCAGCCATTCGAACGCGCTGTTCAGCAAGTCGGGTGGGGCCAGCACGATCCAATAGCGCGTCTGTGCCCGCAACACCGGGTGTTGTACCGACTGTGCCGCGACTACCGCGACCGCGTTCCGGATGCCGCCCATCACGCCTATCAAGTGGATCGTCTCGATGGCGTCGCCGGGCAATCCGTTTCGGTCGGCAGCCAGCGTTAGGTCGAGGTCGTCGGGTCCGGTCGCGATCCCGTCGATATAGCGGTACTTCACTACGGCATCCACGCGCTGCAGCGTCGCTGAGGCGGTTGTGACAAAGGACTGCGCTCCTATTGCCCCGGCGTTCCCCGGAGGATCGTTGCGCAAAACTCCCCCACCCACGGTGAACCCGGGAAGAGGGCGTGCAGCCGCTGTCTCACCTGGACCCAGCGAGCTGTAGATCGTTTGGGCGCCGGCCAGACCGGCGAACAAGGCAATAGCGGAAACCATGGCAATCAAAAAGTCTCGCCGCATGTCCCTCCAGCGCTGCGCGCTTATTGGCCGGCAGACGCCCGATACCCGAAATAGCCGCCGTTGCTGATCAATTCCACTGCCTGCGGCGGCACCAACTGTTCCCAATTCGCATCGCCCGCCTGCAACTTCTCCAGCACCATACCCGGACTGGTTTTAACTTCGTCTAAGATAATTCTACCGTAATTGCTTCTTCACCAATAGCGCGACCGCCCACCGCCCTTGGGTTTCTCAGGCGCAAATGGCGGCAGCACGGCGTTCCAACCCGGCACGAATTTTGGCGACACGTGGGTTTGGCGGCGCGGATGGCATCAGGCCTTTCCACCTTCATCGCCGCCCGCGCGAATGGGTGCCGCTATGGCGTATGATCCGACAACGGAGACGGTCGTCCTGTTCGGGGATCCTAGCTTCCGCTGGCGCGTTTAGGATTTTACGTTGTGCTCACGACGGGGCTCAATGTGTTAGTCACGGTGATTCGAATTCATCGACTGGATGAGCGTTATCGGACATCGGTAGCTAACTCATGCCCCCGGCGCCTGCCACTAGCCGTTAACTCTCTCCATGGAGCGCAAACAGACGCTGCTTTACATACGGGTACGAGAAGTGGGTGGGGGGACTCTATAACGGGAAGGAAACGTAGCGCGGGCTAACGGGGAGTTGGGAAGGTCAACTACAAGGAGTTGACCTTCCCGAATTCAGATACTTAGACGACGTCGACGCCCATGCTGCGGGCGGCGCCCTTTACCTGCTCGACGGCGCCCTTCAAATCGAAGGAGTTGAGGTCTGGCGCCTTGAGCTTGGCAATCTCTTCAATCTGCGCCATGGTGATTTTGCCGACCTTGGTCTTGTTCGGTTCGGCGGATCCCTTGGCCAGACTGACCGCGCGTTTAATCAACACGGCGGTGGGAGGGGTTTTGGTGATGAAGGTGAAAGACCGGTCATTAAAGATTGTGATGACAACCGGAATGATGAGCCCTTCCTGATCCTTCGCGGAGGTCTTGGCGTTGAACGCCTTGCAGAACTCCATGATGTTAACGCCCTGCGGACCGAGCGCCGTGCCGACCGGGGGAGCCGGAGTGGCTTTACCCGCCGGGATTTGCAGCTTTACCTGTCCAGTAACCTTCTTTGCCATAACAATCTTCCGGGACTTTCCTTAAACCTTTTCCACTTGTAAGAAATCGAGTTCGACCGGCGTCGCGCGACCGAAGATGGTCACCAGGACGCGCAACGTATTGCGGTCGCTGTTGACTTCGTCCACGCGGCCGGAGAAGTTGGCGAACGGTCCATCGATGATGCGCACCGTCTCGCCCTTTTCGAAAGTAAGCTTGGGACGCGGACGCTCCGCCGCTGTTGCCTGGCGGAAGAGAATCGAGTTCACTTCATCCGCAGTCAACGGCACCGGGTTGTTCCCGCCGCCAACGAATCCTGTGACGCGCGGCGTCGCCTTGACGGCATGCCACAACTCGTCATCCATCTCCATCTGAACCATCACATAACCGGGATACAGAAGGCGCTTGCTGGTTACCTTTTTGCCATTACGCAATTCCACCACTTCTTCAGTGGGAATCAGGATCTGGCCGATGCGATGATCGAACCCAAACGCTTGCGCGCGGCTGCGCAGGGACTCAGCGACCTTGGACTCAAATCCGGAGTAGGTGTGGATAATGAACCAGTGCATCGCAGCCGTGGGATCGGGCTGCTCTGGCGCGGCCTCCAGCTCCAGCGGAGCTTCCGCCTCGGCGACTGTTTCCACAGCTGGCACAACTTCAGCCTCTTCGGAGTGAGTCAACTCCGGAGCGGCCTCTTCGGTTGCGTCCTGCTCTAAACTCTCTTGGTCTTCCATGGACCGCCTCGCCTTTACTTCGCCATCGCAGCGAATAGTTTATTCACGCCGCGGCCAATGATTGCGTCAACTACCGCGAAATAGGCGGCAAACAGAAACACGGAGACGATCACCACGGTGGTGGTGGCGCGCACCTGCTTCCAAGGCGGCCACGTTACGCGGCGCATCTCAGTTTGCAGGTCCTCGACGTAACTCTTCACCTGGGCCGGAACCGCTGTCACGCGTTCCACGAACCCCGGATTCTCGATCGGTTTCATGTCCGCCATATCTACGCTTTTGCCTCTTTTACAGGCGCTTTCCCGAGCGCCTCTCTACCGGCTGGCCCAAAACTCCCAGCGCCTGATCTGCTCCGATTTCATTCGGGATCTACAGAAGATGGCAGGGGCGGAGGGATTCGAACCCCCAAAGGCGGTTTTGGAGACCGCTGGTTTACCGTTAGCCTACGCCCCTACAGGCCGGTCTGTCACAGTACGACTACTATTCTACAGCGATCCCGGACAACCGCAACCGGGCTGTCGTCAAACCGCTACTTGGTTTCCTTGTGCGGATGGTGTTTCCTGCAAAACGGGCAGAACTTCTTGAACTCGAGACGCTCGGTCGTCGTCTTCTTGTTCTTCATATTGGTGTAGTTCCGGTTCTTGCACTCGGTGCACTGGAACGTAATGATTTCTCGTGCCATTGTTGAACTCCTACTCCAGAATGTCGGTCACCGTTCCGGCGCCCACAGTCCGGCCACCCTCGCGGATGG
>JBDTMC010000303.1:0-9447 GCA_039934475.1 Bryobacteraceae bacterium | reverse complement strand
GCCAGCGTACCCATCCTGCAACTCGGCCTGAGCAGCGATACCCTCCGCGAGGCTGAAATCTTCGATCTTGGCAACAGCTTCATACGGACCCCGCTGGGTACCGTGCAGGGAGCTTCAGTCTCCTATCCGTTCGGCGGCAAAACCCGGGCCGTCATGGTGGACCTGAATCTGGACGAACTCTACGCCAAGCAACTTTCCCCCATCGACGTCTCGAACGCGATCAACCTCCAGAACCTGATCCTGCCGGCCGGAACAGCCAAGCTCGCCCGCACCGAATACCAGGTGCGTGTCAACAGCAGCCCGACCATCCTCGACGAACTGAACAATCTCCCCATCCGTAATGTGAACGGAGCCACAGTCTATATCAAGGATGTGGCTCAAGTGCGCGACGGCTTCCAGGTGCAGCAGAATATCATCCGGACCAACGGTAAGCGTGGCGTGTTGATGACCATTACGCGCAACGGCAAAGCTTCCACTCTGGCCATCGTCAACCAGGTGAAGGCAGCGCTGCCGCGCATCCTTGCTAACGTCACACCCGAACTCAAGGTGGTGCCTCTCGCCGATCAGTCCGTTTTCGTCCGCGCCTCCATCGAAAGCGTGCTGCGCGAAGCGTTGCTGGCCGCCACGCTCACCGGATTGATGATCCTGCTCTTCCTTGGCAGTTGGCGCAGCACGCTCATCGTTTGTATCTCCATTCCTCTTTCCATTCTCACGTCGCTATGTGTCCTCAGTATTCTTGGCCAGACGATCAATGTCATGACGCTGGGCGGCTTGGCTCTGGCTGTAGGAATTCTGGTCGACGACGCCACGGTGGAGATTGAGAACACTCACCGCAACCTTGCCATGCGCAAGCCTCTCATCCGGGCGGTGTTGGATGGAGCATCGCAGATTGCGGTCCCCACCCTGGTCGCCACCATGGCCATCTGCATCGTGTTTGTGCCCGTGCTGCTGCTTACGGGAACGGCGCGCTATTTGTTCACGCCGCTGGCGATGGCGGTGGTCTTCGCCATGATGGCGTCCTACCTGCTGTCCCGGACTCTGGTACCCACCATGATGGCGGCCCTGCTCGGCAAGGAGCTCGACCGTTACACGGGCGAACACCACGTTTCAGGTCGCGGCCTCCTCAACGCTATCCACGAGCGCTTCAACCGGATCTTTGAGCGCTCCCGCTACTACTACGTCGGGCTGCTGGAATTCGCGCTGCACCACCGCGGCCCGGTGTTCGCAGCGTTCCTGGGGTTCACGGTCCTCTCCATGGGTCTGTTCCACTTCATCGGTCAGGACTTCTTTCCGAACGTGGATTCCGGCCAGATGCGGCTTCACGCGCGATGCCCCGCGGGCACACGCATAGAGGAAACCGAAGCTCGTTTTGCCGCCATGGAGCAGGAGATCCGCTCCGTCATTCCACCCGCCGAACTCGACATGATGATCGATAACATCGGCATTCCGAATAGTTGGCCAGCCATCGCGCAGGGCGATATTCCCACCATCTCCTCCGCCGATGGGGAAATTCTCATCTCGCTGAATAAGGACAAGCACGGACCATCCGCGGAATACGAAAAGCTGCTCCGGTTGCGGCTGAATGAGAAGTTCCCGGACGTTACCTTCTTCTTTCAGCCGGCGAATATTACCAGCCAGATCATTAATTTCGGATTGCCCGCTCCCATTGACCTGCAAGTTGTCGGCAGGAATGCGGAGGCCAATTACAATGTCGCGCAGAAACTCGCTACCCGCATCTCGCGGCTGCCCGGAGCGGCCGACGTGCACGTTCACCAGGTGGTGGCCCAGCCCGAGATCCGCATTGATGTGGACCGCACCCGTGCGGCGCAGGCCGGACTCACCCAGCGCGATGTCACCAGCAGCATGCTGGTATCACTGAGCGGGAGCGGCACCTATGCACCGAACTTCTGGCTGAATCCGGCAAACGGCGTGAATTACAGCATCGGAGTGCAGACACCGCAGTACCGCATCGACTCTCTCGACGCCCTGCTCCGCACGCCGGTCTCTCCCAACAGCAGTGCCGTCATCCTCTCCACTCCGGGCACGCAAGCCGGCGCGGCGGCTACCAATCCTGGCTTCACCGCGGCCGCCCCAGCCGGTGGAACCCAGGCCTACGGCAACCCCGGAGCCATCCCCGGTTCCACGCAGATGCTGACGAACCTTGTGAGCGTCAGGCGCGGGTACACCCCCGTCATCGTCAACCACTACAACGTGTGGCCGGTCTTCGATGTCTACGCCAATGTCGCCAACTGGGACCTGGGCGGAGTCGGCGATGAAGTCCGGAAGATTATGCGCGAGGAAGAACCGAAATTGCCCCGGGGAACCACCCTCAATCTTCGCGGCCAGGTGGAAACGATGCAGACTTCGTTCTTCCGCCTGGGGCTCGGCCTGATTTTTTCCGTCGTCCTGGTCTATCTGCTCATGACGGTCAATTTCCAGTCGCTGGTGGATCCGTTCATCATTCTGATGGCTCTGCCCGGCGCCCTCTCCGGCATTCTGTGGATGCTGTTCGTCACCGGCACCACACTCAGCGTGCCGTCCCTGATGGGCTCAATGATGTGCATCGGCGTTGCCACCGCTAACAGCATCCTCATGGTCACCTTCGCCAACGACGAGCGAGCGGAAGGACTGAACGCCCTGGATGCGATGATGTCCGCCGGCTACGCCCGCATCCGGCCGGTGATGATGACAGCCTCCGCTATGATTCTTGGCATGCTGCCGATGGCACTCGGCCTCGGCGAGGGTGGAGAACAGAATGCGCCTTTGGGACGCGCCGTGATTGGCGGGCTGCTGCTGGCCACCGTCAACACTCTATTCGTGGTACCCATCGTTTATAGCTACCTGCGCACGAAACCTCCGGTGGATCACGAACGCCGTTTAGCAGAAGTGGAATCCCGGTAATCCATGCCGCTCATCGAACCTGACTCCCAGACCACTGATTCGCTGCGCCGCGAGAACGAGGCACTCCGCCGCGAGTTGGGCGCCTTGCGCGCCGGCGGCAGTTCCGCGTCGCCCACGAAGTCCGGCTGGCGCCCTTCCCGCATCACGATCTCCGCGCTGGCGCTTCTGGTGATCGCTTTGATTGTGGTGGCGTTCCTGGCGGGTTATTTACCCTTGCAACGTCGCCGCCAAGTGGTGATCGCCGAAACGAAGAGCGCCGAGGAGGCTCTGCCGCGCGTACAGGTTGTGACGGTGGGCCGCGCCGGCGACGATGCCAAACTGCAGGTACCGGGCGGCATCCAAGCGATCAACGAAGCACCCGTTCTGGCCCGCACCGACGGCTACTTAAAGGCCCGCTTCGTCGATCTTGGCGATCGAGTGAAGGCAGGCCAACCGCTGGCGGAACTCGAGGCGCTGGAGATGGACGATCAGCTTCGGGGCGCGCGCGCCTCTCTCGATCAGTCTCGCGCCGCGCTCACTCAAGCCGCCGCCAATCTCGAGCAGGGCAAAGCGGATCTTGAACTGGCCAAGGTAACGGCCGGACGTTTCGGCGAACTGACCACGAAAGGGATCATTGCGCGACAGGACAACGACAAATACCGGCTGGAGTACCAATCGAAGCTCGCCAACGTCAGCGCGTTAGAGAAGAACCTGGTGGTGCAAAGGAGCGCCATCGCGGCTGCCGAGGCAAACGTGGCGCGAATGGAGAACCTGAAGTCCTACCAGATCGTGAAGGCGCCCTTCGCCGGGGTCATCACGCTGCGCAATGTGGATGCCGGAGCGCTGGTGAGCGCTGGTAATACGCTTCTGTTCCGCATCGCGCAAACGGCGACGCTGCGCATGTATGTGGCCGTGCCCCAAAGTTGGGTGAGTTCGGTCCACACGGGCCAGGCTGCCACTGTTCGCGTTTCTGGCCGTCCTGGCCGCGAGTTCCCGGGCACGGTGGCTCGCACTGCCAACTCACTGGACCCCGCCAGCCGGACGCTGCTCGTCGAGTTGAATCTACCGAATCCGGACGGAGCGTTGTTACCGGGAATGTCGGGATCCGCCAACCTTAGTGCACCCAAGCGTGACGCGCCACTGATGATCCCGGCGGATGCGCTGGCCATTCGGTCAAACGGGGCTGAGGTGGCGGTCGTCCGTAAGGACGGGACTGTCCATGTCCAGAAGATTGAGGTCGGGCGGGACTACGGCGATCGGCTGGAGGTGTTGGACGGGCTGGTTGAGGGAGATACGATCATCCAGAATCCCGGCGATGCCGTTCGTGAGGGAATGAAGGTGGAAGCGGTGGGCGCCAGTGGGCGCGGCGCGCGATAGCGGAGTGCATGGACGGAGGCTCCAACGCGCAGCGCGCCTAGTAGTGATATTCACTACTATAATGCACCCCCCTTTCAGGAAATGGTAGGCCTCGAAAAGAGTCGGGAATGAAGGTGGATTTGAAACTAGGCTACGATACACTTTGGCCAAACGATGAAGAGAGTGTGGTGGGCAGCGGCATTCCTGACACTGTTATTCCTCGCCTGCCTTGCCTGGGTGGCGATTCACATCGAACGGCAATCGGTGTCTGAGGAAGCGCGCGCCGCTGACGTCATCGTTATTATGGGGGCGGCTGAATACGGGGGCAAGCCGTCGCCTGTGCTGCGCGCCCGCCTCGACCACGGGCTCGAACTCTACCGGCGCGGGCTGGCGCCTCTGATTCTGACAACCGGCGGCGCCGGCGGCGATCCGGTCTTCACCGAAGGCGAGGTGGGCCGCAGTTACCTGGTTCGGCAAGGCGTCCGCTCCGAAGACATCATCGTCGAACCGGAGGGCGAGAGCACGGCCCATTCCACAGCCGCCGTCGCCGAGATCATGCGAAGGATGAACCTGCGCTCGCTCATCCTTGTTAGTGACGGCTATCACATCTACCGTACAAAGAAGATGCTCGAATTCCGCGGACTTACCGTTTTTGGTTCTCCCCGATCATCCCCCGCCGAGACTGGACTCCGAGCCTGGTGGATCTATACCCGCCAGGCGTTGGCCTATTTTTTGTGGTCCGTAGGTATCAAGATTTAACCGAAATCCACCGATAGATCCGACAGGAGTCTATCGGTGAAACTGTCCCTTGTTGTACTTGTTGGGCTTGTGGCTGTGGCTGGCAACGCCAGGGCACAGGCTACGCTAAAGACCTCTCCCACCGCTGCCGCATTTACCTATCAACTGGGTGACGCCAAATTGCCGGCTGTAGTAAGCCTTTCCATCACTGTTTCCGGCAGCACTTCCCCGGTCGCACTATCGGTCACGTCGGCGGGTGGCGCATGGTTGAGCGCCAGTCCGGATACAGGCAGAACGCCGCTTACCGTCAAGGTTTCCGTCAACCCGACCGGCCTTCCGTTGGGGGCTTACACCGGCAGCGTCACCATCACTCCTGGCTCCGTAGGAATGACGCCGTTCACAGTCCCGGTCACCTTAACGCTTAAGGCGCCGCCAGCCACGCTGACCGTGACACCGAATCCTCTCACCGTAGCGTTCACACGGGGCGATCCGGGAGTGTCCACTCAGTTCCTCAGCGTGTCGGGGAACGGCGGTCTCATGTCGTATACGGCCGCGGTGTCGGGCGCTTCGTGGTTGAGTGTAACTCCGGCGAACGGCATTATCTTTCCCGGATTCATGTCTACGCTAAGCGTGAGCATCGATCCAAGCGGTCTAGCGCCTGGAACCTTCAAGGGCACGATCAACGTCGGTGCACCGACGGCTTCGAACAAGACCCAAGCCGTGCCGGTGATCCTCACGGTGAACCCCGGATTGCCAGTGCTGTACACCATTTGGCCGATGCGAAATGTCGCCGGGTCGGGGGCTACCACGGTCACGCTAAACGGTGCTAACTTCTATTCGGGATCGCTTGTTGTCGCCAACAGCAGCGCGCTGGCGACCACCTACCTCGGTTCGAACTCCATGCAGGCCGTCCTTCCCCCGTCGATGATGAGCACTGCAGGCACGGTCAACCTGGTGGTCTCGAATCCCAGCCCGGGCGGAGGCGACTCGCAGCCGGCTGCCTTTACGATCCTCCCGGCGGGACCGCAGATTCTTGGTATCACAGACGGCGCCAGCTTTATCCCCGGCTCTGTCGCGCCAGGGGAGATGGTAGCGGTATTCGGTTCCGGAATCGGGCCCGATGTGCTCACTACTTTCGCCCTTCCCATTCCCCCGGCCACCACGCTGGCTACGTCGTTAGCGGGGGTGCGCATGCTGTTTAACGACGTTCCGGCGTCTCTGATCTTCGTTTCCGCTACGCAATTGGTAGCGATGATCCCCTACAACACTCCTCCGACCTCGATCATCAACGCAATAGCGGAGTACAACGGCGTCCAATCCGCGGCATACCCTCTGGCCGTTGTCGATTCGGTTCCGTCCCTATTCACGCTCGGCTCAGTGGGCACCGGGCAGGCCGCCGCGTTCAACGTGGATGAGACCACGGGTGCGCTCTCGTTGAACTCCGACACCGCCCCTGTCATTAAGGGAGGAGTGATCTCTTTGTTCGGAACCGGCGCCGGGCTGACGAACCCATCCGGCGTGGACGGTTCGATTCTGGGCAGTCCCGCCGCGGGGCCTGTTGTGCCCGTTACGGCCAAAATCGATAACCAGGATGCCACCGTCCTCTACGCGGGGGGCGCGCCGGGCCTGGTGGATGGGATGTTCCAGATCAACCTTCGAGTGCCCGTAGGAGCGACCGCCGGTAAGGCTATTCCGATCATCGTCACGATGGGCGCGGCGTCTTCACCGGTGGGCGTCACTATCGGCGTAAAGTAAGCGGCTCACTTCACGGCATAGCCGGCGATGTGCGGGCCAACCACCGGGAGATCCAACCGGAATCGCGAGTACGAGACGTGGCGAAATCCGGCCTCATCGATCATACGCCACGTCTCTCGGTCCGGATGACATCCGTCCGCCAGGCACTGACAGAGCGGCCGAATCCACTCCTGGCGGCGGCGCGTCGATGAGCCAGCGTCGGCTGCGACGTGCTCAATGAACACGAATCGGCCACCCGGTTTAAGAACCCGGCGAATCTCGGCTAGCACCGCCGCCGGTTGCTGTACGGAGCAAAGCACGAGGGTACTCACGACGGCGTCGAAGCGGTCGCTCTCAGCGGGGATTCGCTCCGCAACGTGCTGTTGGATTTCCAGTGGCAAGCCCAGTGCATCCGCCTTCCGGCGCAGGTAGTGGTGCATGTAGGGATTCGGCTCAACCGCAGTCAAGGAAACACCAGGTGGATAAAAGGCCAAGTTCGGGCCAGTGCCGGCACCGATCTCCATCACCTCACCGGACAAATCTCCCAACAGATGGTGCTTGCGGTCAGCCACAAGCCGCTCATAGTGAGAATTCCACCATTCCAGGAGGTGGGCATGTACCCACTGCCCTAGTTTCACGCGTACTTCGGCCATGTACCAGTGAGTTTCGCCCAAACGCCATGCAAGGAGTGCGGAATTCCGCTCCCGGGCAGAAACATGTAGGGACAATAGCCGGCGATGCAATCGATGTTGTGGCTCCGGCAGAATTCCACCGCGCTCTCCGTCACGGCTCCGGAGCCCACGGCGCGATACAGCCACACCAGTCCCACGCCAGCTTTGGCGCAGTCCTCGACCACCGCATCGGTGAACTTTGGAGGCGTCATTAACAGAACTGCTTCTGGACGTGGCTGAATCTCCTGAACGCTGCTGAAACACTGCCTGCCTTCCACTGAGGTCATCCCCGGATTGACCGGCAATGCCTCGTAGCCGCGTTTCATCAACTCCCGGAAGAGCATGCGGCTGAAGTCGTTCTGAGTTCGCGAAACTCCCACCACCGCAATACGCCTGCAGGCAAGAAAGCGATCGATCAGGTTACGGGTCATAAGGCCTCTTGCTCTGATTCTATCTCTTCCAGTCCTCCATAGGCGATCATTAAGCGGTCTGTATAGACCAGGACTGTCTCCGACCGTTGGTTCAGCACCGTGGTCTCGAACACGACAACGCCGCCTTGTTCTTTGCGCTGCATGTCGACTACTTTCTTCGCCACGTGCACGGTGTCCCCGATGAAGACTGGTTTTGTGAAACGAAGCCGGTCCAGCCCGTAGAAGGCGATCACCGTGTCGTTGATCCAGTTCATTTGGGTCATCAAACCCGTGGATATGCTGAACACCAGTGCGCCATGGGCAATTCGTCGTCCAAACGGCGAGCGTTTGGCGTACTCTTCATTGATGTGCAGTTCGACGAAGTCCCCAGACAACCCGGCAAACTGAACGATATCGGTTTCTGTGATGGTGCGGCCCCGCGTCTCAAAAACGGCGCCAAGTTGGAAGTGATCGAAATAGAGGCTCACGCCCCGAGTCTACCTCAAGGCTGTTCTCTTCTCTGCCGGCTAATCGCTCTGGCCACCAGACGCCGTGGATCCAACATGTGTTGCGGCTTGAATTCACGTTTGGACCAGCGGCAGCCGGCGGAAAACTGGAGCCCCACAAAATACCCGACGTCGCGAAAAACGCAATACCGGACCACCCCGCTCAGTTCTCCTTTCGGATAGCTGATGGCGACCTCGGTCTGCAAGGGGACCGCCACGTCCGTCTGAACACAGGCGCCGGAAAGGGAAATGTCCTCAAGGTTGGCGGTCAGACTCCGCATTCCTCCGCTTTTGTCCCTCCACGTCATTTCCACGAGGTCAGCGCAAAGCATTCTCGGGTCGAATCTGCGATCGTCCATACACGGTACATCGGCGGGAAGGCTGGTGGATGTTAGGGCAGATTCTCACAAATTCTCTTTGGGAACCCCCTGCCGCGTTAAAACCATCGATTTTTTACGCCGCGGTCATTGGCCGCGCTATGCTTCCGATAGGAGAGTCCATCGAGCCTCAACATTATTTTGAAGAAAATTGTGTGCGCGATTACAAAGAGTATGCATTTGGCTCTATACTAGGCGTACCAGTATTAGAATAAGAGAAGACCAAGAGATTAATTAAGGTTTATTTAAATGGTACTTCGGTTACCATGCGACAATTTGGATCTTCCTGTTTATTGATTGATTTCGGAGGGCGTAGCATCCTGTGAGAGCAAGGAAAAGTAGGAACTTTATGTTTGATTCCCCGTTGGAGGTCCTGAAAGAAAAAAACGATCGCAGATCTTCGGATCGTTTCCCCATCCAACGCGAGGTTCGCTTCAAGGTGATCAGTAAGAAGACGGGTGAGGAATCGGGAAGCGGAACCACGCTCAACATCAGCAGCCGCGGCGTGCTTTTCACAACAGACCGTATGTTGCTGCCAGGTAAGCGGTTAGAGATGGCCATCAGTTGGCCGGCGCAGTTGAACAACAAGTGCGCTTTGAAGTTGGTGGCACGCGGCCGCGTCGTCCGCTGCGAGGATGGGAGAGCCGCCATTGAGATTCAGCAGTATGAATTTCGCACGGTGGGTGTGAACGGCTTGAGCATTTAGGTCGGGCTCCCGTCAGTTTCGCCAGCCTGAAGGCCGCGTCCTCACGGTTCGCCGTGTCGAAGCGGCTTT
>JBDTMC010000302.1:0-9471 GCA_039934475.1 Bryobacteraceae bacterium | reverse complement strand
GCCCTTGTATTTGTTGATATTCAGCTTGGAGCCATCGGGCATGTCGATGATCAGTTCCGGCGCAGGGCGCGGGAGGGTAGCAGAAAACACGGGAACCGCGCTGATGGCGGACAGCAGCAAAAGGGCAAATCGTCGACGCACTCGGAAGTCTCCTTGTAAGACTCTACATTTTAACCTGACGGGCCACTTGGTGTTTGGTTACAACGGCGGAGCAGGCTGGCCTTCGATGCTGCTTACCCGCTTTCCTTCCAAACGGACCACAAAGTCCCCGTCATCACCGTGTCCGGTGAGCAGATCACCCTCGTCACGGCGTATGTTAATTTCTTTCCATTTGGCGGTAAGCACCTTCCGATAGGCGTGGAAATAGTCCGCCGCCGCTTCCTCGGTCTCCCATTCAGAGACATACTGCAACGCGGCAGGACCGCCTTTGGATTGTTCGATGACGCGATAGCGACCGCCGCTCCACTTGGGGGAGAGATCGGCGGCGGTTTCTTTGCCGGCGTATTGACGGAGCAGAAGGGAATGGTCGAGTTCACCCATGGTTCCAGCGGATAGTTCCTTCCAACGCTTGAGGGCGGCGGGGAGTTCCGGCAGAGGAGGATCCACCGGGCGGCGATGGGCGAAATAGGCGTCAGGGTGGATGATCTGTTGGGTGGTGGCAGGGGGCGTGCGAAAGACCTCGGCGAAGGCCGCGCGGTCCAACTTCTCATAGACGACGTGCTGGAAGAGCATCCCCTTGGTGTAGGGAAAGAGGAGGGTCTCACGGAGGTAGAGAGGCGTCTTTTCGAGCACCGGGAACTGGCTGCCGGAGAAATCGCCGCTGGTCATGAGTTCCATCAGGGCGCGGTTGTCCTTGAGCGATTGCCCCTGATGGCGAGCCATATATTCGGTCATGAGCCACGATGCCTGGCCTTCCATAACGGCCATGCGCGCGGTGGAGGCATCGTCACTTTTGACGCCATGTTCCATGAAGCGGCCGAGGTTGAAATGCTGGTCGGCCAAGGCGTGAGCCAATTCGTGGACGAGGGCGGTTTGCTGCATCTGGCCGGAGGTGGTATCGAGAACGAAAAGTTTCTTCTTGCGGAAGTCGTAGAAGGCAGCGGCTTGTTCGGTGAGGAGGTCAACGGTGCTGGCGCGGAGATCGAAATCCTGCGGGAGGAAGCCAAGCTTCTTGAGGGTGGTCTCTTCGGCGCGCAGTTCCTCGGGCTTCACCTCTTCTTTGATGCGGCTTTCGAGGAAATCCTTGAGCTGGGAGCGGTCGATCATGGCGTAGGCGACTTTGGATTTCGCCTTGAGACCGGTGATCTCACTAAGTTCGGCGACAATGCCGTCGATCTGCTGGAACAGGGCGCCGGCGTCAGCGGCGCGAGCCGCACTGGCGATAAAGAGCGCAGAGGCAAGGGAGAGGACGAGCCGGGAAGGAGCCACCTTCTTTCAGCATACGCTACAATCAGAGTTTGCGAGTTACGCCCTAAGGAGCACTGAGTGACTGACGAGAAGACCCTGTATCAAGCCGAATATGTTGGCAGCGGCACGTTTTTGATCCGGAAGCCGAAGCGCCGGAAGATGAAACTGCGCCAGAGCCGCGTGAAGAGCCCGCAACGCGGCGCGCGTAAGTAATTTCGTTTCTATGCGGATCACCGGCCTGCGACTTTTTCCAGTAGCGGTGGCGGATCCGCCCCTCCGCAGTTCGTACGGACGCCATGCGCCGTATGCGCTCCGTACTATCGTCGAAATTCTTACCGACGACGGAATCAAGGGGATTAGTGAAACCTATGGCGGCGATGCCCAACTGGCGGCGCTGATGGCGCTGGGTCCACGTGTGATGGGCATGGACCCGTTCCAGCTAACACGCTTGCGCTTGGATCTGGAAGCGATGGCCGCCAGGGAGACGCGAGAGATTACCGGCGGGCGAAGCCAGACGTGGTTTGTGCCGGGTGAGAACCCCCTGGACAGGCAGACGCGTGCGTTCGCGGCGCTGGAAGTGGCTTGTCTGGACGCGATTGGGAAGGCGTTAGGGAAGCCTTTGTGCGATGTGGTGGGCGGGCGCGCGCGGGATTCGGTGGCCTATTCGGCGTATCTGTTTTACAAGCATGGGGGCGGCGGGGGCTTGGGGGCGGATGCCCGGGACGATGAGTATGGGGAGTGCCTGGATGCGGCTTCGATAGTGCGTCAGGCGACGCAAATGATCGATGCGTATGGCTTCCAGGAGATCAAGCTGAAGGGTGGGGTTTTGGATCCGGACGAGGAGATCGCCACCATCAAGGCCTTGCGCTCAGAGTTCGGTGAGACTTATCCGCTGCGGATCGATCCCAATTGCGCTTGGAGTGTGGAGACGTCGGTACGCGTGGGACGCGAACTTCACGCGGAGTTGTCGGGCGGCGGTTACCTGGAAGACCCGGCGGCGGGGATGGATGGCATGGCGGAGGTGCGGCGGTGTCTGTTAGCGGAGGGGAATGAAACTCCACTAGCGAGCAATGTAGCCGTGACATGCTTTGCGCACTTACCCGAAGCAAGCGAAAAAGACGCAGTCCAGATTGTGCTGTCGGACCCGCACTACTGGGGCGGCATTCGCGCCCAGCAGAATCTCTCCTTTGCGTGCGAGTTGTTTAATCTCGGACTCTCCATGCATTCGAATAATCATCTGGGCGTGAGCATGATGATCATGACGCATGCGGCGGCTGCGGCGCCTCGACTCACTTATGCCTGCGATACGCACTATCCATGGCAGACCTTGCAAGATGAAGTGATTGAGGGCGGGCGTGTAAAGTTCGTGAATGGAGCGGTGCCGGTGCCTGATAAGCCGGGACTGGGCGTGAGCCTGGACTACGATCAACTGGCGCGGTTGGGCGAGCGGTACCACAAGTTGCCTTATAAAAAGCGGGATGATGAGGCGGAGATGCGGAAGCATGTGGACCCGGAATGGCGCCGGGTGCTGCCGCGCTGGTAGGCTTACTCCGCGGATAGTTCTTCGCTTGCTTTGTTCTGGCACGGGTGCGGCAGGTCTGGAAGCCCGCGCCACGATATCCTGGGGAAAGACAATGGACTCAACAACAAAGCACGTTCCTCTACAAGAAGTTGTGGAGGCGGAAGGTCACCTGATTGATTCGCAGGTGATGGAGCGGATCTTCGACACCGTGGTGGAGTATGGCGGCCGGTTCGAAGTAGAGAAGTTCCAGATTGGGCGCACGAACAGTGAACCTTCTCATTTACGGCTGAAGGTGGAGACGCAATCGCAAGAGCAGATGGAGCAGATGCTGGCGCAGTTGCTGGGCCTGGGCTGCTCCCTGGTGGATACGGGTGATGCCGACTTGCGGACCGTGGAGAAGGACCGCTGCGCGCCGGAGGATTTCTACTCGACAACGAATCACCGCACGTTGGTGCGGCACAACAGTGCGTGGGTGGAAGTGAAGAACCAGAGGATGGACGCGCTGGTGGTGGTTGAGGGCGGTGAGGCCTTCTGCCGGCGACTGCGTGATATTCGGGCCGGGGACCGCGTTGTGTACGGGATGCGGGGGATTCGCGTGGTTCCGGAGGCGAAAGAGCGCGACCGGTTGTCGTTCGCGTTTATGTCGAATGGGATTTCGTCGGAGCGGCAGGTGGAAACCTCAGTGCGGCAAACGGCGGCGCTGGTGGAACATACCAAAGCGAACGGGCTGAAGGTGGTGGTGGTGGCGGGTCCGGTGGTGGTGCATACGGGCGGAGCGACAAGTTTGGCGGCGTTGATCCGGTTGGGTTATGTAGACGCGCTGCTGGCGGGGAATGCGCTGGGAGTACATGACATCGAATGCGCCCTGCTGGGGACTTCACTGGGTATCAGGCAACAAGACGGGCGGCAGGAAGAACACGGCCACCGCAACCACATGCGGGCCATCAATGCGATTTACCACGCGGGCAGTATTCCGGAGGCGGTGGCGAAGGGGCGGCTGACTACGGGAATTATGTATGAGTGCGTGAAGGCGCATGTGCCCTTTGTGTTGGCGGGGAGTTTGCGCGATGACGGTCCGCTGCCGGACACAATTACGGACATGAACGAGGCGCAGGATGCTTATGCGACGCATTTGAAGGGCGCGGGGCTGGTGTTGTGTTTGGGTTCGATGCTGCATTCGATCGCGACAGGGAATATGCTGCCGAGCTGGGTGAAGATCGTGTGCGTGGATATCAACCCGGCGGTGGCGACGAAGGTAAGCGATCGGGGTACGGGGCAGGCCGTGGGCGTGGTGACAGACGTGGGGCTATTTTTGGACCTCCTGCGAAGAACACTGGTGAAAGAGTAATGGCGAAACGCAAAGAGTATACGGACGAGCACGCCCATTTGGGTGTGGACGCTCCGCTGCCGGAGATTGAGGTCTGGCCGAATCAGTATCGGGAGCCTTATGAGATAGAGATTGCGATGCCGGAATTCACTTCGGTGTGCCCTCGAACGGGATTGCCCGACCATGGCACGATCACTCTGCGGTATGTTCCGGATCGGACATGCCTGGAGTTGAAGTCGTTGAAGATGTACATGATTGAATACCGCAACCTGGGGATTTTTCAGGAGAATGTGGTGAACCGGTTTTTGCGGGATATTGTGAAGGCGTGCGATCCGCGTTCGGCTGTGGTGGTGGGCGACTTCACGCCGCGTGGAGGCGTCTTTTCGAAGATTACGGCGAGGTTTGAGCGGAAGAAGAAATGAGCGATTTGAAGACGGCGGAGCTCACGGCGATTATTCAAGAGGTGCGAGACCGGGTGCGCGCCCGCTACGCGACGGGTGACGCCGGGGGAGTGCCGCTGCCGGATCTGATGCCGATTGTGCATGCGCGCGATGCGGCGCAGGCAAAAGTAGCGGCGATCGGGAGCGTGAATCCGCGACCGCCTGGATTGGTGAATGACCTCATCCAAAGCGTGAAGAGAGCCGTGGGACGGTCATTGAACTGGTTCGTGCGCGACCAAGTGGAATTCAATCGCGCCGCGCTGGAATGCGTGGAGACTCTGCTGGAGGCGCTGCAGGAGACGCGGCGGGCGCTGGAGGAGACGGGGCGAGCGCTGGACACGATAACCGACACGCAGGCGAAGCTGTTAGCCGAGGCGGAGGAGTGGAAGGACATCCGGACGCACTGGTCGCACTGGCGGGTGGATTGGGAGGAGAAGCTGACGCTCAATGAAGTGCAGTTTCTGCGGTCAGTGGCGGATTTGCAGGCTGGGTTTCACCACCGGGCTTCCATGATGGAAGCCAACTTTCGCGATGGCGTGCGGCAGCAGCATGGGGCGTATGAAGCAGAGTTGGACCGGCGGACACACGAGGTCCAGCGGTCACTGTGGTCGGATCTGGAGAAGGGCCGGATGGAGTATGACCGGCTGATTCATCAGGAATTACGAACGGTGCGCCAGAGGATGACGGCAATGCTGGCGGCGCCGCCTACGCCCACGGAGGTAGCGCCGAGCGAGCCGGTAATGGACTTCGACTACCTGCGGTTTGCGCAACGGTTTCGTGGATCAGAGGAGTATGTGCGGCGCGGGTTGGAGTTCTATGTCCCGCATTTTGCCGGACGAACCGCGGTACTGGACATTGGGTGCGGGCGAGGCGAGTTCCTGGAACTCATGCGGGAGAAGGGTGTGGAGGCGCGTGGGATCGACTTGAGCGCGGAGTCTGTGAATCTGTGCCGGGCCAAGGGATTGGCGGCCGAGACGGCGGACCTGTATGCGTATCTGCGGGACGCTGCGCCTGGTTCGCTGGATGGAATCTTCTGTTCGCAGGTGGTGGAGCATTTGCCTCCGGGGCGGTTAGCGGAGTTTGTCGCGCTGGCGCACGAGGCGTTGTCGCGGGATGGGTTGCTGGCGATTGAAACTCCGAATCCAGAGTGTTTGGCGATCTTCGCGACGCACTTTTACCTGGATCCGACGCACTACCGTCCGGTGCCTTCTCCGTTGATGGAGTTCTATCTGGAAGAAGCGGGGTTTGGTGGGATTCGAGTGGAGCGCCTGGCTGCAGCGGTGGATTCGATGCCGTCATTGGCCGAGTTACCGGAAGGGTTCCGCAAGACGTTCTTCGACGGGTTGGACTACGCGATTTTGGCGCGGCGGTTGTAAGTTAACTTACTCGCAGGGAAGACTTCGCATCGATCCTGCCGGCCGCGCTCCACGCCGGCGCGAAGGCTGCCAGCGACGATACAACGAAGAGGAAGGCCCCGACGGTGGCGAGGATCACGGGATCGCGCGGAGATACTGTGTAGAGTAAGTCTGAGGCGAGCGTGCCGAGAATGGTTGCGGCACAAAGGCCGAACGCTTCTCCGATGACGACAAAACCGAGAGTGCGGGCTACCATCTGGCGCACCAGGCGAGGGCGTTGTGCACCTAATGCCGTGCGAATTGCGATTTCCCGCTCGCGCGCGGCCATCGATTCGGCGATGACACTGAACACGCCCGTGGCAGCGAGGATGGCGGCACAGATGGCGAACCAAAGCAGCAGAATCATATTGAAGCGGTGCCGCGCGGCGTTGCGATCAATGAGTTCGCCGATGGTGGCCACGCCGGCGATGGCTTGAGTGGGATCGATCTCATTCAGGAGTCGCCGCACCAAGGCGGAGAGTTCCTGAGCCGATTGCGTTCCCCGGATGACGACATAGTTGGTGGGTGGATTGGCCTGCGCGGAGGGCACGAAAATGTCCGCGCCTTTTTGGGTGATGTTGCGGTAACGGGCGTCGGCAGCGACTCCGATGATCTTCTTGCCGCCTTGAGGACTTGAGCCGAGGCGGATGCGATGACCGAGCGGAAAGAAACCCGCGGCGCGAATGCGCTGGGCGAGCGCCTGGCTGATGATGGCGACCGGTTCCCCGTCCTCGGAATCATGCTGGCTAAAGTCACGGCCTTCGAGTAGCGGCGTACCGACGGTTTTGAAGTAGTCCGGTGTTACTACTTCGTAGTTTGTCTTCGGCGCCACGCGGCGGTTGTTAGTGCCGGCCTCGAATTCGAACTCATAGGATACGTCCCACCCGATTGGTCCTTCCAAGGGCCTGACGAGGACGGCGGCGGCTGAGGTGACTCGCGGTGATTCCCGGAGCCGGGTGAGTAAGCGCTGGTAGAACGCGCGCCGCGTTTGGATGCTGACGCCACGGCCCGCAAGCACGCCCGGACCGCGCAGTTGCAGATTCATCGACACCGCATCGCGATTGGCAAAGCCTACGTCGGCGGCCATCATGGAACGGTAACTCACTAAGAGCAGTAATGCCATGACGAGCATGACTACGGTGACGGCTGCTTGCGAGAGTATGAAGACGTTTCTGGTTCGCCCGCTGTGACGGGACGAGGATAACCTGACGCCGCCCTCACGGAGAGCTGTCTCCAAGTGCATTTTGGCAGCGGACCAACCGGGTATGACGGTGCACGCGATCGCAGCCAGGGACGCGGCGCCGGCGGCAAAGCAAAAGCTGTTGAGATTGAGGGCTGCTTCCGCCAAGCGCGGGATATCCGCGGGCGCCATCTGAACCAGGAATTGAGTGACGAGCTGTGCAACACCCAAGCCCGCGGCGGCCGCGAAGATGGCGACCAGCGCGCTTTCGGCTCCAAGTTGGGCCAGAATTTGACCGCGTCGCGCACCGAGCGCGAGGCGAGTTGCAATCTCAGACCGGCGTGAGAGCGTGCGCGACAACAGGAGGTTGCAGGCGCTAATCATGGACGCAATTAGCAGGAGGAGGGAGGCGGCGAGCATGATCCACAGATGGGGGCGCGCGGAGCCAGTCCAGTATTGCACCAATGGCATCACCACTCCGCGCTGCGAGCGCGTGTAGACGTCGGGATGGTCCACTGCCAGACGCTGGAAGAGCGCATCCACTTGCGCAGCGATTCGATCGGGCTGGGTGCCGGGCCTGGCGCGGGCGATGGCTTGGAGGAAGGTTGCGCCACGGTGCTCGACGATGCCCGCATCGACGCCGAGGGGCACCCATAAGCCCGCTCCGCGTGGGAATTCGACGCCAGGCGCCATTACGCCGATGACCGTATGACCCTGACCGTTGAGGCGAAGCATGTGCCCGACGATGCCGGCGTCAGCACCCAATTCCTCACGCCATACGCGATCAGACAAGATGACGACCGGTGGCGCGCCGACGTGCTCATCGGAGGCGTTGAAGTCGCGCCCTAAGATCGGGGCAACACCGAGGACACGAAAAAAGTCGTGCGAGACTGGCGTGCTTTCAATTTGGACGGGGTCGCGGCCGCCTATTTGCAAGGTTCTGGCGTAACCGTAGAGGGAGGTCGGCATGATGGCGACATACTGGAAGTCGCCAACGTTTTCCTGCAGGTCACGGAGTTCCGGATAGGCAAGCTCTTCCACCTGGCTGCCGGTGAGCGGATCCGCTTTCCAGATGACGCTGATGGCGTTTTGGTTAGGGAACGGGAGGGGACGGAGCAGAACGGCGTCGACTAGTGAGAACATCGCGACGCTCATCCCGATTCCGAGGGCGAGGATTCCGGCGGCGGAGAGATAGGCGCTCTTCTTTCGGAGCAGCGTTCGGAAAGCGAACCGCGTGTGACGGGTGGCCGCTTCGAGAAGATGAAGGCGGCTGATTTCGTGCACTGTCTCTTTCAATGCGGTGCGATTGCCGATCTTGGCGAGGGCGAAACGGGTGGCTTGTTCTTCGGTGTCTCCGAGCGCGATGCGCTCCGCTATGAGGGTTTCGAGGTGGTGTTCCAGTTCCTCGTCGAGGGGATCCGGATTGGGATTTCTTCGGGGCATGGTTGCCTACGCGGGTTTCATGACGCGGGTGATGGCTTGCACCAGGGTGCGCCAGCGGGAGTGTTCGATGGCGACTTGTTTCTTGCCGGCGGCCGTGAGCGCGTAGTAGCGGGCGCGCCGATTACTTTGGGAGATTTGCCACGCTGCCTTGATGAAACCTTTGGCTTCCAGACGGCGGAGGGCTGGATAGAGAGAACCGTGCTCTACCTGGAGAAGGTCGTCGGAGCGGTGTTCGATGGCCTTAGCGATCTCATAGCCGTTGGCGGCGCCCGGCTGGAGCACTTGCAGGATCATCATGTTCAGGGTTCCCTGCAAGATGTCTACCTGTCTTGGTTCAGCGGCCATTGGTCACAGTGTAGCACTCTACCGGTAGAGGAACTACTATCGTGCGCAGGCATCCGCCTAAACCTTGCGGCGGTTTCGACCGAGTGCGAATGGCGGTACAGGGCTCGAACCGGGACGTGTGGGTGGTCCTCGCGATCCAGAAGCAGGAGTTCGCGTTGCCGGCGAAGAACGTACGGGAAATACTGGCGATGCCAGAGATCAGAGTGGTGCCGATGGCCGTCCGCAGGACCGTGGAGTGATCTGATTGACACATCAACAAAGACGGATTTGTGCGACAAGTGGCGGAACGAAGTGCCGCGAAATCACTGGCTCTGATCCTGGACCCGGAGTTGGTCGCGGTGGGCTAGACTAGCAGCCCGTGGTGCAACGCCGTGTGCCGGAAAAATTGGTACAGGCACGAATTTCCTCCCTTG
>JBDTMC010000301.1:0-9563 GCA_039934475.1 Bryobacteraceae bacterium | reverse complement strand
GTAGCGGGCCTTCTCCACGTTCAGGATCTTGCCCTTTAATGGCAGAATTGCCTGATACCGCCGGTCGCGGCCCATCTTCGCCGTCCCGCCTGCCGATTCACCCTCAACTAGAAACAACTCGCACCGCTGTGGGTCCTTCTCCTGGCAATCGGCCAGCTTCCCGGGGAGCCCGCCCGAATCCAGCGCGCCTTTACGCCGTGTCAGGTCGCGCGCTTTCCGCGCCGCTTCCCGCGCCCGCGAAGCATCAATCGCCTTCGACACAATCTTCTTCATCACCGCCGGGTTCTTATCGAAGAACTCCGTCAGCCGTTCGTGAACAAACGCCACCACTTGCCCGCCGATGTCGCTGTTCAGCTTGCCCTTCGTCTGCCCTTCAAACTGCGGTTGCGGCAGCTTCACACTCACCACCGCCGTCAAACCCTCGCGCACATCGTCGCCGGTCAGGTTCTCTTTCACATCTTTGAACAGCCCGCCCGCCTGCCCCGCCGTATTGATAACGCGGGTTAATGCGCTGCGGAAGCCGCTCAAATGAGTGCCCCCATCTACCGTGTTGATGTTGTTCGCGAAACTGAAAATATTATCGGCATAGCTATCGTTGTACTGCATCGCGATCTCCATCGCGATGACGCCCCCGTTCGCCATCGGCCGCTCACCCTCAAAATAGATGGGCTTCTCGTGCAAAACTGACTTGCCGCGGTTCAGATGCTTGATGAACTCCGCGATACCGCCCGAATAGTGGAACTCATGAGCCTTAACCGGCTCCTCCCGCTCATCGGTCAGCTTGATCGTCAGGCCCTTATTCAAAAAAGCCAGTTCCCGCAGCCTCTGCGACAGCGTGTCGAAGTTGAACTTCGTCGCGTCCATGATGGTCGCGTCGGGCTTGAAAGTGATCTTGGTGCCCGTCTTCTTACCGGCCTTGCCCGCTCGTGCCAGAGGGCTCTTGGGAGCGCCTTTGCAGTACTCTTGCTCCCACGTATAACCGTCGCGCCAAATCTCCAACAGAAGCTGTTCCGACAGCGCATTCACGCAACTCACACCCACGCCGTGCAACCCGCCCGATACCTTGTAGCTGTTCGAATCGAACTTGCCGCCTGCGTGCAGCTTCGTCATCACGATCTCAGCCGCCGAAATCCCAAAGTCTTCCTTAATGTCCACCGGAATCCCGCGGCCATTGTCCACTACGGTTACTGAATCGTCGAGATGAATCGTCACCAAAATTTCATTGCAGTGACCAGCCAGAGCTTCATCCACCGAGTTGTCAACCACCTCATAGACCAGATGGTGCAAACCGGATTCACCCGTCGAGCCAATATACATAGCCGGACGTAACCGAACCGCCTCAAGCCCTTCCAGCACTTTGATACTCGTGGAATCGTAATTGCCGCTCGCCATAGTTCCTTTATTGCCTCTACGCTAATACTCCGTCACCCTTGCCAACGCTTCGCGCTAGCCTCAGATCCGCATCGGCATCACGATGTACCGGTAGCGGTAGTTCGAGCCCTCTTCTGCCGTTGGACGCATCTCGCCGGCGCTGTGCGCGTCCTTGAACAGAAAACTCACCCCCGTCTCGGAAATCGCACGCATGAAATCCAACATGTACTGCGCATTGAACCCGATCTCCAATGTGCCGCCGTCATACTCCACCGGAATGCTCTCTTCGCTCTCGCCTGTCTCTGAAATCGATGAGAACACCTTCGTCTCGCCCGGCTGAATGCTCAACCGGATCGCCCGCGACCGCTCATCGGCAAACTGCGATACACGCTCAATCGCACTCCGTAAATCGTCACGCTGCATCTTCACCGAGTGCGGATGCTCCTTCGGCAGCACACGCTCGAAATCCGGGAAATTGCCGGTCAACTTGCGGCTGATCAACAGCCTCTGGCCCACTTCGAAGAAAAGGTGGTTGTCGTCGCCTGAAAACCGCAGCATCGCGTCCCCCGCGTCGCCGGCCAGCTTCAAGATCTCGCCCATCGCCTTCTTCGGCACCAAGGCCCGCGTCGTCCCCGTCAGTGAAGGAATATCGACATCCGTCTCCACCATCGCCAGCCGGTGCCCATCGGTAGAAACCATCGTCAATCCGGTCTCTTTCAAAATCAGCAGCGCCCCGTTCAGGGTGAATCGCGATTCCTCCGATGAGATCGCAAAGATCGTCTTCGAAATCATCGACGCCAGAACCGCCACCGGGATCTCCGCAATCACTTCCGGCATCTCCGGCAACTCAGGGAAGCTCTCCCGCGACATTCCCGCAATCCGCGTCCGCGACCGTCCGCACACCAGGCTCGCCCACTGGTTATCGCCAAACTTCACCTGCACGTCCGCATCCGGCAACAGCCGTACGTAGTCCAGAAGCCGCTTCGCCGGAATCGTCCCGGCGCCTTCCTTAGTCACCCGTGCCGGACAGCTGCACCGGATTCCCAACTCAAGGTCGGTTGCGGTGAGAAGAATGCGGTCACCGCTCGCTTCCAGCAGAACGTTCGACAGGATTGGAATTGTCGTCTTCTTCTCGACAACGCCCTGGGAAAGATTCAGCTCTTTCACCAGCTCGTTCTTGCTTACTGTAAACTCCATGGGCCAGCTCTCCGTTTCTACTCCGGTCTTTTTCTACCCGGTATAAAAGAACCGCATTCATAGGGCCTGTTGAAATGTTGAATTCTCTCTAAATTATACAAAATTCAACGTCTTCCTGTCATCCTGCGGTGTGGAAAAACAGGTGGCTCCGGTGGGAATTCAGCCGCTTCCAGGATTGTCCACAGATTCCCAGATCATTTCCGGCGGACCCCTGTGCAAAACTCCCGTAACTTCAATTAAAAGAGTCCATCACGCTGTGTATCAGTTTGTTTAAATCCGCATCGCGGCCCCGTAGCTCCTCGATCTTCTGAATCGAGTGCATCACCGTCGTATGGTGCTTTCCGCCAAACGTCCGGCCGATCTCCGGCAGCGATGCCGTCGTCAATTCCTTCACCAGAAACATCGCCACCTGCCGCGGATACACCACGTTCTGCGCATTCCCCTTCTGCTTCAACTGCGATACCTGGATCGAAAATTTTTCCGCTACAGCCCGCATTACAGCATCCATGCTCACTTTGCGGTCTGAGCCCTGCACCAGGTGCTTCAACACCTGCTGCGCCATCGGCAGCGTAATCGGCGACCCCGTAACCGAGGAATACGCGATCATCTTCACCAGCGCGCCCTCCAGCTCCCGAACATTCGATTTCGTCTTCGTCGCAATGAAAATACGAACCTGCTCCGGTAAGTGAATGCCTTCGCTCTCTGCCTTCTTGTCCAGAATCGCCATCTTCGTCTCTAGGTCCGGCGGCTGCACGTCCACCATCAATCCCCACTCAAATCGCGACCGTAGCCGCTCCACCAGCCCGTGCGTGCTCTTCGGCGGCTGGTCGCTGGAGATCACAATCTGCTTCTGATGGTCGTATAACTCATTGAAAGTAAAGAAGAACTCCTCTTGAGTCCGCTCTTTGTTCGCCAAAATCTGGATATCGTCAATCAGCAGCACGTCCGCCGACCGGTAATGCTGATGAAACAGCGACATCCGGTCCAGCTTGATGCAGTTGATCAATTCGTTCGTGAACCGCTCGCTCGACGTGTACACGATGTTCATCGCCGCGTGGTTATCCAGCAGGCTCCGCCCGATGGCATGCATCAGGTGCGTCTTGCCCATCCCCGTGCCACCGTAGATGAACAGCGGGTTATAGGATCGCGACGGCATCGTCGCTACCGCCTTTGCCGCCGCATGAGCAAACTGGTTGCACGACCCGACTACAAAGTTCTCAAACGTAAACTTTGGGTTCAGTTGGCTCGGTGGAGCCCCAAAGAGCAAATCCTTTGGTTGGCCCCCCATTCCCTGGCTGTCCTGCCGGTCCAGCGTCCGGTTGCTGCTCACTTCGTACACTACCCGCGACTGCGACACAGACAGGTCCCGCATCGCTGCGCGAATGCTGTCCGCATACTCCTGCTCCAGCCATTTCTTGTTCGCTTCGCTCGGTACGGCCACAATGACAGCATCGCCGTCCAACGCCAGATACGTCGTGCCTGCTACCCAATTCTGGAACGCCTCCGGCCGTAGCCGGGTCGCCAGATTACCCTTGATCCTCTCCCACAAGTCCATGCTCATCACCAACAGGCACAACCTTCGCAAAGATTTCCCACAAATTTTCCACACTGTGGAAAACAGAGAACAAATCAACTGTCTGATCGGAGTTTAGCCGAAGAACCGTCTTTACATCTCAACCGTTCGGCAAGGCTTCGCGGACCACTAGTCTAGCACAAAAGGGCAGTCCCCGATCCCTTCCGATTCACGAAATATAAACACTATCGTGTCAATGGCTTAACCGTAATAGAACGCCCATCCTAACCGTCCCCTCAGAGGGCAAGTTTGACAATCCGCATCGCGGCAAGCGAAAATGAAAACGCCGCCAATCTCGGGCGGGAGTAACTCAGCTGGTAGAGTGCGACCTTGCCAAGGTCGATGTCGCCGGTTCGAATCCGGTCTCCCGCTCCATAATCATTTCTACCCTCGTAGGCTGACTCTCAATCTGGGCCAAGTTTCGCCTTTCGCGACTTTCGCTGCAGGAAAGGGTTTCCTTCTTGGTCGGCCTCGCTTCGAACCCTGGCGCCTTTCCCCGTGCGAACCCCAGTCGAACCACCACCTCAGACCTCAACTTTAGGAGTGTGAAATAGAATGACCGGTCCGTCGCCTAACCCACTGGTTAGCATCATTGTGACCAATCACAACTACGCGCCCTTCCTGCGTGATGCCGTCGATAGCGCCCTCGCCCAAGACTATCAACCCACAGAAGTCATCGTCGTCGATGACGGCAGTACCGACGCCACCCGCGAAATCCTCGACGGATACCAGGACCGGGTCCACCTCCTTTTTAAAGAAAACGGAGGACAGTCCTCCTCGGTCAACGCCGGTTATCGCGCCTGCCGCGGGGAACTCATAATGACTCTCGATGCCGACGACGTCCTTGAGCCCAACGCCGTCTCCTCGGTCGTGCGCGCCTGGACTCCAGATCTTATCGAAGTTCACTTTCCCCTCAAGCTCATCAACCAGGATGGCTCTCTACGCCCTGGGATTACCCCTAGTGCCCGCATCGCCTCCGGAGATATAGCCAGCATCCTCCTCGAAAACGGCAGATACATCGGTCCCCCCTCGTCCGGAAACGTCTACTCCCGCGCTGTCCTCGAACAAATCATGCCGATTCCCGAGGACACTTGGTGGCACTCCGACGCTTACCTCGAAACGCTCACACCCTTCTACGGCCGTGTACTCGCGCTCGACGAGCCCTTAGCCCGTTATCGCATCCACTCTTCCAACTTCACTGGCGTCACCGGCGTCGGCCGGCTTGAAATGCTCATCCGGCATGATCGCCTCCAGGACGAACTCCTTACCGCCTACTGCCTCAAACACAATCTGCCGTTCCAGTCCGGCACCGGATTGTCACACTGGGGACACCTCAAGCTATTGCTGGCCCTTGACCGTGCTTTGGACTCGCCGTCCCTTCCACAAACAGCCCGCGAATTCGTCCGCTCCGTCTGGCGGTCCCAAGGCGAGCTCACCCTCATAAAAAAGCTTGGTCTCACAGTTTGGGCCTTCGCGACAACCCTTCTGCCCGACCGCTCAGGAAAAGCCCTCATGTGGCTCGCCTTCTCACGGCCCCAGTTCCTTCAGCTCTGAGAGCCGCCCTCGCTCACTCCGGCATAATCGGACAGGCGTCAACGTGCCAGATCTCAGACGCATACTCCCGGATCGTCCGATCCGACGAAAACTTCCCTGCCCGCGCTACGTTGAGGATCGCCTTATGCACCCATCCCCGGCGATCCTTGTACGCGGCGTCTACCCTATCCTGTGTCTCGATATAATCTCGAAAATCGGCCAGCAGCATGTACCGGTCCCCGTGGTTCAACAAAGCGTCAGTCAGCGGCCTCAAAATACCAGGCTCCAACATCGTAAAGAAGTCGCGCTCGATGAATTCGATCGCCTGCCGGATCTCTTCATCCCTGTTGTAAACCTCGCGCGGATTGTAACCAGGCAACCGGCTGTCCACCTCCTGTGCCGTCAGCCCAAAGATGAAGATATTCTCCTTACCCACCTCTTCCGCGATCTCGACATTAGCCCCGTCCAACGTCCCAATCGTCAACGCCCCGTTTAGTTGTAGTTTCATATTGCCCGTGCCCGACGCCTCCGTGCCGGCCAGGGAAATCTGCTCACTCAAGTCCGCCGCCGGAATGATCTTCTCCGCTAACGACACCCGATAGTTCGGCAGGAACACTATTTTCAGCTTCTCTGCCACCTGCGGATCTTTGTTGATCACCTCCGCCACTTGGTGAATCAGCTTGATAATCAGCTTCGCCGTCGCATAGCCCGGCGCGGCCTTCGCCCCTATGATGAACGTGCGGGGCACCATGTCCAGCCCGGGATTCCTCTTCATCCGCGCGTACCGCACAATGATGTAAAGCATCAGCAGCAGTTGCCGTTTGTACTCGTGCAACCGCTTCACTTGAACGTCAAACAGCGAATCCGGCGAAACCAAGATGTTCAACTCCCGCTCGATGTACTTGGCAAGCGCTTCCTTGTTGTTTCGCTTGGCCGCATAGAACCTGTCTTGAAACGCCGCGTTCTCCGCGAATGCTTCCAACCGTCGCAATTGATCGAGGTCCGTAATCCACCCCGCTCCAATCGTCTCCGTGATCAATTGCGCCAGCCCCGGATTCGCCTTCAGCAGCCAGCGCCGTTGCGTGATCCCATTTGTCTTGTTATTGAACTTCGCCGGCCAGTATTCGGCGAAATCCCGCAATACTGTGGTTCTCAAAAGCTCACTGTGAAGCTTCGCTACTCCATTCACAGAGCACGAACCAACCACGGCCAGGTGCGCCATCCGCACATGCTTCTCGCCTTCCTCGTCGATGATGCTCATCCGCTGCAGGCGCCCTCCGTCCAACGGATAGCGCGACGCCACATCGCGCATAAACCGGGCATTGATTTCGTAGATGATCTGTAGATGCCGCGGCAATAGCTTCTGCATCATACTCACCGGCCACTTCTCCAGCGCCTCAGGCAGAATCGTATGGTTGGTATAACCGGTCGCATGAATGGTGATCTCCCACGCCCGCTCCCAACCCACTCCCTCCCCATCGATTAGCAGCCTCATCAGCTCCGGAATCACCAGCGTCGGATGAGTGTCGTTCAGTTGCACAAATACTTTGTCCGGGAATCCGTCCCACCCCGTACTGCCGGATTTATACCGTCTCAAAATATCCTGCAGAGAGCAGGAAACGAAGAAGTACTGTTGCCTTAGGCGAAGTTCCCTACCTTCAAACACGTTGTCGTTCGGGTATAGAACCTTCGTCAGATTCTCCGCCAACACCTTGTTCGCCACGGCATCCACATACTCGCCGCGGTTGAAGTCGTCTAAGTCGAACTCCTCCGCCGCTCTCGCCGACCACAATCGAAGCGTGTTCACCGTGCCGCCGCCGTATCCCACCACCGGCAGGTCATACGGCATACCCACCAGATTCTTCGTGTCCACCCACCGCCATTCTTTGCCCCCCGGCCCGGAGATCACATCAACGCGGCCTTCAAACTGCACCGGGAACGAAAACTCAGGGTGCGCGATCTCCCACGGATAGCCCAGCTTCAGCCAGTCGTCCGGTTGCTCTACCTGATACCCGTTCACAATCTTCTGGTTGAAGATGCCGAAGTCATAGCGCAGGCCGTAACCCACTGCCGGCAGGCCAAGCGTCGCCATGGAATCAAGAAAACACGCCGCCAACCGCCCCAAACCCCCGTTCCCAAGCCCGGCATCCACCTCGCGGTCGCGCAGCGCCTCCCACGACAAGCCCAACTGCGCCATCGCCTCGCGGCACGTGTCTTCCAGCTTCAGGTTGATGACATTGTTCCCCAGCAGCCGCCCGATCAAGAACTCCAACGACAAGTAATAGATCCGCTTCACATTCTGGTGGTGATGCGTCTGTTGGGTCGCGATCCATCTCTCAATCAACCGGTCCCGAACGGTCAACGCCAGCGCAAAGTAACGGTCCCGGTCCGTGGCGGTATACCGATCCTTTGCCAGGGTACGCCGCAGATGGCGTTCGAAGTCCTGCCGCAAGACCGCGGCGGCCCCGCTAGCCGCTCCACTACTGGCGAACGGCGTGAGCGTCTCTAGCAATTCCGGCGTCTGAGTCACGGTGTGGCGGTCTCCTGTCCCTCATATCGGCAGGAAAACGGAAGGTGTGGCGAAGGTTGGTTAACGGCCGCGAATTAACACTGCCGTAGCATCGTCGATCAGCTCCGACCCATGCCCGAAGTGCCGTACTTCCTCAATCAAGCCGTCCACGCAAGCGTCAGATTGCAGGAAGTGCCCCATCCGCCGCGACGGACCGTCGCCCGCCTTGAGTTGAATCGTATGCTCCGCATAAGCATCGGCCGCGGATGTCCGGCACTGGCTATGGTCAGTGTGCGCGTTCGAGCATTCAGGACGCAGTACATCATCGGCACAAACTTGCCCACTGGATGTGCCAGACCACGCCAGGATTCAACTGCCTGCCAGTGCTTCTACAGACAGCCGCTCAATCGCCGCTACTTCGCCAGCGCGCCGAACACCAGCTTCGGCGTGGACCCAATGCGCCGTGCCCGCCCGCTGCTTCGCGGCAGTGGCGCCTCGGGAGCGCTGTCGTAGACCACCTGTAGAGCGGTCGCCGACGGGCGGCTGAATTGCAGCACTTCGACGGCTGAGTACTTCGCTCCACCGTCGATAAGAATTTTGAACACGCCCGAAGGCAGCGCCGTGCCGATCACATCCGAAAGCAGTGCGGCGTATGTTCCGCCTTCTCCGAAGGCGCCGTCGCTCCCCAGTCGCATCGGAGATACTGCTGGTGTGCTTCCCTCGCCGGCAAGGGCGCCCGTGTCGTCATAAACTCGCACCGTGTAACTCGCAGCCGTCGTATCTTCGTTGTAAATTACCAGCGACACGCGATTGCCATCCCCGTCATCAAACCCCTGCGTGGACCATTGTGTCCATAACTCCGTATCCCAGGCGATGGGTGCGGCCAGGACGTAGGGCGCCGGGGCCAGTGAGACATAGAACAGTTGCGGAGCCAGATTCGCGCATGTCTTCGCATCGGGACAGTAAAACACCGCGTACGCTGAGCCGGTTGCGGTGGAACTGTGCTTCGGGCCGCTGCCGGTGGCCCCTTGCAGATTGATGTCCGAGGGCTGGTTGGCGCGCAGGGCGAAGGTCATACCGCTGCCCGCTGTCACCGCCGAACTGCGATACGGAGTCGTGTCTATCGACAGGCTGTTGCCTTCTGTGTCGTAGAACGAGTACTCGACGCCGATACCGCCCGATGCCGGTGCAGCCACGCTGAGAGATGTTACCCATCCTCCGCCCGCCGCAAGCCACACGAACGTCCCGCTGACATAGCAGGAATAGCCGATGGTGGTCCCACCGGAGTCGGTAATTGCCACCGCCGACTCTCCCGCCAGACTCGAGCAATCCGGCGCTACCGTGGACCAATAAGTGGCTCCCGCCGCCGCCTGGCCCTGC
>JBDTMC010000300.1:0-9583 GCA_039934475.1 Bryobacteraceae bacterium | reverse complement strand
GTGACAACAAAGGTAGGCTTCGGGACAGTTGACATTACAGGTATTCGGAAAGTGGACTGCTCCTCTTCATTATAATGGTCGGCTAGGCATCATGGAGCAGCAGTTAGTGATCCTCCTGGTGAAGCTGGCGGTTGCCGCTTCGCTCGCCAGCATTCTCGCGCGCTCCGGCGCCTTCCTCCGCATGTTGATGCGGGAGGACCGCACGCTACCCCAGCGCGTGAAGCTGGCGCTCGCCATCTCTGCCGTTGTTTGCGCCGGAATCGGTATTCGTATTTTGAGCAAGGGCTACGCAGCGGTTGACCTCCAACTGGAAGGCTGTCTGCTGGCTGGCATCCTCGGCGGCTATGTCACAGGTCTGCTCTCCGGCGTTCTTATCGCCATCCCGTGCCTGCTGCACCACGAATATCTGGCGATGCCCTTTCTGGCGGGCATCGGCACGCTAGGCGGCCTGCTGCGCGATCTCTCTCCCAGTCCGGAAGAGATCTGGCGCTTCACGCCCTTCCTCGACCTTAGTTTGTACCGCCTTCTGCTGAAGCGCATTGAATACCGGCGCGCCCTGTTCCATGTCTTCTGCACACTCGCCATCGTCTTTGCCGAGGTCCTTCGTTTCAGCCTCGCGCGCGCCTTCGGACCCAGCCTGCTGTTCACGCTCTACGCCTGGCCCGACCCCAACGCCATCAACATTGCGGGTGTGTTTCTTACCACGCTCTTCGCCATCACCCTACCGCTGAAGATTTGGAATAACTCTGTCAACGAGCGGAAGCTGGAGGCACAAGGGCGCCTGCTTACAGAGGCGCGACTGGCCGCCCTCAGCACCCAAATCAATCCGCATTTTCTCTTCAACACACTGAACTCGGTGTCGTCGTTGATCCGCACGAATCCGGATAAGGCGCGCACCATGATCTACAAGCTCTCCAACATTCTGCGGCGCCTGCTCCGCAAGCACGAGAACATGACGCCCTTGCGCGACGAACTCAGCTTCATCGACGACTACCTCGCGATCGAGATGGTCCGCTTCGGAGACCAGTTGAAGTTCGAGAAGGACATCGATCCCGATACGGTCGACCGCCTCGTCCCCAGCATGATGCTGCAACCGCTGGTGGAGAACAGCATCAAGCACGGTTTGAGCAAGAAGATCGGTGGAGGCCGCATCTGGCTGAAGAGCCGGCTGGTGGAGGGGCGACTGCAACTGATTGTCGAGGACAACGGCCTGGGTATCCCGGAATCGCGATTGGCTTCGCTATTCGATTCCGGCATCGGAGTCAGTAACGTCAACGGCCGCCTGAAGGTTCTGTTCGGGAACGATTACCGCATGTCCATCGACAGCAAGCCTGGCGAAGGCACTCGCACCGAGATCGACATGCCGGCACTGTCGTCGGCCGTGGCTCCCGTCGCCGCAAAATAATACGACGGATGGCGCAGGTGCTCACGCCGGAGGAACTGTCCCACACCGGTTTGATCGCCCCCCTTCCTCAAGTGATAGAGTATCGGACGAAGGAGTATTATTGTGGATTCCCATCGTAGAGAGTTCCTTAAAACCGTAGTTGCCGCCGCGCCGATGTTCGTTCCCCGTAGCGCCTGGGGCGCTAACGATAAAGTCACCTACGGGGTGATCGCCACCGGCGGCCGGGGTCGCTATCTCAACCGCAAGTTCCAGACCCTCGGCGCGCAGTGTGTTGCCCTCTGCGATGTGTATCAGCCGAACGTTGACGAAGCTCATCAGGATTCGCAGGAAGCCCGCACCTACAACCATCACGAAGAGTTGCTGGCCCAGAGTGGCATCGACGCCGTGGTCATCGCCTCGCCCGATCACTGGCACTGCCCTCTGCTGTTGGCGGCGCTTGCCGCGAAGAAGGACGTCTATCTCGAAAAGCCGCTCTCCAAATCGCTGGAACAAAGCCAGACGATGATCAAAGCCGTTCGCGGCTCCAAGCAAGTCGTGCAGATCGGCATGCAGCGGCGTAGCGCGGAGTCGTTATTCAAGGCCAAGAAACTGGTGGACGATGGCGCGTTGGGGCGCATCACGCTCGTCAAACCGCAATGGCATTGGAACATCGCGAAGCCTCTCAATAACACGCCCCTGCCGGGCAAACTCGATTGGGATCGTTTCCAGGGCGATGCTACACGACGCACTCTGGAACCGATGCGCTTCCGCAGTTGGCGCTACTTCAAAGACTACGCCGGCGGCAACATGACTGATCAGGGCACCCACTTGATGGATGTCGTGCTGTGGTTCACCGGCTCCAAGCCTCCACAATCCGCCATCGCTTCAGGCTATGTTGCGAAGATGACCGGCGCCGAACACCCCGACGTCTTCAGCGCCGTCTTTGAGATGGACGGCTTCCTCGCCACGTGGACTCTCGACTATTCGAACTCGTTTGAGAACGGTTGGTCCATCACGTTCCTCGGCGACAAAGGCACGCTGGTTCTGGATGAGGATGGCTATACGCTGTACGACGAACCGTGGAAGAAGGATTCGAAGCCGGTGGCGCAGGAACTCGCGCCCGTGCCCGTGGAAACGCACATCCAGAACTTCCTCGATTGCATGAAGACGCGGAAGGATCCGAACTGTACGGTCGAAATCGCGGCTTCCGCGGTTGCCGGACCGCACCTCGGCAACCTCGCGCTCTTCGGTGAAAAGAAGGTGCGGCTGGCCCGCGACCTCGTCACCGTGTCGTAGCGGTTAGTGCACTTCTTCGTAGAAGGCGGGGAAGCCGTTAGGCCACATACGGCCCCCGCTGGTCCAACCCGTCAGATCGTCGAACTTCAGCAGTGCGGCCGCTTCGTCCTTGTTCTTGCCTGCCTTTTTCAGGTCGCGCATACGCTGCGTCACGGTTTCAAACGAAGTTTTCCATGCCTTCAAATCGGCCTTCGTCATCACCGGGCCGTGGCCGGGGATCACGCGGTCGAAATCCAGTTCCAGAATGCGGTCCACCGTTGCCGGCCACGCCATGCCGCTGCCGCCGCTCTTGTAGTCGATAAAGGGCGCGCCGGCGACGAATAGGTCGCCTGTATGCACGATGCGGTGCGCGGGGAAGTAAATTACCGAGTCGCCGTTTGTGTGGCCGCGGCCAAGATGCTTCGCGCGAACTTCCTTACCTCCCAGAAACACGCTGATCTCATCGTTGTAAGTGATGCGCGGCAGGCCGGGCTGTTTACCGCTCACCATGTTGGCGCGGGCGTTTTTCTGAATCAGGATCTCAGCGCCAGCCAGGAGCTTTTCATTGCCTCCGGTATGGTCCCCGTGCTGGTGGGTGTTCAGAACGTACCGCACCGGCTTGTCACTTACTTTCTTCACGTTCTCCAGGATCTCGGGCACGTTACGCTCAAACTTATCGTCCACCAGGATGACGCCCTCGGAGGTGGTCAGAATCGCAACGTTGCCACCGCTGCCGCTCAAAACATGCAGATCGTCGGCCAGCTTTTCCAACTTCAGCGGCTCAGCCGGAGGTTGCTGTGTCCAAGCCAACCACAATCCCGCTGAAACGGCTACAACGGCGGCGGAGCGAACCCATTGCGTACGTAGCATTCGAATGCCCTCCTGAATATCGCTGTATTCTAACAGGTTGGCGATGATAGTGGCGCTTGACAGCACGCCTCTCACTGAGGGTATCGGTGGCATCTCGCGTTACACCGCGGAACTTAGCCGCGCCTTGGCTGAGACTTTTACCGAAGACTCGTTTCTGCTGCTTTCCGACCAGGCCGTGACGCCTCCCGCCGGACCGGCGAACCTCCATAGGGCCCCTCAGCCACACTCCTGGCTCAGCCGCCGTTGGTGGAGCCTCGGCCTTCCCGCCGCGCTCTGGCGCGCCCGCGCGTCCGTCTTCCATGGGACCGATTTCTCCGTTCCCTACGTCCCTGTCTGTCCGACAGTGCTCACCCTGCACGACCTTTCGCCGTGGCGGGACATTCGCTGGCACGCCGCAGCCGATCGGGTTCGAGATCGAACCCCAAAGTTGCTCCGGCTGGGCCTGGCCACCGTTGTCCTTACTCCCAGTGAGACGATTCGCGCCGAGGCAATCGACTTTTTCCGCTTGGCGCCGTCCCGCGTTTTCGCCGTGCCCCACGCGGCGGCGCCCCATTTTCGACCCATTGCCGCCCCATCGCCCGCAATCCCCTATTTTCTCTTTGTAGGTACGCAGGAACCGCGCAAGAACCTGCCGATGCTTGTGGAAGCCTGGCGCGAAGTGCGGCGTGAGTTTGCCGTAGACCTGGTATTGGCGGGACGCCGCCGCGAGGACGGTCCCACGTTCGCCCCGCAAGATGGCCTGCGCGTGCTGGGTCCGGTTGCCGAAGGCGATCTTCCGGGTCTGTATGCTGGCGCACTGGCCTGCTGCTACCCATCGCACTATGAAGGCTTCGGCCTGCCTGTCCTGGAAGCGATGCAGTGCGGTTGCGCCGTCATCGCCTCGCGCCATCCCGCCATCGCCGAAGTAGCAGGCAGCGCCGCGTTGCTGTTATCGCCGGACGATCCGCACGCCTGGGTAACGGCCTTGCGCGCCGCCGCCCGTGCCCCAGACTGGCTCCAGGCCAGCCGACAGCGTTCCTTAGCCCGTGCCCAGGAGTTCTCCTGGACTCGAACCGCGCATCTGACGCGAGATGTGTACCGGGAGGCGCAGAACCGCTTTGGCATCTGAACGCCCCACTGCCCTTGTCCTCTCGCCAGAGGCTCCCTATCCTCTTGCCGGGGGCGGAGCGCTGCGCACCTCTTCCCTCATCCACGGTCTTGCCCGCACACACGCCGTGGACCTCATCGTCTTTCGTGAACCCGGCGCCCCCGACCCCCTGATCTCCCTGCCCGCCGGTCTGGTCCGTACGGCGCACGTGATCCCGCTACGCCCGCATGCCCGCCATTTTCCTGCCCGCGCCTGGCGCAACCTTGGCCGCTTTGCTCGCGGCGCACCACCTCTGAATGACCGCTTCTCCGGCTATGAGGCTCTCATCCGGCAAGCTTTGCGCACCGTATACGATATCGCGGTGGTGGAACACTTCTGGTGCGCTCCCTACGCCGTTCTGCTGCGCCCGCACTGCCGGCGGCTTGTTTTGGATATGCACAACGTTGAATCGGCACTCCATCTGGGCAGCGCCGCGGTGGGCGGGCTGGAATCCGTGCTTCATCGGCGCTTTGGCGCCGCACTCACGTTGTTGGAACGCACCTGGCTTCCAGCCTATGATGTGCTCCTGGCCGCTTCTGCCGGCGACACCAAAGCGATGACTCGCATCAGCCGCGCCTGCCATCCGGTGGTGTATCCCAACGCCATCCCGTTCCACCCGCTGCCGGCGGCGGCGCACCAGCCAACCCTCGTCTTTTCCGGCAATTTCCAGTACTATCCCAACCGCGCCGGCGCCGAGTTCTTCTATCGCAAAGTATGGCCTCTGGTGGCCGCGCGGTGGCCCGATCTTCGCTTGCGAATGGTGGGCCGCAATCCCGGCGCGGTGCAGCCGATGATGCAGCACCCTAACATCGAGTTCACAGGACCGGTGGACGACGCCATCACAGAGATTGGGCGCTGCTCGATTGCCGTGGTTCCGCTTCTCTCCGGCAGCGGCACGCGGGTGAAGATTCTTGAGGCCTGGGCGGCGGGCGTCCCCGTGGTATCCACCTCCATCGGCGCGGAAGGTCTCGCTTCCCGTTCCGGAGAAACACTGCTGCTGGCCGATACACCCGTTGCTTTTGCTGCCGCCATCCACCGTCTGATGGAGTCTGCGGAATTGCGCGGTACCCTCGCCGCGGCCGGCCGCCATTTGTATGAATTGGAATACACTTGGGAGGCTGCCTGGAAGAGACTCGACGCCGCGCTCGGTTGACGCCCCGACCCGTTTCCAGTAATCTCTAGTTGAATACAGGTGATTGCGGACCTTATGAAGATATCCGTCAAAGGGGAGTACGCTCTGCAGGCTATTTTAGACCTTGCGGCGCAGCCCCCAGGCGCACCCGTGAAGATCGCTGACATCGCCACCCGCCAGAAAATTCCGCAGAAGTTCCTCGAGCTCATTCTGGCCGGCCTCAAGCAAGGTGGCTTCGTGGAATCGAGGCGTGGCGCTGAGGGCGGCTATCTCCTCGCCCGCCCGCCTCAAAATATCTTTGTCGGCGAGGTGCTTCACTTCGTCGAGGGTAGCCGCTCCAACCGCAACAAGAAGCGCGCCGAAACTCCTTTCGCGGACATGTGGCAGCGCGTGGAGCTGGCAGTGTCCGAAGTGCTGGACCGCACCACCTTCGCCGACTTGAATCGCTCCTGGCGAGAGAAACAAGCGAACTACATCCCGACCTGGGATATCTGATCCATCAAGGGAGATACGGTGATTTATCAGGATAATTCTTTCAGCATCGGTAAGACCCCACTCGTTCGGCTGAACCGCGTCACGGGTGGTGCGCCAGTTACCATGCTCGCCAAAGTCGAAGGACGCAATCCGGCGTACTCGGTGAAATGTCGCATCGGCGCAAATATGATCTGGGACGCTGAAAAGCGCGGTGCTCTGAAGCCGGGCAAGGAACTCATTGAACCCACCAGTGGAAACACGGGCATCGCGTTAGCCTTTGTGGCCGCAGCGCGCGGTTATCCCATCACCCTGACGATGCCGGAAACAATGTCTATCGAACGGCGTAAGGTGTTGAAGGTTTTCGGCGCAAATCTCGTTCTTACCGAAGGCTCTACCGGTATGAAGGGCGCCATCTCCAAAGCCGAACAAATGGTGGCATCGGATCCCGACCGCTACATCCTGCTCCAGCAATTCAAAAACCCGGCCAATCCCGAGATTCATTTTAAGACCACAGGTCCGGAGATCTGGGACGATACGCAAGGCGCCATTGACGTGCTGGTGTCAGGCATCGGAACCGGCGGTACCATCACCGGCGTCTCCCGGTACATCAAAAACGACCGCAAGAAAAACATTCTCAGCGTCGGCGTCGAGCCTACGAATAGCCCAGTCATCACGCAAACACTCCGCGGGGACCGTGTCACTCCCGGCCCACACAAGATTCAGGGGATCGGCGCGGGCTTTATCCCTGACACTCTGGACTTATCCATGGTTGACCGGGTGGAATTGGTCTCCAACGATGAGTCGATCGAGATGGCGCGACGAATGGCAAAAGAAGAAGGCATCCTCTGCGGCATCTCCTGCGGTGCCGCGGTCGCCGCTGCAGTGCGCCTGGCAAACCTGCCTGAGATGGCAGGTAAAACCATGGTCGTCATCCTGCCCGACTCCGGGGAACGTTATCTCAGTACCGCATTGTTTGAGGGAATGTTCAGCGAATAAAAAAAGCGGGCGTATACCGAAGTTGAGGTAATACGCCCGCCAGCGTAACGGGGATATATCTATAATTACGCTCCCATGCTGCGTAAGGTTACATACTATTCCTGAAACTTTCGGACACAAATTTATAGTGTTTTCCTATTAGCGAAAAACTGTCGAGGGGGAAAAGGTAACAATAGAAAGCGGGCGCACTGAATATGTGTCGGTAGTGCGCCCGCCAGCGTAACGGGGATTTGAGTGTAAATACGACTGCGGAAAACGCATGGTTACACCTCGACTGTAGAATTTTTCAGCGTGCGCTAAAAAAAGCTCTTGACGCCTTTTGTTCGCCTGCGTTATCCTGAAGGCGAAGAAAAGGCGAATCATGAGTCTTCCCATACGATGTGGAACGGCAGGTTGGTCCTATCCTCACTGGAATGCGGTGGTTTATCCCAAACCCAAGCCACGCGCCTTTCATCCGGTGGAGTACCTGTCCGAGTACTTCGATACGCTGGAGATCAATTCGACGTTCTATCGTCCGGTCCGGCCTGAGATTTCAAGGCTTTGGGCCTCCCTGGTCTCCGCAAACCCTCAATTCCGCTTCACCGCCAAACTCGCTCACCGGTTCACTCACGAACGCGAGTTACACGCCTCTGAAATCGGTGTGTTCAAAGACGGACTCTGGCCGCTATGGAAAGCTGGCCGGCTGGGTTGTCTGTTGATGCAGTTTCCCTGGTCGTTCCGCTATACGGAGGAGAACCGGGAGTTCTTTATCCGCCTGCGTCGCACCTTCCATGAGTTTCCGCTTGTTGCGGAGATGCGTCACCAGAGCTGGATGCGCGGGGAGGCACTGGGAACTTTTATCGACTACCGCGTCGGATTCTGTAACATCGATCAACCGCAATTTGAGAAAGCGATGCCGCCCACCGCATATCTCACGTCCGGCATCGGCTATGTCAGGCTGCTTGGCCGTACTGGGTCCAACGGTACGGGCGCCGGTTTGGACGACCGCGCCACGGCTCGCAATGACTATTTCTACTCCAAGCCGGAGTTAGCGGAATGGGCGGGTCGCGTGCAGCGGGTAAGCGCTCACGCCGACGCAGTGTACGTTGTTACGTCCAACGACGCCGCCGGGAAATCGGTCGTCAATGCCTTGCAGATGCAAACGCTGTTGGGGACCAGGGCGGCCAGCGCGCCAGCGGAACTACTGCGCCGTCATCGCGCCGCTTTGGCGGGCTTCCACGGTCCGGTGTCTGCCCAGGAAACGCTCTTCGCGGTCGCCTGACGCTACAGCCAGCTGAGGGGACGGGTCTCAGACCCTACCCAAACCGGCTTCATCCCGAGCTCGCCCGGTGGCAATCCCACCAGTGTCGGCTTGATGACCATGATGACTTCTTCGTCGTCCCTGTCGCGCGTGTTTTCACGCAGGAACGGCCCCACTACCGGCAGCGAGGCAACGCCGGCCAGCCCGTTCCAGCCCCGGCTCCGGCTGCTGGTAATGAGACCCGCGATCACGCCGGATTGCCCGTCCGCCAGCCGGACCCGCGATTGAATCTTGCGATTGGCGATCACCGGGATTCCGTCGGTCACCGCCCCGGTCAGCACCTTGTACTCGGCCTCTACTTCGACGGTGATGTCATCGGTCCCATGAATGAACGGCGTGAGCTTGACCACCACGCCCAGATCCTCGAAGTTGAAGGTGGGAGGCGGCGTGTACTGATTACCGCCCGACGTACTGCCCGCGCCGTAGTAGCCGGATGAGATGATCGGATACTTGTCGCCGATGTGGATGGTGGCGGCCTTGCCGTCCAAAGACGTGACTTCAGTTTGCAGAATCGTTCTTGCGTCACTCTTGGACATGCTGGCGAAGATGCCGGAGTCGGCGATCACCAAGCCGATGGATGCGGCGCCGCCGAGCAGGCGAGCCAGGTAGCTGGTGGGGTTCTTGTTAATGATCGGGTAGAGGTTGAAGATCTGTTGCAGCCGCAATCCGTAGGTGTAAGACGCGCGCTTGTTGACCGCCACGAACTCTACGTCCACATGGACCTGACCGCTGTAGACGATCAACTGCTCCAGCACTTTTTCCGCCGGGTAGACCTTCGAAAGCCGGTCGCGAACCAGCAGCAGCCGCTGCTCCGAATCGAGCATCATCTTCTGAATGTCGAAGGTCTGTTGGACGGTGCGAACCAGTTCCTGCGCTTCCTGGATGGCCACCGTGTTCGGCACCGCGATCACCACGGCGACCGTTGGTTCCAGTTCCTGACGCTTTTGAGGCGTGTCTTTGGCGGCCATGATGAGCTTCTCACTGATCGGGATGACGAACGTTCCTGTGGCTGCCTCTAGCGAATGC
>JBDTMC010000299.1:0-9596 GCA_039934475.1 Bryobacteraceae bacterium | reverse complement strand
GGCGGGAAAGCGGGCCGCAACCAGGGCAAAGGCGGAGCTTTCGCGCGCCAGGGTGTTCGGCGCCACCGGGATCCTGATTTTGCTCGTCTTCTCGAAATACTTCTATCTGGCCAGCCTCACAAGTTACTACACGTTCTACCTGATGAGTAAGTTCCATGTCTCTGTACGAAGCGCCCAGATACACCTCTTTGTCTTTTTGGGGGCGGTGGCGGCGGGAACCATTGCCGGCGGGCCGGTGGGCGACCGCATCGGACGGAAGTACGTGATCTGGGGGTCGATTCTGGGAGTGCTGCCGTTCACGCTGATGCTGCCGTACGCAAGTTTGTTCTGGACGGGAGTGTTGACTGTGATTATCGGGCTGATCCTGGCATCTGCCTTTTCGGCGATTCTGGTCTACGCCCAGGAGTTGGTGCCGGGAAAAGTCGGCACCATCTCCGGACTCTTCTTCGGCCTCGCGTTCGGTATGGGCGGACTGGGCGCGGCGGCGCTGGGCCGTCTGGCCGATGCCACTAGTATTGAGTTCGTGTACCGGGTGTGCGCCTACCTGCCGGCGATTGGTCTGCTGACGGCGTTTCTGCCGGACGTCGAGAAGGACCGTTGAAGGTTACTGCGCGGCGATACCGGGACGTCCGCGCCGAAGGACGAACTTCTGGATCTTGCCCGTCGCCGTCTTGGGTAGTTCGGCGAGGAAGGTGAACTCCTTGGGGACCTTGAAGTGAGCCATGTTCGCGCGGGCGAATTCGCGCATCTCCGGTTCGCTGACGACCGCATCCGGACAGCAGATGAGGTAAGCGTGGGGCACTTCGCCCCACATCTCGTCGGCTTGCCCGACGACGGCCACTTCCTGAATGGCGGGATGGCGAAGCAGCACGCCCTCCACTTCCACCGTTGAGATGTTCTCACCGCCGCTGATGATGACGTCTTTCATGCGATCGCGAATTTCCACGTAGCCATCGGCGTGGACCACAGCTGCATCGCCGGTATGCATCCAGCCGCCACGCATCGCTTGCGCGGTGGCTTCCGGATCGTTGTAATAGCCTTTCATCACGACGTTGCCGCGGACCACAATCTCGCCCAGAGTCTGGGCATCGCGCGGGACTACCTGGCCATCCAAGTCAACCACCTGCAGTTCACCCGAGGTTACGAGTTCGACCCCCTGGCGCGCTTTGATCGAGGCACCCGCTGCGGCAGCCAGACCCTGATGTTCGGGCCGCGGCTCACAGAGCAGGATGAAGGGGGCGGTCTCAGTCATGCCATAGGCGTGAAGCACTTCCCATCCCAGTTCCTCTTCCACCCGGCGGATGGTGGCAGCGGCGGGGGGCGCGCCGGCTGTGATCACCTGGACGCCGCGCCTGACGTCACGGCGGCTCTCCTCGGGAGCATGAGCAATTCCGATCAGAACTGTGGGAGCCGCGCAGAGTAAACTGATGGACTCACGGTTGATGGCGTGGAGAATTCCCTGCGGCTCCACCTTGCGGAGGCAGATGTGCGCGCCGCCGACGGCGGTCACGGTCCAAACGAAGGTCCAGCCATTGGCGTGAAACATCGGCAAGGTCCAAAGATAACGATCCGCTGGAGTCATGTGGACGTGAATCAACGTTCCGACCACGTTCATATACGCGTTGCGGTGAGTGATCATTACGCCCTTTGGACGGGACGTGGTGCCGCTGGTGTAATTAATCGTCAGAAGATCGTTTTCGTCGATGGATGGCGCAATGAAGGCAGGGCGTTCCGCGGCGATCAGAGCCTCATAGTCGAGCCATCCTTCGCGGCTTCCTTCGAGGGCCACGAAGTGTTCCACCTCCGGCAGCTCGGCACGCACGGATTCAACCGCGTCGAGATAGTCGGCATGAACGCAGACGACGCGGGAACCGCTGTGGTTGATGAGATATACGAAGTCGGCTGGCGTGAGGCGATAGTTGAGGGGAACCAGAACGGCGCCGATTTGCGGGACCCCATAAAACGATTCCAATTGGGCGTGAGTGTTGGGCGCGATGTAGGCGACGCGGTCATGCTGGCCGACGCCGAGCCTTTGCAGCGCAGCCGACCAGCGGTCGCAGCGGTCGAAGAATTCGCCGTATGTCCAACGCTCCGCGCCGTCGACCAACGCTTCGCGATCGGAGTAAAGCGAGCGCGCTCGCCGTGCGAAGTCGAGAGGATTGAGAGAGACGATCATGGTCACCCGCGCGGGCCGCTGAAACAATTCATCGAACCAGTTTAGCCGTTAGCTCGGCGACGTGACGGCCTTGGAAACGGGCCACATCCAGTTCATTCTTCGTTGGCTGGCGGCTGCCATCCGCGCCCGCCATCGCGGTGGCACCGTAGGGTGTACCGCCAGTGATCTCGTCCATATTAACCAGGCCCGGGCAGGAGTAGGGAACGCCGACGATGATCATTCCGTGGTGGAGGAGAGTGGAATGGAATGAAGTCAAAGTAGTTTCCTGGCCGCCGTGTTGGGTACCGGTGGACGCGAAGACGCTACCGATCTTGCCCACCAGAGCGCCTTCAACCAGAGACGCCCAGTTTGGTCGAGGAAGGTGCGCATCTGGCCGGCCATATTGCCGAATCGGGTGGGCGTGCCGAAGATGATGGCGTCATAGGCGGGTAGATCATCCGGTGTGGCGAGGGGCGCCTTCTGATCGAGCTTAGCGCCATAAGCTGCCGCCTGTTCGGGAGCCATTGTTTCGGGAACACGCCTGACATCGACGTCCGTGCCTGCAACGGAAAGGGCGCCTGGGGGGAATCGCCGTCCGGGCGGCGATATATTCCAGCATTCGCCGCAAGCAAGCCTCCACCCCATTTGAATCCAACCTCAGACTCCCTTACCCTGAAATAGAGAGTTCTCTCGATGAAGCTACTTATATCGTGCCTGGCGGTCTTTGCTGCCACTGCACAGGTGACAAAAATGCCTGACCTGCCCGCCTTACAGAAGAAGATCGCCCGCTTTGCCCCGGTGGAGTTGAAGACTGATTCCTCTACGCTCGCCGACGGCGACCGGCGCGCCCTCGCCAAGATGGTGGAGGCGGCCAAGGTGATTGACGATCTTTTCCTCACTCAGCTATGGGACGGCAACGTGGATCTTCGCGCTCGCCTGGAATCGGATCGCTCGCCGCTGGGGCAGGCTCGGCTGCAGTTCTTCCGCATCAATAAAGGACCATGGTCTGACCTGGACGCCCATCAGGCGTTCATTCCTGACGTGCCTGACCGCAAGCCGCTGGGCGCCAACTTCTATCCCGCAGATATGAAGCGCGAGGAATTCGAAGCCTGGGCGAAGGCTCTGCCCGCCACCCAGAAGCAGGCTGCCGAGGGGTTCTTCACGGTAATCCGCCGCGACACCGCGGGCAAATTGCGCGCTGTCCCCTACAGCACCGAGTACAAGCCCTATCTCGACAAGCTGTCAGCGCTGCTGAAGGAAGCCGCTGCCGTCACTCCAAACGCAACGCTACGGAAATTCCTCACCCTCCGGGCGGAGGCATTCCACAGCGACGATTACTACGCCAGCGACGTGGCGTGGATGGATCTGGACGCTCCGATCGACGTGACCATCGGTCCGTACGAAACGTATAACGACGAGATCTTCGGCTATAAAGCGGGGTTTGAAGCTTACATCACGATTCGCGATGACGTTGAGACCAACAAGCTGAAGTTCTTCGCCGGCCATTTGCAGGAAGTGGAGGACAACCTCCCCATCGACAAGCAGTATCGCAATCCGAAGTTAGGCGCCTTGGCTCCCATCCGGGTTGTCAACGAAGTCATCTCCGCCGGCGATGGCGCTCACGGCGTTCGCACTGCAGCTTATAACTTGCCGAATGACGAGCGGGTAGTCCGTGAAAAAGGCGCCAAGCGCGTGATGCTGAAGAACGTGCAAGAGGCCAAGTTCAACAAGACTCTGATCCCCATTGCAGGTCACGTTCTGCCGGCGGCGGCGCGCGCCGACCTCAGTTTCGACTCGTTCTTTACCCACATCCTCGCGCACGAGCTCAGTCACGGATTAGGACCGATGCAGTCGAAGGGAAAGTCGACGCCGCGCCAGGAACTGAAAGAGCTTTACAGTGCGATTGAGGAAGCCAAGGCTGATATCACCGGGCTCTATCTTCTGCAGTACATGTATGACAAAGGGTTGTTGCAGGGTGGCCCGGACGCCGAGCGCAAGTTGTACACCACCTTCCTCGCTTCGTCCTTCCGCACGCTCCGTTTCGGCGTCCATGAGGCCCATGGCCGCGGCATGGCGCTGCAGTTTAACTACTTAAGTGACAAGGGAGCCTTCGTCGCCAATCCCGATGGCACGTTTGCGGTCGACTTCCTGAAGGTGAGAGCGGCAGTGCGCGATCTCACCCACGACTTGCTGATGCTGGAAGCGAATGGGGACTATGCCGGCGCCAAGAAGATGTTGGCAACCTTGGCGATCCTGCGGCCGCCGCTGCAAAAATCATTACAGACGCTGGAGGCGATTCCCACCGACATCAATCCCGTGGGACGATAGGACGATGTCTTTACGGTTTGACAACTTGATTCGCAGCAGCATGACCGTTCGGGAGATACGCCTCGAGCACCCGGCGACAGCGGCAGTGATGGTGAATTATGGATTTCGCGCCTCGTGCGATGACTGCACGATCGACGTCCTCTGCCGCAAATACGGTCTCTCTATGCCTGACGTGGTGGAAACGCTGAACAAAGCGGCGTTCCCGCACCAATAGGCCGGATCAATCCGTTCGGGCGAGCTTTTCGAGAATATCGCGCTCGGGGGTGGAATACCGTCCTTGAAACGCGTCGCTATGGAGTTCCTTCAGGCGCTCGCTCTTAGACAACTTACGCAACCGTGCGGCCTCAGCCGATACGGCCGTCTGCCGTGCCGGCGCCAGAAGCTGATAGTCGTGGTAGACCCCGCGCAGTTCCTGCTGCCGCTCCGGGGTTAGTTGTTGGAAGTTCTCGTAGCGCCGGGTAAGCTGCCGCCGCTCGTCGGGCGTCATTTTCTCCCAGTTCGCCAACCATTGCTCCGTCGCTTGGCGGCGCGCGGGGGGCAGTTCAGCCAAAGCGCGCCGCCGCTGGTCCGGCGTCATTCGCCGAAGCCGCTCCACCGCGGGCATTGATTTAACCGCGCGCCGCTGTGCGTAGACAGCAGTGCCTAAGACGCCGCCGAGGGCAGCCGCCAGCACAACGGCTGTTCGTCGCAAGGACCGAGGGGACATTTCTAGAGGGAGTTTTCCGGCGTGTTCCGCGAAGCTGCCACGCTGGGCAGCCGACGCAGCATCTCAAGGTCTTCGAGCGTGCTCTCCGCTTGCTCGACGTCAGAGGGTTCCACCCGAAATTCGGCGTGCATCGGTGGTTCTCCCAACGCCGCAGCGGGGCGGGTGGTTTGGAAGAGGAGTCCGGCCAGAACCGCTAGACAGGCGCCCACTATAGGCATAGCGGGCTGCATATGAGCTGTTTCAATAACATTTCGCCACTGGCGCCACCGTGACTGGTGCGTCTCGGCAGCAATCTGCGCAAAAATCTTGCGATCAAAATCGGGAGGTTCGGGGTAGGATGGCCAAGCGTCCATGGTCGTCCAGAGGGCAGACTGCGCATCGTGAAACGCTTGACAGTCCGCACATTCCACCATGTGCTGTTCCAGCAGAGCCGCTCGCTGCGCGTCCAGGCTGTGGGCACAGTAATCCAACAGGATTTCCGCATTTCCCCCAGACTGCACCGGGCATTTCATCGCTGCCTCCGTTTCATTAATAATAAACGAAGCCAGCGAAGGATTGGATTTACGAAAAATGCGCCAGCTTCGAACGCAAAGTCTCGTATGCACGGAAAAGCAGTGATTTTACTGCCGATTCCGAGCAATTTAGTACTTTCGCAATTTGCGAGTACTCCAACTCTTGGTACTTGTGCATCAGTACTGCGGATCGCTGTTTATCGGGCAGACTCTGGATGGAACGGCGGATCTCATCCACCTTCACTTGATTCACCAGAACCTGCTCTACGCTCAGTTTCCTATCCGCAACTTGCCTGACCGCCCCATCGGCCTGTTCATTATCCAGGCTCTCTTTGTTCTTCTCCGCTTTGCCATCCCGAATCGCATTCAAGGCCAAATGCGTCGCGATCCGAAATAGCCACGTAGTGAACTTCGCTGTCGGCTCATAGGTTCCCCTGGATCGGTAGACTCGCAGAAACACTTCCTGAGCCAACTCTTCGGCGACCGCCTGATTCTGTACCATGCGATACAGAAAATGGATTACCGGACCCCGATGTCGTTCCAGCAGTTGCGCGAAACTTGTCGAACAGCCCTCACGGACCCGAAGCATCAACTCGGCATCGCGTTCTAACGCTATGCCGCTCGTGACTATATATGTATCAACACCGGCGTCTAGCTGAGGTTGCGCCGTTTCTAAAGTGAGGGACGTAGCCGTCATACCTACCCAGACGGCATTTTTCGAAACTGGTTTACCAGTACGAAAAGAAATCTACTATTCCATTTTCAGTCGCCGCTCCATCAAATCGCGCAGTGCTTCGCGCGCTGGACGACCGGCAAAGACAGCCGCAACCTGTTGACTAATAGGCAGATCCACTCCAAACCGGGCGGCGAGTTCCAAAGCCGCCTCAGTGGTTTTCACCCCTTCGGCCACCATGCGCATGGAAGAAATAATATTAGAAAGTGTTTGTCCCTGCCCCAATTCAATTCCAACCTGGCGATTCCGGCTCAATTCGCCGGTGCACGTTAGTACAAGATCCCCGAGTCCCGCCAGCCCGGCGAGGGTTAACGGATTGCCCCCACCCGCCACGGCCAGGCGGGTGATTTCGGCCAATCCGCGAGTGATCAGGGCGGCCCGAGGGTTGCTTCCGAGTTCCAGGCCCTGGCAGATTCCAGCGGCAATCGCGATGACGTTCTTGAGGGCAGCTCCGAATTCGACGCCGATCGGATCGGAGTTTACATAGAGGCGGAAGGTGGGGCCGGAGAAGGCCGCCTGAATTCGTCCTGCTACGGAGGCATCTTCGCTGGCCACCACCACGGCCGCTGGTTGCCCTGCAGCCACCTCGCGGGCAAAGGTGGGGCCGGAGAGAACGGCCAGTTGGGGATCGAACGCCGGGCGCACCACCTCGCGCATCACCTCGGTAATGCGGAGAAGGGTGCCCAACTCCAGGCCTTTGGTGGCGCTCACCAGCACCATTTCAGGACGCAGGAATGGCAACATTTGCGCCACCACCCGGCGTACGTGCTGCGAGGGAACTACGCACAAAACCGAGTCGGCTCCCTCCAGAGCTTGAGGCAAGGAACTGGTGGGGATAACGCATTCCGGCAGGTGAAACCCAGGCAGGAAGACGTCGTTCTCCCGGGTAGCCCCCATGCGCCCCGCCAGGTCCGCCTCATAGGCCCACAGCGTCACCGTCTGGAACCGGGGCGCCAGCACCATCGCCAGGGCGGTACCCCAACTGCCCGCGCCAATCACTGCCAGCCGCTTCACTTCTTCTTACCTCCCAACGAAAACACGCGCTCCGTCCCGGCGCGCAGCCGCTGAATGTTTTCGCGATGCCGCCAAATGATCAGCGCACCGGAAATCAACGCCGCCAGCAGGATGGGCGTCGGCGGATGTGAAATCATCCACACCGCCAGGGGGAACGTCCCTGCGGCCATTACAGACCCCATCGAAATGTACTTGGTCACCGCCACGCAGACCACAAAAACTATCAGCACCGAGAATAGAGGCCACGGCTGGAGATACAGAAATGCCCCAATGAATGAGGCAACTGCCTTACCGCCCCGAAACCGCAGCAGGACCGGGTAGGCATGTCCTAACAGAACGGCGACGGCGGCCAGGCTCATCCACAGCGGAGGCGTCTCCTCAGGGCCAAAGCGGGCCATCAGCCACACAGCCACCCATCCTTTAAGAGCATCCAAGAGCAGTGTGGCGATCCCGATGCCACGGCCCGCGCTGCGGAGTACGTTGGTTGCCCCGATATTGCCGCTGCCCATTGTACGGACATCACGGCCCGTGAACACTTTCACCAGCAGGTAGCCGAACGGTATGCCTCCAATAAGGTAGGCGGCGATTACGAGCAGAACGGGAATCATTCGTTTCCTAGTGGATAGCTATCAAGCACCGAGTAGACCGAACCCTTGGGCCCAGTCTTGCTGAGGTAGAGGTAGAAAGTCTCTGCCGTGAAGCGGCCAAAATCGACGCTCGGCAATTGGGCGACGGCCTGTTTCAGTGGGAACAGCTTGCCGCTGTCCGCGATCCGCGCCAGGGTGAGATGCGGGGAATAGGGCTTGGTTTCTTTGGGTACGCCGATGGCGGCCAGCATGGCATCGGTATCCCGCGCCAGCGCGGGCAAAGCCTCAGAAGACTGGATACCGCACCAGAAGATTCGCGGTGAATGAGGATTCGGAAACCACCCGAGACCTTCGATGGAAAGATCGATCCTGCCCGGTGGCGGCACCCTACGGAGTTCGTCTTTCAACTGATCCAACTTCTCGTCCGGCCACTCGCCGATGAACTTAGTGGTGATATGCAGATTCTCCGGCGGGCTCCACTGGACGGCCGCCGTGGGCTGCAGATGAGCCAACAGCAACTCCAGGTTGCGGCGCACTTTATAAGGTATGCCAATGCCGGTGAAGAGGCGCATGGTCGGATGAACGCAATAGACTAGTGTATTGCAACGGCCCCTGCCACGCTCCTTCTATGCTCGCGACGCGGTCACCGTGGCGCGCGACCTTCTGGGGTGTCTTCTGGTCCACGGCGGCACGGCCGGTCTGATCGTGGAAACGGAAGCGTACCTGGGGGGTGACGACCTGGCCGCCCATACCGCTCGTGGCGTTACGCCGCGCACGAAAGTAATCTTTGGTCCGCCCGGCCATGCCTACGTCTACTTCATCTACGGTCTTTACGAGTGTTTGAACCTGGTTGCGGAACCCGAGGGACAGCCCGGCTGCGTCCTCATCCGCGCCCTGGAACCTGTGACGGGCATCGAGGAGATGCGCCTCCGCCGCCCCAAGGCACGCAAGGATCGCGAACTCACGTCCGGGCCGGCGCGTCTGACTCTGGCGTTAGGAATCACGCGCGCGCTGAACGGTCACGATGTCACCCGACCGCCGCTGACAGTCCACCGCAGGGTTGGCGCTGAACCCGAAATCGAAGTCACGCCTCGCATCGGCATCCGGCAGTGCGTCGATTGGCCGTTGCGCTTCCTTATCAAAGGAAACCCGTTCGTCAGTCGGTAAAACGAACGGTTACCGACTCGCCGTTTGCCAACGCCTGACTGAACACCTTGCGTCCACCGGTGGTGACCTCGATTAATTGCTGGTCGCCCTGCCGGGTGACGGCCACGTCGAAGTCGTGTCCAAATGCTTGCGCCTTGTTCAAGCGCATCGAATTCCACCCCGCCGGCAGCCTCGGCGTCAGGACGAAGGCGCGCAGACCCGCCGGGCGCAAACCGAATAATCCTTCTGTATACACGCGGCAATAGAGCGCGCTCTCAGCCGCCAGATGGCGCTGGTCACCCTCAGGCCACGCTTCCACAGGATACGGAACGTGATCGCCCAACAGCCGCCGGCCCGAGTAGTCCTTGAGAAACTTAATGGCGCGTTCGGTCTCGCCGGCGGCCAGCACGCCTCG
>JBDTMC010000298.1:0-9617 GCA_039934475.1 Bryobacteraceae bacterium | reverse complement strand
CATCGGCACCTGGATCATGTACATGATCCATCAGGTGGTTCAGAAGTATAACGATCTGAAGGGTTTGGAAGAAGGCGCCGTGATGCCTCCGATGTGGCGGCTCGATAAGCGCCTGCCCATCGAAATGAACTTCCGCAACAAGGTGGCGAAGTTGAAACTGGCAGAAGCCATCTTCAAACGTGAATACCACCGCATTGTGGATGCCATGGGCGGAGTTGCCCATCACCTCGCCGATCAGTACGAACTGCAGCGCATGGGCCACCCGTTCTACAATTCGCGCGCTGGCGGCGGCGAAGGCCACCTCGAAGTCGCGAAGAATATCTATTACTCCAACAAAGACTTGGCGCACATGGTACTCTCAGTGAAGCCCTTCGGCTGCATGCCCTCGACGCAGTCCGATGGTGCCCAAGCTGCTGTCGTATCCGCGTTCAAGGACATCATCTATTTGCCCGTCGAAACCTCCGGTGAAGGCGAGATCAACGCCCACAGCCGCGTCCAGATGGCCCTCGGCGAAGCGAAGAACAAAGCCAAAGGCGAATTCGCCCTTGCTCTGTCGAAAACCGGTCTTACCCTTGAGGTTTGCCGCGAATGGGTGGAAGCCCACCCTGAGACGAAACGCCCGATGTACCACGTGCCGCACAAGAAGGGCGTGGTCGGCGGTGCAGCCAACTTCGTCCATCACATCGCGGAACGAATCAAGGCCGAAAGCTGGCAGCCGATGCAGGCCGCCGCGCTCGTGAACTAACGCCAAAATCTCGAAGGGATCATCTGAATGAACAGACGATTCGTCATTGGTATGGACGTAGGATCCACCACGGTGAAAGCCGTGGTGGCGGATGCGGCCACAGACGAGGTGCTTTGGCGCGATTATCAGCGCCACGACACCAAGCAGCCAGAGAAAACGCTGGAGTTTCTGAAGCGGTTCGAAACTGAGATTGACGGTTTCGATCCCAAGAATACGCGGGTCTTCATCACGGGTTCGGGTGGCTCGGGCATCGGCCGCTTCATTGGCGGTAAGTTCGTGCAGGAAGTCAACGCGGTCTCGCTCGCCGTCGAAAAGCTCTATCCGGAAGCAGGCTCCGTAATCGAGTTGGGCGGGCAGGACGCCAAGATCATCATCTTCAAAGAGGATCCGGAAACGGGCCGCAAGAAGAAGATCCCGTCCATGAACGACAAGTGCGCCGGCGGCACCGGAGCGGTGATCGATAAGATCAACGCCAAATTGCGCATACCCACCGAAGAGCTCTGCAACATGGGCTACACCGGTATCCGGCTTCACCCTGTTGCCGGCAAGTGCGGTGTGTTCGCTGAGACTGACATCAACGGTCTGCAAAAGTCGGGCGTTCCGCCAGACGAGTTAATGGCCTCGCTCTTTGAAGCCATCGTCATGCAGAACCTCTCCGTGTTGACGCGCGGCAATACGCTACGTCCGCACGTGCTCCTGCTCGGCGGCCCGAATTGCTACATCAAGGGCATGCGCGATTGCTGGAAGGCCAACATCCCGAAGATTTGGGAAGAGCGCAATTTCCCGCTGCCTGAGGGCATTCCGCCGGAAGACCTGATCAAGACTCCCGACAACGCGCAGTATTTCGCCGCGTTGGGTGCCATTGAGTTCGGTAAGACCGAAGACGCCGAGGTCGGCCACTATGCAGGCAAAGACAAGCTGCAGTGGTACATCGAAACGGGCCGCGAAGAAGAAAAGAAGAAAAAGGGCGGCACCGGCGGTCTTGCTAAGAACGACGATGAACTCGGTGCGTTCAAAGCCAAGTACGCCACCAAGAAATTCACGCCGTCTACCTTCCAGGATGGTGAGGTTGTGGAAGGCTTTGTCGGCATCGACGGCGGTTCCACATCCACCAAGGCCGTGCTTCTCTCGAAGAGCGGCGACCGTCGCATTCTCGCCAAGGCTTACCAGTTGTCGCGCGGCAATCCCATGGAAGACACCATGGAGATCTTCGCCAAACTGGAAAAGCAGATTACCGATCAGGGCGCCACTCTGAAGGTTCTCGGCGTCGGCACCACCGGCTATGCCAAGGATATTCTGAAGGATGTTGTCGGCGCGGATGCCGCGGTGGTGGAAACCGTCGCGCACACCCAGGCCGGCCTCCACTTCTACGACAACGTGGACGTCATCTGCGACGTCGGCGGCCAGGACATCAAGATCATCATCTTGAAGAACGGTCGTGTCAAAGACTTCAAGCTGAATACACAGTGTTCGGCCGGGAACGGCTACTTCCTGCAGTCCACGGCCCAAGGCTTTGGTGTGCCGGTGGAGCAGTTTGCCGACACCGCCTTCGGTGCCAATGGATACCCGCAGTTCGGCTACGGCTGCGCCGTGTTCATGCAGAGCGACATCGTCGACTTCCAGCGTCAGGGTTGGAAGCCGGAAGAGATCATGGCCGGTCTCTGCAACGTGCTGCCAAAGAACATTTGGTTGTACGTCTCCCAGATCCCCAACATCGCCGCCATCGGTACCCGCTTCCTGCTCCAGGGTGGCACCCAGTACAATCTGGCTGCCGTGAAGAGCCAGGTGGACTTTATCGAGTCCCGCTTCAAGGGCAAGGAAGTCAAAGCCGAAGTCATCGTTCACGAGCATTGCGGGGAAGCGGGCGCCATCGGTGGCGCTCTCGAAGCCGGACGTTTGTGGGATAACGGCCGCGTCACTACCTTTATTGGGATGGACGCCGTCAGCCAGCTTAGCTACAAAACCACCCGTTCGGAAGCTACCCGTTGTTACTTCTGCAAGAATAAGTGCCTTCGCACTTTCATCGACGTCAAGAGTAACGTCGTCAATGAGAACGGCTACCGCCCGCAGAAAAGCAAAGTGGAGCTGGAAGTAGGCTCGCAGCGGCTGATTATCGCCACCTGCGAGAAGGGCACAGTTGAGGACATCTCTGATATGCGAAATATCAAGGGACACCTCGACAAGATGAAGAAGGACAACCCCAACTTCGTCGAACTGGCGGCCCGCGCCGTCTTCCGTGTTCCCGATATGCCGCTGGTCTCCGAACCCGCGCCGAAATTCCAGTTCACCGCTGCCCAGAAGAAGCGTGCCGAATTGCTGAAGAAACGCGGCGAAATTCGCATCGGCATGCCGCGCGTGCTTAACATGTATTCCAGCACGCCGGTCTTCACCGGATACTTCGCAGCCCTCGGAGTCAAGGCGGAGAACATGGTCTTCTCCGACTTCACTAGTGAAACGCTTTACAAGGAAGGCGGTAAGCGCGGCTCCATCGACCCCTGCTTCCCCTCTAAGTTAGGCATCCCGCACGTTCACAACCTCTTGTTCGTGCACCACGAGAAGAAGAAACTCGACCTCATCTTCTTCCCCATGATCGACTGCCTCACCAGTGACATGGCGCACATCCAGCAATCGCGTTCCTGTCCCACCGTCGCCGCAACCCCGGCCGCGGTCAAGGCAGCATTCACCAAGGAAGGCAACCTCTTCGCCGAAAAGGGCGTGCGGTTCCTCGACACCTTCGTCAACCTCTCGAAACCCGAGATGTTCGAGCGCCAGATGTTCGAGGAGTTCAAGGACATCCTTGGCCTTTCGCCCGAAGAGAACAAGCGCGCCATCGACGCTGGCTATCAGGCCCTCCGCCAGTTTGAGAACATCACCATGCGCGGCGCTGCCCGCGAAGTGCTGGAACAGCTGGAGCGGGAAAATCGCATCGGCGTTGTCGTGCTGGGCCGTCCCTATCACAATGACCCCGGCGTCAACCACGAGATCCTTGAAGAGTTCCAAAAACTCGGCTACCCGGTCTTTACCCAGGACTCCCTGCCGATTGACGACGACATCATCTGGCGGCTCTTCGGCGACGAAGTGACGAACGGTGATCTGCTGCACCCCATGGCAGTAAACGACGTCTGGAAGAACTCCTATAGCGAGAACACGACTCGTAAGGTTTGGGCGGCGAAGTACATCGCTCGCCATCCGAATCTCATCGCGCTTGAGCTTTCCAGCTTCAAGTGCGGTCACGATGCGCCCATCTACTCGGTGGTCGAAGAGATCGTGGAACACTCCGGCACGCCGTACTTCTGCTTTAAGGACATTGATGAGAACAAGCCCACCGGCTCCATCAAGATCCGTGTCGAAACCATCGGTTACTTCCTCAAGCGGTACTGCGAGGATATGGTGACGGCGAAGGCGAAGAAGGGTACCATCGAAGGACAGCTCCACGAGTTCGAACAGCGCCTCCGCCTCCAAATCATGAAGGAGAAGCTGGCCGCCCTCGACTCCGATACCCGTATTAAGGACTCGCTCGACACCGGCCACATGCCGACGATTCACGTCTCACTCGGACAGTTAGCGGCTTCCCGGCCGCCGGCGCCTCCCGTGCAGCGTGTCTCGGGTGACTAGCGAATTCAGTAAGTAAGTCCAAACGGCCCGGTTGCTACCTAAGCAGCCGGGCCGTTTGTCATTAGTAGCACCGGGCCTAACAAACCGGAGTCCGGAAGTTTGTGGCCCTCCGGCGACGGTCGACATTGGTAGCAGTCAGCCTATGGATGCGGAGATCGCCCGTCACAAACGGCTGATTGACGACGGCGGCTTCGTCCCCATGCTCGACCACAGCGCGCCGCCCGACATCCCTTACGAGAACTATTGTTACTTCATGGATCGTTTAGCAAAGGCGTTATGAAAAGACTGCTCGCCGTCCTGCTCGCCTTCTGCTGCGCCACTTTGTCAGCTGCGCCGCACTATGCCCCCGGACAAATCAAGAAAGCCTGGCGCGCCTCGTGGATTTGGAGTTCGCCCGAAGGACGGGAAGCCAACCTCCACGTCTACTTCCGCCGGGACTTTCAATTGCCGTCCCTGCCGCGCGGACCCGTGATCGTCCAAGTCAGCGCGGCCACCCACTACACGCTCTACGTGAATGGCCATCGCGCCGGTTTCGGCCCTCCCATTTCCGACCGCCGCTATCACTACTACGACACTCGCGACATCGCGCCGTTCCTCCAACCAGGCAAGAACGTCATCGCCGCGCACGTCTACTCACTCGCCACCGGCACAGAGGATTTTCACGGTGGCCGAGGGCTGTTCCTGCTTGAAGGTACGGTGGGCAGCACAAGGCTCGACACCGGTGCCGAGTGGAAGTACCTCATCCCTCCCCAGTGGAAACAAGACACACCGCGTCAAAGCTTCCAACTGCATTTCATCGAGCAGGTTGACCTTCGCCAGGAGCTCCCCGGTTGGCAGCCGTCCTCATCGGCAAGCCCCCGCAAGGCGGCTATGAAAACCTCGTCGCGCGCGACCTCGGCGAGATCGACGAAGTGTTTGAGCCCGTGCAGGGCATCGTCCGCTATGGTGAGGTGACGCGCGCGAAAGACGAACGCATCCTCGCCGTTCAGGTGAACCACGAGCCCTTGTCGACGCCTGCCACCGTGACCATTGCCGCTCGCCAACCAGTAACGGTGACCACGCCCCAGCCAAGTAAAGACGCGGCCATCATCTTCGACATGGGCCGCATGGTGATCGGCTGTCCTCACTTCGAAGTTGACGCGGGCACAGGCACCATCATCGACGTGTCACTCTCTGAGTACCTCGACGAAGGTCGCGTGCTCGCCGCCCGCCGCATCACCTCCGATCAGAATACTTATCTCACAGACCGCATCACCCTCCGCGACGGACCCCAGAGTTGGACCCGCTACGATTACAACGCCTATCGCTACATCCAACTTACAATCCGCAGCGCGAAGACTCCTCTCGTCCTGCGAAGCATCGGTTCCATGCGCCGGGACTATCGCTATGCCGGCGAAGCGCAGTTCCATTCGTCCGACCCCGTACTCGACCGTCTCTTCGACATGGCTAAGTGGTCCCACAAAGTCGACACGCACTGGGGTTACTCCGGTTCGGGGTGGCGCGAACATGCGCAATGGTCCGACCTCGCCTGGGCGGCCATGAACGAAACCGTGTTCAATGACCACGGCCTGATGAGTTACTTTCTCCATCAGATCACGCTCTCCGAAGACGAACACGGTCGCCTGAAGTTCCCTTACCCCGGTAACGAAGCCATCGAACTCCCAGAGCAGACCATGTGGCTAGCCGAAGAACTGGCTCGCGCGGATCTCGACTTCGGAGACGTGCAGACAATGCGCGATCTCTTCCCTGTGATGGAGCGCGCCGACGAATGGTTCCACCACCACCTGGGACCAAACGGACTCATCACCACGGCCGGTGAATGGAAGCCGATGTGGCTGGTGATCGACTGGGGTTACCCCTTCGTCAACAACCCAGAACCCGGTGAACTCGCCACCCTCAACATCATCTACTACAACTTTCTGCATTCCATGGCGTCTATCGCCACACGCATTGATAACACCGCCGCCGCCACCCGCTATACCCGCGCCGCAGACAGTGTGAAGGCGACTATCCAACGCCTCTACTACTCGCCTCCGGAGAAGCGTTACTACGAAAAGGTGGGGCATCAATCGTTGTCGCCCTTCGCGGCCACCCTCGCCGTGCAGTACGGTGTCGCGCCAGCGGAAGACCGTGAGGCAATCTTCGAATGGGCCGTCGGACCGGAGTTGCGCCCTGGAAAAGCCAGCCCTTGGTTCATGCACAACGTGCTCGAGACCTTCGGGCAGATGGGGCGCTATGAGGACGGTGTCACGTCCCTGAAACGCTATTGGGGCACGTTCCTCACCGCCGGCGCCACCACGTTCTGGGAACTCTGGAACATACCCGGCGAAGACGTCCACCCATTGCCCGGCTACACCGCCGAGATGGGAGCCCAAACCATCACTTACGCCAGCGGCCCCGCGCCGTTTGTGGTGCGTCACATCCTCGGGGTTCAGCCCCTCGCGTCAGGCTTTACTCGCACCCGCATCGCTCCCCACTTCGCAGGTCTCGACTACGCCGAAGGCAGTGCACCCACCCCCCTCGGAGATGTACGAATCGCCTGGCAGCGTACCCCGGCCACGAAGTCGGTTGAACTTCGGGTGCTCGTTCCCACCGGTATGACCGCGGAGTTTGAACTGCCCTATTCCGGTTCCGGGAAAGTCACGCTGGACGGACGCCCGTTCTTCGATGGGACACAGTTCTCAACGGACTCGCGCGTCACCGCGCCAGCTCAGAAAGCTGGGCCCCTGAAGATGAACCTCGCCCCCGGCGCCTATTACTTCCGCATGAGTTACTAAGGTTGCTTCAGGCGCAGGTCGCGCGCCAACGAACGCTTCCTCAGCTCAGCCGATACTGTCAGCGCGGCGCGCGCCTCTTTGGGCCGGTCCAACGCCCGCAACGCCGTCGCCAGTTGATAGTGCAAATCGCCCTTCTCGTCAATCGGCCGCGCCTTCTGAAGATAGGGAACGGCCTCCCCGTACTTTCCCGCATGAAAGTACGCCTTTCCCAGGTCGGCACAAGCAAACAGCGAGTCCGGCTGCTGGCGCAGATACTCCTTCAGCAGCGGAATCGCCTCGTCCTCGCGTCGCTGGCGCACCCGTATATTCCCCAACTGGAACAACGCCTGCGTCGCTTTCGGATTGGCGGCAAGCACACGCTGTAGATACTCCTCTGCCTTCTCGAACTGCCCCAGTTCCCAATACACTGTGGCCAGTCCAATAGCCGGCGCCAGGTTCGCCGGTTGGCCCTTCTCCACCGCCTCGTAGTCTCGGATTGCCTCATCGAAGTGGCGCTGCTGCCGGTTCAAATCGCCCAAAAACAATCGGCTCTGCCACGCATCGGGAGCCACCTCTAGTAAGTGAGTGAAGGCGGCGCGCGAACGTTCCGCCAGTGCCCGCGCTTGCTGGTAGGCCGCTTGCGCCGCCGGCGCCATTTCTTCTCGCCGCAGCGCCACAGCTTCCCGAAGGGCCTCTTCAGCCAGCCGGTTCTCGCCGCGATCGATCAGAAACTCACTGAGGAATTGCTTGTCCAATGCCGCGCCACCCGCGGTCCGCGCCAGTCTGCGCGAAGCCGCCTCTGCCATCCGTTCGTAACATAGTCCAAGGCCGTACCAACCATCCGCTTCTCCCGGCGCGCCCTTTGTCCGCTCTTCATAAAGATCAGCCGCCAGTTGCAGTTTGTCTGCGCCCAGATACGCCGCCGCCAATCCGTAAACAGCTTCGCTGCTGGACTGATCCAATCGGCGCGCCGCCTCCAGGTTCGGGATCGCTTCAGTAAAGCGCTGCAAGTGAATCAGGTCGAGCCCCAGAATCAGCCGGGCAGGGAAGAGATCGGGATTCTGTCCCGCCGCCGGACCCAGTGTCTCCACGGCCTCCGCATAGCGACCAGCCATGTGGTACATCACGCCAAGGTTACTTACGGCTTCCGTCGCGCCCGGACGCAGCTTCAGCGCCTCGCGAAACTTGCCGATCGCGCCGCTGTAGTCGCCGCGCGCTGACAGCGCCCCTGCCTGTGTGAAGAGATCCTCGTACGATTGCGCCGGTGCCAGCGCCGCCAACAGCAGTAGGATGAGCGCGCGCGAAAGAGAGCTACTCAGGCTCAACCGTATGTCCCTTCGATGCCGCGCGGAGTTGCCGGAACTTCGCCAGCGCCTCCTCCGCTTCCGCACCGCGCCCCAAACTCCTTAACGCGCGGGCCAACAGAAAGTGGTAAGTGCCATCCGGATCAATCGCCGCAATCTTACCTAACTCTCTCACGGCATTCTCCGTGTGTCCCTGTTCCATATAGATCTTGGCCAGTGAGAACCGCACCTGCGCCAAGTCGGGGTTCCTGGCCAGCGCCTTCTGCGCGAAGGGCAGTGCCTTGCTGAAATCCCCACGCCGCACCAGTACATTGGCCATGATGCCGTTGGCCTCTGTGTCTTCCGGCAGTGCCGCCAGCACAACCTCCAAATGAGGAACAGCCTTTTCCGGATCCCCCGTCTTCCAGTAAGTAGTGGCAAGGCCAAGATTGGCCGCCGCGTCTTTTGGCGAAAGCCGCAGAACCGTCTCATACTCCGCCAACGCCTCAGCGAACTTTCCTGAATCGCGCAAGCTCTCGGCCAGAATCAAGTGGCCATGTGGCGAAGCCGGATCCAACTCCACCGCGCGCGTCAAAGCCTTCATCGAATCCCGAAGCAATTCCGCGCTCTCGGCACCGGCCTCGCGATTCTTCTTCAGGACCGCATCCGCAAGACTGCGCGCCGTTATCCCCGCGCCATACCAAGCCTCCCCATTGCTGGAGTCCATTTCAGTTGCCGTCACATAGGCTTCCCTCGCGCGCCGGTAGTCGCGCAAACCCACGTAGGCCTTGCCCAACGCCAGCAGCGGTGCGGTTGAACTAGGTTGTTGCAATCTGGCGCGCTCCAGGTACGGCACCGCGTCCTTCCACTGTCCCATTCGCGTAAGACTCATCCCGGCCAGTAAGTTCGGCGCCGTCAGCTTCGGATTGCCTTTCAGCGCCAGCCGCAACTGCTCCAACGCCTCGCGATCCCGCCCCGCGAAGTACAACATCGCCCCATAGTTACTCCGGATTTCGGCGCTGTCTTCCCCTGACGCAATTAGCTCCGCGTACAATTTTGCAGCCCTCGGATAGTCGGCCGTACTCTGCGCGGCACGGATCTGATCGGCGATATCCTGGCCGCCGGTGGCGGCTAAGGACACGCTCACCAGCCACAGCAAGGCGCCTATCAGTCCGTGGCGCAAGTGGTCAGGCTCGAAAAATGGGGCTGGCATGATTT
>JBDTMC010000297.1:0-9712 GCA_039934475.1 Bryobacteraceae bacterium | reverse complement strand
ACGCCCCCCGGTCCGTCATCGTCCAGCCCAGCACCTGCAATGTACCGTCGCTGGAGCGAATCGTCGTAACCACGTTGCCGCCCGCCGCGTGCGGAACGCGGTCGATCTTCACCTCGGAAATCGAATTGTTGAACGTTGCCGCCTCTTTAATCCCAGCAATATCGCCATTCGAATTGGTCTCCAACGAAATCAACCGCAGAATCCCGCCCCCGTCCTTCATCGCTGCAACCACACCCTTCGGGATCGCGGTGATGTCAATAGCCGAACTCACCGTCCCTGCCTCATAGTCCACGCCCCTCGTCACCGTCATCCCATCGCTCGACAGCTTGTAGGGAATCACCTTCAGCGTATTGGTCGCGGTTCTCACGGCCGCCGCGACGCCGAAGTAATTCGACCCTTTCGACACCGTCACCGCCGACACAGTCCCGGCCTCCAACCGCGAACCCAACCGCTTCAGCTTGGCCGTGCCTGACGAAAAATCGACGTCCCACACCATCAGTTTCAGTTGGTTGTCAGGGTTCCGTCGCATCATCACCACGATCTTCTTATCCGTACCGCCGGTCATCGTCACGTCATGCGAATAGATCTGATCCGCGGTGTCGTCGTCCAGTCGCGTGAAGGCGCCCGTAGGCCCTACACCGTATAGGATCAGCTTCAAGTTGTTACCTGAATCCCGCAAGGCCACAATCACGTTGCTCGAATCGTGCGCCACCACCTTCACCAGCGTCGCCGCGCCTGCGGAAATCTCGTGCTTCCGCGTGATGGTGCCGGGCCCGGCGAAGTCCCAGCTGATGAGTTGTAGATTGCCCAACGAATCCTGCGCTGCCGTCACCGCGCGATTGGTGGTCAGAAACACCGGTTCTACCGTGTCTACAGCGATATCGGCTGTGCTCACGCGGCGTAGAAACGGCGATGGATGGATCATCGTTGGACCATCCGAATCGGTTACCGGATCGCTGTCGAGTTTGTACCAACCATCGGCGGTCGTGTTTGAATTCGCATCGTAGGGGTGCGCCCAACCTTCGATATAGGGCATCGCTTCCGAGGAACCTTCCGTCGTATCGGTAATCACCGGTTTCACATGCATGTGCACATGCGGACCCGAGGAGTTCCCGCTGTTACCCGCATAGCCCAGAAACTGTCCGCGCTTCACTGCTGGACGTTGATCCACCGGAATGATCGAGGCCGCCGGGTAACTCTCTCCGTTCTTACTCACATCGGCTTCTTCGGCGTTGAACGGGCAAAGATTCGAGGCAACGGATCCTTTCCTGAGGTGGGCCAGAAGGATCATCTTCCCATCGGGCGTCTCAATGTTTACATGGTTCCCCGCCGTGAAGATCCTCTTCGTCGTCCCATTGGCGCCCGTCACCGTATCCAGCTTTTGCCCCGGGGCCGGGTTGTCGTCGAAATTGCGCCAGCACGTCTTAATCACGCCATCCGCCGGAGCATACACCGGCTTACCCCACGTCAACCGCCCGGCGTTGGTGTTGCAATCCGCACCGCCTACGCAGCTTGTCCAGGAGCCATTCGAGAAGCGCCGCACGCTCAAGTCCAGAACGTAGGGCCCCTCCCCGAATTCGGTCACCACCCAGGCATTGTCTTCGCCGATATCGCTCGACCGGGAAAAGAAAAGATAGTTTTGCGCGTTGCCCTGCGGAAGGCAGGAAAGCAGCACAGTAAAGGCCGCCGCACGAGTAAACACACTGAGCTTGTTCGTCATCATAGTTATTTCCTTTATGTCCGTCTGAATTCGTTGTTAGTAAGGGAAGGCGGTCCAACCTAATGCTTCCAGAGCATCCGCGCCAATCGGGCTCACACCCGGCGGACGCAAGGCTTCCTGCGCCGCCACCCCGCCGATGTATCCGTTCATCGCGGATTGCGCCGTCGGCTTGTCGCCCTGTCCTAAGGCCGACGCCGCCAGCGACAACAGCGAGCGCAGCGAACCGGCCGCCGTGGGATCGGGTATAAACTGCGCGGTCAGCGATCCGATGCTCGAGAACGAGAACAGATCGGCCGCGGCTGGACTAGCACCGGGTGCGGCAGCTCCCGGCAGCGTATCCCATTTCTCGCCGTACACGCCCAGTTGCAGATCCTGCTTTGCCTTCTCCCAGAACGAGGTCGCAATGCTGCGGACCGAACCATCGCTGAACGCAACCAGAATGCCCCCGTTGATGCTGGCGAAGCTGATCGTGCCGTCCGAATTCTTCAGCGGCCGTTCCACGTCCGCCACCGCTCCCGGCGGCCGCAGATACGGCAGAATCTGCCGGTACAGGTTGTCACGGTCCGCGCCGCTCGCCAATAGCCCAACCGCCTGGCTCACAGCGATCGCGGCATCCGCCCTCAGCGTGGCGAACATCTTCGAACGAGCCTGCGTCGCCCCCGGAACCGCGGCAAACTCAATCTGAACGCCCCCGCTGCTTGTATTTGTTGCCCGTGCCGACTCCGAACCCGTCGCGCCGGGCATTGGACTCATCGCCATGCTCCAGCCGTTGGCAGTCCTCGTATAGGAAGACGCCTTGAAGCCGTCTACCTCCCCGCTCGCCGAAAGGCCGGCCACCCCCAGGGCCTCAGCCAGCGTCAGCGGAAACTGACCGGTTTGCTCATGCGAGTTGTGTATCGCGATTCCGATCTGTTTCAAATTGTTCTGGCACTTCGTCCGCGCCGCCGCCTCGCGTACCTTTTGCACGGCAGGTAATAGCAACCCGATCAGGATTGCAGTTGTGGATATGACAACCAGGAGCTCGATGAGGGTAAACCCCGCTCGCGCCCGGCTGTGATTCTGTTTGTTTATCAGTGTCTCTGTCATCGTTTTGTCCTCTGAGTGATTTCGGCGGGCCACACCCAGGAGGCCCGCGCAAAATGTCCCTCGGCATTGTGGTGACATTTCGACCACGGCAGGGCATTCAAAACGAGTGACAGATTTCCTACAGTGTTCCTACATGGCTTAAATGATTGAAAAGAAGGAAAGGGGAGCAGCTCAGGGTCGTACACCAACGCGATCGAGTAACGCTGTGTAGCGTTGATCCCCACGAATCGGATCGAACCGCGGCTCCAGCCGCAGCGTCAAAATCTCCGGCGCGCGGTTGCGGTAGGCGGCTTCCAGCGCCTCGAATGCCTCGTCGGAGTTTCCTAGGGACACCGCTAGAAGCAGCTTGGCGCTGGCATCTACCTTGCCTCTGCGGAGCAAGTCCCGTCGTTCTTCCAAGAGGGAAACTGCCGGCTCCTTTTCCCCTTGCCGAAGGCGCAACCAGGCAAAATCCGCTGATAGGATTCCCGGCCGGAGATTCACCCGCTGCAGGCTCTTCTGGGCATCGTCATATTTGCCCAGGTAAGCCAAACTCAGCGCGCGATAGTAGTGCGCCAGCGCGTAATCCGGTTCCCGGTCCAGCACCTTGGAGCACTCGCCTTCCGCTCTTTGGAAATCCCGCCCCATATAGAGCACTCGGCAATACTCCACCCCGAGGGCCGGCGACGCCGGGTCCAATTGAAGCGCGTCCTCTGTGAGGTGCCGCGCCGCCGCCACATCACCCACCGCCAGCTTCAGACGGGCATAACCAAACCGGGTTTGCACGGATCGGGGATCCAATTCCAGCGCCCGCCGGCATTCCGCGTCGGCTTTAGCAAAGTTCCAGTCCTTCTGGGTATGCACCATCCCCAGAGCGTAGTGCGCCGTGCTTGATCGCGGCTCCAGCTTTACCGCCCGTTGCGCCGCCTCATCAGCGCGCGGCAGCACCTCATCAGCTCGCCGCACTCCGAAGCCCGACAGATGCATAAGCGTGATGGCAACTCCCGCATGTGCTGCCGCCGACTGCGGGTTCTCCAGAATCGCCGCCTCAAAATACTCCAACGCCCGAACCGTCTGATCCGGTGTCAGCTTATATAAGAGATGGTCGCCGATCCGCACTAACGGTTCCGCGTTTGTCCGCCCCGCCTCGCGCCCGCTCCGGGCCACCATCCAGACACTCGCCGCCAGAACGAGGACAGCCGCGGCCACCGCCATCCGCACCGTCCATGGCCTGGAACGGACAGCAGACTCAAGAATGAGGGGTACCGCCGCCTCCGCAGCCAGTTCCGCGATTACCGGCGCGATAAAACGGTATCCCCTTCGCGGGATCGTCTCGATGTAGGTACCTTCGGCTTGTCCCTCTTCCAGCGCTTTCCGAACACTGGAGATGTTGCGCGTCAACCCGGATTCAACGACATTGACATCCGGCCACACCGCCTGAATCAACGCCTCTTTGGTCACCACTTGGGGGGCATTCTCAACCAACACGAACAACGTATCAATCGCCTTCGGAGTCAACTGAATCCGCTCCCCATCCCGCTCCAAAATGCGATCACGCGCACTGAGCCGGAACGGGCCAAACCGGTAAGCTTCCGGAGGAGTCTTCGGCGTCATCTCAGACTTCGATTATAGGCGTGCGGATGGCCCCGCCCCGCAGGTCGCCGCCCCCGTCGCATTGCTCATCCAGGATGGGCCCGCACGAACCGGCTCTCAACCCGATAGTTCTGATGCATTACCGTGGTACTTTGAGCCGCATGGCAATGCGCGAGCGATTTCGCACCGACCCTATACTTCACCGCTGCAACCACGCCTCGACAAGCGTACGGCCTGGACGTGGTACGGGCACCCCGGGATACACTGGAGATCAAATGAACGTCTACGATGAGCGGCATGATGAGCTGGAGCGGCTGGAGTTTCAAATGGGGGTACCCCGGGGGCGCTTGGCACTGGCGATGGATATTCTGACCGATGCGCTGGTGTTGGTAGGACAGCATGGCGTGTACTGCCAGAGCGCGCGCCAGCCGGGGAAGCCCGCGATGGATATCCAACTGATCAATAAGGGGTTGGTAGATGCCAAGGAGTTGGTCGCCGGAGCGATGGAGGAGTTGAAGAGAACTCGTGAGTCGCACGGTTAAGTATTCCCTGCTCGTGAGTCTATTTGGTGCGGTTAGGATTGCGGATGTCGTGCGGCCGTACCTTTAGGTGCCTTGGTCCTCTTCGGCGCGCTGGAGGGCGGCGGTGAACTCGGCTCCAAAAAGGAAGATCATTGCCGAGTAATAGACCCAAACGATGATGACAACCAGCGATCCAGCCGCCCCGTAGGCCGAGCCCACCGCAGCCTTACCGAGATACAGTCCGATCAGGTACTTTCCGAATACAAAGAAGAAAGCCGTTGCGAACGCGCCCAACCAAAGGCCTTTCCAGGGGATCTTCGATTCGGGCACGTACTTGAAGATCAGGACGAAGAGAAACGCGATGCCGGCAATCGATACGACAAAATTGACTCCGCTCAACGCGAATGCGGGAAACGGAAGGATATCGCCAAAGAACTCGCCGAGGACGGCCAAGGCTGCGCTGAAGACCAGGGAGACAAGAAGCAGAAAGCCTACGACGAGGACCATTCCGAACGAAAAGAACTGCCGCTTGATGGTGGGCCAGAGGCTACCGCTTGTGTCGGGCTTCAGATACCAAATTGTATTCAGGGCCGACCGTAGTTCGCCGAAGACGGCGGATGCTGCAAATACTAACGTCAGCACACCAATGATTGAGGCTAGAGTGCCGGAAGCCGGCTTTTGAGCGGCACGTTCGATCACGTCGCGGACGGCGCTGGCGCCGACCACTCCGATCATCGCCTGGACTTGGCCGATGATCTGGTCCTCAGCCCTCGAATGTCCGAAAAAGAACGCCGCAATCGCAACAATCAGAATGAGCAAGGGCGCGAGCGATAGGATCGTATAGAAGGCTAGGGCCGCACCCAGCCGGGGGGCATCGTGGTCGCTCCAGGCGGAAAAGGTTTGGCGCAGTACTGAGGCGAGTTTTCTGTGATTCATGCCGATGGTACAGAGCTTAAGTGTAGATCGGCGAATGCCTGTGGGGCTTGATGTCTCGAGGAGGCGTTCGAATGAAGTGGGACGAGCAGAGGGCTCCCCCGGTTGGAAGAGCCCCTGTGTGATTGGTTAGGTCGTCAGAAGTTAAACTTCATGCCGAACTGGCCTAGACGGGGGCCATTGGCTTGTGAAGTTACCCTCCCAAAATTGAAGGCATCGCTGACGTTGGTGGCCGGGGCTCCGAAGCGGACCCGGTTGAAGGCGTTGAACATTTCAAAGCGAAACTCCAGGTTCACGGTTTCGTTGAAGTAGGTTCGCTTCATGATGCCGAAGTCTTCGTTGTAGCTGGGGAAGTTTCGGACGTTGGGCAGAATCGACGCCGCATTGCCGAAGGTCCCGGCGGTCGGGGCTTTGAAGGCTGCGATGTTTAGATAGAGGTTCTTGTTGGGGTCGAAGTTGTCGGTGGATAGCAGAGGGCTGACTCCAGAGACAACATCGGGGAGGTTGCGGCTGTTGAAGAGCGGCAGCGTGTTGTTGATGCCAACGCCGATCGGTTCGCCGGATTGGTACGAAACCACAGTGTTGAATTGCCAGCCGCCGACGATCTTGCCGGCGACGCCCTTCACGTTCAGCTTCTTGCCGGGGCCGATGGGGAGTTCGTAGTTCATCGCGACAACCAGCCGGTGCGGGATGTCGTACTGTGCGATCGCTTTCTCCAGGCGCCGGTTGTACTGGTCGCGGGCGCTGGTGGAGAAGAAGCCGGAGAGGGCTGAAGACGCATCGGTAAGCGACTTGCCCCACGTGTAGGACGACAGCAGGAACAGGCCGTTCGAGAACTGCTTTTCCAGCTTCACCTGCAGCGAGTGGTAGACGGAGTTGCCGACGTTGGCGGAGTTCACCGTGCCGACGCCGCCATATTGCGGGAACGGACGAAGCGATTGGGCGAGGCTGCCTTTGAAGCTCGGATAGGGGCGGTGGAAGCCTTGCGCCACAACGGCGGGATCGTCGATGGGTTTGGTCAACAGGTCGCCGTACTTGAGGTACATGGGATTGACCTGGTTGACGTTGTACACGCCGGTGGAGAGGCGGGTTGACTTCTGGCCCACCCAGCCAACATCAAGCAGCCAGTTGGACTTCAACTGCCACTGCGTTCCGAAGTTGAAGGCTTGCGTGTAGAGCGGTAGCTTGGCGTTGTCAAGCCAGGTGTTGGTTCCGGGCGCCGTGCCGGGAATGACGCCAAAGCCGGAGTCGATAAACGGCGGGCGGGTGTAGTTTTGCGGGAAGCCGTTGTTCCAGTTGAAGCCGGATGTGAGGCCCTGGTCCTGGGAGAAGAAGGCGGGCGTGGCGATGAACCCGGTAGCCGGAGGTTTCGCGTTCCCACCACCTTGGGCGCCCGTGGGGTAATAGCTGATGCCATAGGCGCTGCGTATGACGAGGAACCTGTTCACGGTGTAGGCAAGGCCGAGGCGAGGGCCAAAGTTAGTCCATGCCGTGCCGTCGGTTAAGCGTTCCTTGCCGGACCTGCCAGCGCCGGTTCCGGCGAAGACGAGGGCTCCGGGATACCCGTCGGCGGCCGGATTGGGAAGCTTCGGATCCATGATGGAGTAGACGTTGTTGACCTCGCGCATGGGTGTGTAGAGGTCCCAGCGCATGCCCAGGTTGAGGGTGAGGTTCTTGCTCACCTTGTAGTCGTCCTGCACGTAACCGGCGAGGTAAGTGAGCCGCATGCCGCGGGTGACTTCATTGATCAGCATGCTGCCGCTGTCGACTTCGCCGAGCAGGAAACTGGCGAAGGCGTTGCCCGTGGTACCGCGCAAGGCGCTCGTTGGGAAGGCTGTTTCATTACGGCTGAAGGTAAACGAGCCGCTGGACGCTCCCTGCAACAGATTGTTCTGCATTTTGCGGAAGTCGACGCCGAACTTGAGATTGTGTTTGCCCTTCACCCAGCTCAACGAATCGGAGAGGAGGTAGGTGGCGGAGATGGTTTGCAGGTAGTCCTGGTTCTGTCCCCAGGGGGTGAAGGGATCCGTGAAGACCACCGGGAACGGTCCATTGTTGACACCGGCCAGTCCGAGGGTTTGACCCCAGTTCTGGCCCTGTTCCGGCGCCGCCAGCAACTGATGCTGGCGCGTCAGTCCCACGGAGAAGTGGTTCAGCACTCTTGGGCTGACCACCCAATCATAGGTAACGCGAACGGTGTCCTGTCCCGGTCCAAGGACGCCGTAGCGGTTGTTGGCGACGGGACGGGGAAGTGGCGCAAAAGGACCCGAGTCGGTGTTGTGACCGTTGTTCCAGCTTCCGCCGATACGGTGGGCGCTGGAGAACATGTGGTCGAACTTCATGGTGTAGTTACGATTGTCGGTACGGTTGTTTCCGGTGGCAGGGTAGTTGTTGAGGATGCCACCCAGAACGGGGTTGGGCACCAAGCCGAGAATCTTCTGCGAGATGGGGCTGATGCGCGAGGAGGGGATGATATTCCCGACGAACGGGTCGCGGGTGTAACCGCCGTTGCCGTCGGGGCGGGTGGAGGCGGGATCGTACAACTGAACGAGGCCTTTGGAATCCACTAACTGCGAGAGATCGCCGGACCGGAACGCGGCGGTAGGCACCGACGCAACTTGATTGATGGGGCCGGAGCGATATTTGAAGTAGTTGATGTTGAAGAAGAAGAAGCTCTTGTTGGTGCCGTTGTACACCTTCGGAATGAAGATGGGGCCGCCGATGCTGCCACCGTACTCATTCTGACGGTTGATGGAACGGCTGGCGTTGTAGAAGCCGCGCGAGTCGAGTTTATCGTTACGCAGGAATTCATAGCCGACGCCGTGCAGCTTGTTGGTTCCGGAGCGAATGGTGAACTGCTCCACACCGCCGCCGGTGTTGCCGAACTCGGCGGAGAAGTTGGAGGTGACAAGTGCGAATTCCTGGATCGCTTCCGGCGGGAGCGTAAGGACGCGCGGGTCGCCACCGACTTCGGCCGTTGTGGCGCTAAGGCCGTCAATCTGAATTTCCTTGGAAAGCGTCTGGCTGCCGTTGATGTGGGCGTCGAAGGTGTTGCCGCTGGTGCCGGGCGCGAGGAAGATGAAACTTTCCGCCGAGCGATTGGCTCCGTTGGCGCTGAGGGGGAGATCGACGAACGTCTTCGGGTTCACAGCGGTGGAGACGCTGCTTGATTCGCTTTTCAATTGCGGTGGAGTGTCAGCGACGGTGACACTTTCGGTGACGTCACCGATAGCCAGTTCCAACTCCAATGCAACGGTGCCGCCGACTTCGACACGGACATTGGAGCGCACGAGCTTCTTGAATCCTGGCTTTTCGGCCGTAACCTCATAGACGCCTGGTCTCAGGCTGGTGAGGTTGTACGTCCCCGAGTCTGTCGATACGGTGGCACTTCGGAATCCGGTATCGACGCTGATAGCGGTGATGTTAGCGGCGCCGATGGAAGCTCCGCTAGTGTCTTGGATGGAGCCGCGGATTGTACCGCGGTCAGTTTGTGCGTAGGCCGTGAACGAGAGAGTTACGGCGAGAACTATCCCCAGTTTTGGGCGCCAGTTTTTCAAATGGCCCTCCTTGTTTAGCTCGTGTAGATCTATCAGAGTCGAAAATGGTTGTCAATGGTGGAGAGGCATCAGACCACAGGATCATCCGTATCAGAAGACTTGGTTAACTATAGTGTTTTCAACATCGATAAACGTTAACTATGTTAAGAGAATCTTAATTAAAAAATGAGAGGCAGGATGGTCTGACCAATTGCAAAGGCATAGAGGCTGCCCTGAATAGGCCAGTTGGCGAAATTGTTACTGCTCGTCGAGAGCGTTCTGGACGGACACGTTGTTGGGCATGAACTTCAAGTAGCGGGATAACGTCTCGCGGACTTTGGTGC
>JBDTMC010000296.1:0-9715 GCA_039934475.1 Bryobacteraceae bacterium | reverse complement strand
GCGGTTGCAGGTCATATGTCGAGACGGATGCTGGAGCACTACAGCCGCGTGCGCATGGCCGCGAAGCGGTCAGCACTGGATAAGTTGGAGAGCGGTCTGATGGGCCGGCGATCAGTCGAGATGTTCGGGCCGAACAGCGCAACGGGAAAAACAAATTGAGGGTTACGTCACAATCCTGCCATTCGCAGTGTGCCTTGGTCTGTATTATTGTGGTGGGCCTGACAGAACTCGAATCTGTGACCTCCTGCGTGTCAAGCAGGCGCTCTAACCAACTGAGCTACAGGCCCGTATGAGGGGTGAACCCCTTCACTATACCACTCGCCCTCTGACCGTCACAAATCCACAGCAATCGCGCTGTGAATCGCAATCCACGCCACCGTCAATGCCCACTCCTCCCCCCGGCGCTCCACCTTGAACGCCCTCCCTTCCGGCAACAACACCGCCCGGCGCGGCCGCTCCCGGAACAGCACTCGCACCGGACCCGCCGCCGGAATCTAGTCGACGGCCGCGTACTCCGAGTCCACCTGCATCGCCTGCGCGTTGCACTCACCACCGGCGGAGCCTCCAACCGGAACGCGGGCCGAAACACCCGCCCTGCCAGCCGCCCTACATACTGCCGCCTCGACGAGTGTCCGTCGTCGGGCACCGGCCACCCAGACCAATGTGTTATCATTGTGTACGCAATAAGGTTGATCGCCATGCAGACCACCAAAGTCGGAATCCGCGAATTCCGTGAGAACCTGGCAGACTACCTGGAATCGAAAACGCCTGTCGCCATCACGCGGCACGGGGCGACGATTGGCATCTATGTACCGACCAAGCCCAAGCCAAGCCAAGTCGACTTGGAAGCGCTGCGAATGGCCGGCGACAAGATGCAGGAGTTGATCGCGGCGGCGGGGACTACGGAAGACGAGATCGTGGCCGACTTCAAGAATCTCCGGCGGAAACGGCGGATGCGGAAGACCTGACCATGTTGTTGCTCGACGCGAATATTCTGATTCGCGGGGTGCTGGGATCGCAGGTGCTCGGGCTGCTGCGGAAGTACGGTGGGCAAGTTGAATTCCTGGCACCGGACACTGCGTTCCAAGAAGCTTGCGAACATCTGCCGGAGATTTTGAAGGCCCGCGGAGTTCCGGTTGCTCCAGCGATGGCGATCCTTGATCTCGTGGCTGGGATCGTGAACACTGTCGAGCCTGATACCTACCTGCCTTTCGAATCCACCGCCCGAAAACGCCTCGCCCGGCGCGATGAGGACGATTGGCCGGTCCTGGCTTCGGCACTCGCGCTCGGTTGCCCGATCTGGACCGAAGATACCGATTTCTTCGGCTGCGGCGTAGCGACCTAGACTACCGATCGGATTGAATTGTATTTGGCAAGACCGTCTGAGTCGGAAGCCTGACCGATCAGGAGTTCACGCGACACGCCCTGGAAGTCCTCAAGCGCGAAATGGGTCTGGATGGGCCTCGCCCGGCCTTGCCTCTCAGGGGCTCGGGAGAGCCGTCTACACGCGGTCGCCCTCTGACCGTCACAAATCGACAGCAATCGCGCTGTGAATCGCAATCGACGCCACCGTCAGCGCCCACTCCTCCCCCCGGCGCTCCACCTGCAACGCCCGCCCTTCCGGCACCAACACCGCCCGGCGCGGCCGCTCCCGAAACAGCACTCGCACCGGACCCGCCGCCGGGATGTAGTCGGTCGCCGCATACTCTGAAGCCACCTGCATCGCCTGCGCGTTGCACAAATGCAGATACGTCTTCCCACCCTTCCGCCGCAAAGCCGCTTCCAACACCGGCGGAGCCTCCAACCGGAACGCGGGCCGAAACACCCGCCTTGCCAGCCGCCCCACAAACTGCCGGATCGCCGGCGCATGCGTCACCGCGAAAACGGCACCCAGCGGTCCCGCTACGGCGACCACCTCGCCCTTGCCCAACACACTCAACGTCGCCGCCGCCAGCCCCTCCCGCCGTGTGTCCATCGCCGGGTACCGCCACTCCAGCACCGTCGCGCCCTTCGCCTCCACATCCTGCCACATTCCATTGGCCGTGCCCATCGTCTCCACGCCAGTCAGGTGCGCCATCTGCTGATGCGGTTCGCCGCGCAGCGCCAGTCCCAACTCCGCGGCCCACAACGTCACATTCGCCGCACCAGCCAGCAACAGCCGGCCGCCGCCAGTCACATAAGTCACCAGCGACGCCTTGACTTCCGGCCCCACGTCACTCCACTCCGGCAATACCAGCAGCGGATACCGGGCCATCACTTCTTCCAGCTTCCAGTCAGGAATCACATCCACCGAATAACCACACTCCACCAGCGCGTCCACCATGCCGCGCGCGGCATTCACTTGGGAACCCCAACCGCCGAACATACGGTTCGATGTCCGGTACAACGTCCGGCCTGAGAAAATCACGCCTACCTGCGGAACGGGCTCGCTCTTGTGCGAAAAGCTCTGCCGCGCGCGGCAGAAATCGGCCACCTTTCCCATCGTCTCGATACGCTGGTCATCGATCCAGCCGGAACGCGTCGGGACAAAGTACGCTTGAAACCCGCCTCCCTGCGCCAGCACAACGGACGCCTCCTGCTGTAACATAACGGCGGGCTTGTAAATGGGAGTCACCGCTCCCGGCTCAGACGAGTTCTGGAATCCCCACGCCATCAGGTCCCACGGCTTGCCCGTTTGTCCCATGTAGCGGGCATCCAGCCGCGCCGTTGAGATGCTGGCATTCCCCAGAAAATCGCCGGAGATATAATCCACTGCTAAGGTCGGCCGCTCCGGAACGAAACTGGAATACAACCAGTTACTCGCAATCTGGAACCCTGGCTGGGCTGCGTGCAGCACTTCCACATAGTGCCGCACGTAACTCCGGAACTGCTCGCGATTGAACTCCAGAAACTCCTGCCAGCCGCGTTCGCCCGGCGCTTTGGGCAATGGAGTAATGCCAGTCTTCTCCTGGAACGCCTTCGCCACCGCGGGCGAGTAGTCCGGTTTCACCGCCCAGCACTCGCCATCCACCCACGCGCCGTCCAACCGGTATCGCGCCGCCGCCTCTTTCAACTGGAGAATCATCCGCTCATCCACATACGGGCCGAACGTGCTCGTCACCTTGGCATCCGGCTTCCCGTCGGCATCCAGGCGCGCCCACTCCGGATGCTCCACCACCGCCAACCCATCCCACACACCGCTGAAATGAATGAACAGGGAGACCCCATGCTTCTCCGTCACACGCCGCCAAATCTCCAGCGAATCTTTCACGATGCGGCCGGCCGGGCGGCTTACCTTCGATTCGTAGCCTAAGTAGCCGGGATGCCCCTTGCAGTCATATTGCACGTAGTCCGGCTTCACCCTCACCAGAAACCGCTCCACCATGTCGTCGGTCAGGTCGCGGCCCAAAGTCATATCGTCCGGACCGGGATGCAAGTCAAAATGCATTCCAAGAAAAGAGTCCCGCCGGGCCAGCCGCCCTCGCGCCGTGGGCGGCACTACGGCCCCCGGAAGCACCGCCGCAGCCGGCAAGACTGCCAGGAAGTCGCGTCGAAGCATTGTGTTATTGGCCATCGCTACTACAATATAGGGAAAGCCATGAGCCTGGACATTCAAGAACGCGAACGCGAGGGCGTCACCCTCTTCGATCTCAAAGGGCGTCTTTCGGTCGGCGGAGCCTCGACCGAACTGCGTGAGCGCCTCAGCGCCACCAGCGCCACCGGCGCGGTCCGCGTCATCCTCAATCTAGCCGACGTCGACTACATCGATAGCACGGGCCTCGGGACGCTCGTCATCTGCTTCACCAGCATGAAGAAGGCCGGCGGCGCCCTCAAACTCTTAAACCTCAACCGGCGCAACATGGAGCTCCTGGTGTTGACGAAACTCACCACCGTCTTTGAGCTCTTCGATGACGAGCAGAGCGCCGTCAATAGCTTCTTCCCCGGCCGTGAGATTCGCCGCTTCGACATTCTCGCCTTCGTGCAACAGACCCGCCGCGAGGCAGACGAGGAATAACAGCGCAATGCGGATTGTGGTTGTCGGCGGAAACGCCGCCGGGCTCAGCGCAGCCGTACGCGCCCGCCGTTTCGATAGCAGCGCGGAGATCCTAGTTCTCGAACGCGGGCAACGCATCTCCTGGGGTGCCTGTGGTCTGCCCTACTACATCGAGGGCCAGGTGAAAGAACTCGATGACCTCGTGCTGAGCACACCTGAGTCGTTCAGCGAAGAGCGCAACGTTACCATCCGCACCGGCGCCTCTGTCACCGCCATCCATCACACGCGCCGCGAGCTTTTGCTCAAGGGTGGCGAACCCATCCCCTACGACAAACTCATTCTCGCCACCGGGGCCAAGCCCAACACCAGTGGCGTCGATGGCTGGAACCAGACCCAGGTCTTCGGGCTTCACACCCTGGAAGACGCGGCACGCCTGAAGGACTTCCTCACCCAGCGCCAGCCCAAGCGCGCCGTCGTCATTGGCACCGGGTACATCGGCATTGAGGCCGCAGAGGCTCTTCGCGCCCAGGGCCTGCACGTCACACTCCTCACGCAGAACAGCGAAATCCTCGGCCGGACCGATCCCGAATTCGTCGAGCCTATCGTCGCGCACCTCAATCGTTGCCGCGTGGATGTCCGCTTCAACACTCGCGTTCGTATCATCGACGTAGGAAGCGTCGAAGGAATCCCGTGCGATCTCGTCGTGCTCGCCAATGGCCAGCGTCCTAATGCCGAACTGGCCGCGGAAGCCGGCATCGAAATCGGTCGCACCGGAGCCATCCGCGTGAACGACCGCATGGAAACCAGCGTCTGGGGTATCTACGCCGCCGGCGACTGCGCCGAAACCAATCACCTCGTCACCAACTCCCCCGTTTGGATCCCCCTCGGTACCACTGCCAACAAGATGGGCCGCTGCGCCGGAGCCAATGCCGGAGGAGCTCGCGAAGTCTTTCCCGGCGTCACTGGCACATCCATCGTCCGGGTCTGCGGTTTGAGCGTCGGCATGACCGGACTCTCCGAAAGCCAGGCCCGCCGCGAAGGCTTCCAGCCGGCAGTGATGCGCATCGAATCCCGTGACAAGCCGCGTTACTTCCGCGGCCGTCCCACCACCGTGGAACTGGTAGCCGACAAGAACACGCGCCGTCTGCTCGGTGGCGTCGTCATGGGCGACGATGGAGTCGCCGGCCGCATCAACGTCATCGCCACCGCCCTCACCGCGCGCCTCCGTGTCGAGGACTTCCAGCAACTCGACCTCGCCTACGCTCCGCCGTTTGCGCCCACCTGGGACCCGCTTCTCAGCGCCGCCCACCAACTCATCAAGTTGTTACACTGAGGCCAATGGCAAGCCGCACGGGGCAGCGGACGCTGGATGCCGGCGAATCGCCATCGCCTCATTCTGCTCGGCGTTCACGTATTTCACGATGGGCGCGCCGCGAAGAGTTCGGGGCTGCTGAAGTTCTCACGGTGTTCCAGTGCCCGGTTCAACGCTACGGGATCGGCCGGGCGCGGGTCGTTTGTTGGCGAGCTGTGCGATTAGAATCTTGTCGATGGCGCACCTCGCAATTTCCCGCTGGATCAATTCCTCAGGGACAAGTTCGCTGTTGACGAAGTGCGGCATGACTATTGTGTGAGGTTGTATAAGACGGTGATAACGCCCGTGGTGTTGGTGAACACCAAGTCTGGTTTGCCCGTCGACGTCAACTGTCCTTGAAGATTTACCGCCAGGAACGAAGTGGACGAAGGCCCTGCTCCGTAGTTGATGGGCGTAGCGAATGTGCCGTTCCCCTTACCGGGGTAGATCGTGACAGTATTGCTGGCGTGGACCAACACATCGGGGATTCCGTCTCCGTTCACGTCCGCCACCATCGGGAACACGAAGCTGTCAAGCCCCAAAGGCCCGCCGGTACGCCAGCGCTGGCGCTAAACCCCTCATGGCCATCGCCGAGATAGATCAACGTGCTAGGGCTCACCACAAGGTCCAAATTGCCGTCCCGGTTCAAGTCCGCCAGAATCAGTCCGCTTTTGCCCTGGCCAAAGCTGGCCGGCACTTGCGTGAATCCTCCATGCTGGTCGTTCAACATCACGTAGGCGTTCGTAAGAGGAAGGCCCGAATACGTGAGGATCACATCCGGCCATCCATCGTTGTTAAGATCTCCCGCGGCCAGCGTCGAAAACCCGTTAGCCGGAGGATTCGACATAAGCGCCTTGGGTGTCTGGAATGCCCCATCCCCGTTTCCTAGCACTAGCAAATTTGCAGAGGTGGCGAAGTCCAGCTTGCCGTCATGGTTGAAGTCCGCCAACACTAGGATCCCGTCGGCGGCCGTTGGAATGAGACTCTTCTGGGTGAATGTTCCGATTCCCGTGCCCAGAAAGACCGCCACACCGGAGGGAGAATGGACAACCAAGTCGACGATGCCATCGCCGTTTACGTCCCCGGCGACCGGGCATCCTGCGTTCGCCAGCGGCAGAACGGCGCCGGCTTGGAACGGTTGTTGCGGCGACCCGGTACCCAATAGCAGCGAAATCCCCGCAGCATTGGCTATCGCCACGTACTGTTTACCGTCCAGGTTGAAGTCTCCGGAAGTGCCACAGTAGCCTGAAGGCGCCGCCGACCACTTGCCGTCCAGGAACTTTCCCCCTCCCTGATTCAACAACACCGAGATGCCGTAGTAGCCATCAGCCACGATATCCAACCTGCCGGTATGCCGGAGGTCGGCCAGAACGGTGTTGCCCGGATTGCCGCCGAACGCTTGGACGGGATAAGTCACGGTCGTGGGGAAGTTTCCACCAGGCCCGCCAAATGCGATGGATCCGGTCGGGGAGACGATGTCGGCAAACCCGTCGTCGTTGACGTCGCCGAGCGCGATGCCTCTGCCACCGCCGCCGGGCAAGGACGCATATGTCGGCCCAGTGAACCCGCCCTTGCCATCGCTCTGGTAGATGTAAGCGTAGCTGCTAAAGCCAGACGTTACAATGATGGCCGGAGGCAGCCGGGGATTGAGAGGACCAGCTACCACTGCGGACACATTCAGGGGATTCTCGAAACGCAGCGGTGCCTGGAAGGTGCCGTTCCCGTTGCCAAAGAGTACCTGGAAACCATCGCCGTGCGGCGGCGCCACAGCCATCCCGACCACCACATCGAGTTGGCCGTCCTGATTGAAATCGGCCACCGCAATTCCTGTGGCTCCATACTCCAGAGGGGCAGCCAACACTCCGGCCTGGAATGTGCCATCTCCTTTGCCGGCGAATAACCACAGGCCGCTTGAGCCAGCGATTACGACATCTACTCTACCGTCTCCGTTGAAATCGCCCACTACCGGGCCCCCACCGGCGTTTGTCCCGTCGCTTCCAGCGGGATAGAACGTACCGGACTCAAAGGTCCCGTCGCCATGTCCGAAACAAACGGTGATCCCGATCTCGGCGCTTCCGGCAAGGATGAGCAGGTCAAGCTTTCCATCCCCATTGAGATCCAACGCCGAAACGTTGAGTGAAAAGCCCGAGTTCGTTCCCTGGCTCGGGCCAGCCTGAAAGCTCCCTTTGCCGTTCCCAAAAAGAACATAGATGTGACCGAAGGCGTTGGCGATGAGATCCGGGCTCCCGTCGCCGTTCACGTCGCCGACTGCTGTGAAGAGTGCAGCCAAGCTCGTGTAGTCCTGCCGGGCGGCAAACTTCGGATAAGTGGCCGCGGAAGCCAGAAGGCTCGACAGCAAGAACACCCCAACGTAGAGTCTCTTCATATTAGTCTCCCCTCCCTCTACAGCAAATCCAAGAGATCATCGAAGTATGTGGGGGAGGGCAAAGGACACGTTCCCCTGTGTGTTGAGCTCCGCCAGACCCATTATTCAGATTAATTCAGATTATAGAGCCCGTCCTTCAGATTGTGAGACTCGCCCCGTTACTTCCGTGGCCATCCCACCACCGTGGAACTCGTAGCCGATAGGAACCCGCGCCGTTTGCGCCCACCTGGGACCCGCTTCTCAGCGCCGCCCACCAACTCATCAAGTTGTTACACTGAGGCCAATGGCAAGCCGCACGGGGCAGCGGACGCTCGATGCCGGCGATCGCTCGCCCGATTTCTGGATGCGGGACCTCGACGGCAACAGCCGCACACTTGCTGAATTTCTCGCCCAGGGCCCAACGCTCCTGGTTCTGTTTAAGGTCTCCTGTCCCACCTGCCAGTTCACACTCCCGTTCCTGGAACGCCTGCGCGGCGGCGGCTTGCAGATCGTCGGCATCTGCCAGGACCCGGCCGATTGGGCCGCCGAGTTCACCGCCGAATTCGGTCTCAGCTTTCCGACGCTCATCGACGAGGCCGGCGAACAATATCCCGTCAGCACCGCGTTCGGCATAACCCACGTCCCCTCGTTGTTCTTGGTTCAACCTGACCGGACCATCTCCTGGACCGCCGTCGGCTTCAGCCGCAAGGGCCTCCAGGAATTGGCCACTCTCGCCGGCAAGGCCGCCCTCCGCGACGGCGAATTCGTACCCGAATGGAAGTCCGGTTGAGGCTCGAAGAATTAGACTCCCGTGCCGGAGTCACGCTACTCTATAAGGAACGGGTTCCTGCCCTAACCAAAGACCATGGCCTCGACGATTAACGACATTCTGGGTTCCGCTGCCGCCATTGCCAAGGGCATGAGCGTCACTTTCAAGGAGATGCTCTCTCCCGCCTTAACGGAAGACTACCCGGACGCGCCCCCCAAGTTCCAGGAACGTTATCGCGGCGTCCATGTGCTGCAGCGCGATGAGAACGGCATGGAAAAGTGCGTCGCCTGCTTCCTTTGCGCCGCCGCCTGCCCAGCCGACTGCATCTACATTGAGGCTGCTGAGAATACCGCCAAGGTGCGCATCAGCGGCGGCGAGCGTTACGCCGAGGTCTACAACATCGACTACAGCCGCTGCATCTTCTGCGGTTACTGCGTGGAAGCCTGCCCCACCGACGCCATCACGCACGGCCACGATTTTGAGATTGCCAGCTACAACACGTCAACGCTGATCTACCGTAAAGAGCAAATGCTCACCCAGATTTCGCCCAACGCCAAGCCGCCCGTCATCCGCGACGCGGCGCCTGCCGGACACTAATCGCTTTTTCCCGGACACTCCGTTCGTCTTGCGCCTCCTCACCGTCGCGTGCCATCCTATCTTCGATAACAGGCATAACCGGAGATCATCTCTATGAAAATACAGCAATTGGTGCCCTTGGCTGCGCTATTCGCAATGGCCTCATTCGGGCAGCGCATTACTGACCGCCGATCCGCGGAGATCCGTGGTGGCGGAGGCGATGGCAAATGCACCATCGAAGTTGTGGTGGACCACATAGCCGAAGTGGAGATCTCCGGCCGCAATGCCACCATCCGCACCATCAACGGAGCGCCCGCCACGTTCCGCCGGTTCCAGTGCAATCAGGAAATGCCGAACCGGCCGAATGATTTCCGTTTCCAGGGAATCGACGGACGGGGTCGCCAGGATCTTGTGCGCTCACCCGGTGGCCGCGGACCCGCCGTCATCCGGATCGAAGATTCTAAGGGTGGCAGTGAAGGCTACACCTTCGACATCTTCTGGAGAGGTTCCGGCGGCTACGGTGGTGGCCGTAACGACGACCGTGGCGGCGACCGCGGCGACTGGGATCGCGACGGATGGGGCGACGGTTCCGGTTGGGGCAGCCGTGGACAGTTTAACTACTCCGGCCGTGGCAGCGGCGAATACCGCGATCGCAATGGTAATCGGGGTCGTCTCTACAAC
>JBDTMC010000295.1:0-9765 GCA_039934475.1 Bryobacteraceae bacterium | reverse complement strand
CGTAGAGCACACACCCGGCTTCGGCCAGCACGCGACGGCCTTTGACGGTGATCAACTCCGGATCGCCGGGACCGGCACCGACGAGATAGACCTTGCTCATACCTGAAGCTTGCCGAGGTCCTTGCTATACACCTCGTCTAGGATCTCGCGGCCGCCGGCGGCAAGTAGTTCCTCGGCCAGCGCGCTTCCCATTGATGCGGCGCTCGCTGCAGGACCGGTGACGCTCTTCTTAATCAGGGTCGCTCCGTCGGGTGAGATGACGACCGCACGCAAGTGGATGCTGTCCCCGTTCAGAGTCGCATGGGCGCCAATCGGCACCTGGCAACCACCACCGAGCGCCGCCAAGACCGCGCGTTCCGCCGTCACGGCCGCTTCCGTTTCCCGGTGGTTCAACTGGCGGCAGGTCCGATAGCCTTCGCCATCGTCGTCGCGAGTCTCAATCGCCAAGGCGCCCTGTCCCACGGCCGGGCACATCGTCTCCGGATCCAAGGTCTGTGCAATGCGATCGGCCCAACCGAGACGGCGCAGGCCGGCGGCCGCGAGCACAATGGCGTCGTACTGTCCTTCGGCCTGCTTGCGCAACCGCGTGTCCACGTTCCCGCGGATCGTCTCCAAAACAAGATCGGGACGCAAGGCGCGCAACTGAGCGGCCCGGCGCAGCGAACTCGTACCGACCTTGGCCCCTTGCGGCAGTGCGTCGAGAGTAGCGCCGACCAGCGCGTCGCGGACGTCCTCACGCTCAGGGATCGCCGCCAGCGTCAACCCCGCAGGCAGTACGGTGGGTAGGTCTTTCAAGCTATGCACGGCAAGATCGATGGTCCCCGCCAACAGCGCTTCTTCAATCTCTTTGGTGAACAGCCCCTTCGACCCCACCTTGGCCAGCGGCACGTCCTGGATCTTGTCGCCGGTTGTCTTAATGATCTCAATGCGGCACTCGGTTCCCAGCGCCTCCAGCCTGCTTTTCACCCAGTTGGCCTGCCACAGCGCGAGTTGCGAACCTCGGGATCCGATTGTCAGCATCCTATTCTCCGAGCCGGAACACCCGGCGTACGATTTCGATCACGTGCAGGCCCTCCGGCTTGCCCGCGTGCTTTCGCATTTCCGAGATGGGGCCATGGGCTATCTTATTCAAGATGCCGCGCGTGAGGGTAGTGATGGCCTCTTCCTGCTGCGGGCTCAGCGCCCCGAGTTTGGTGCGCACCCGTTCGATCTCGGCGATACGGATGTGCTCCAGTTGCTCCTGCAGGCTGACGATAGTGGGCACCACCTCGCGGGTCCGCAGGCGCAGCATCAGCCTGTCCACTTCCTCGCGGATAATCTCTTCGGCCTGCTCGGCTTCCTTCTGCCGGCCGCGCAGGTTTTCCGATACCACTCGCTGCAAATCGTCGATGTCGTAGAGGAAGACGTTGTCGAGCTTGTTCACCGCCGGTTCGATGTTACGCGGAACAGCGATATCGATGAGGAACATGGGGCGATTGCGGCGTGCTCCAATCACCTTCTTCATCTGGTCCTGCGTGACGATGAAGTTCGGGGCGCCGCTGGAGGTGATTACGATATCGACATCCACTAGCGATGAATGAAATGTCTCATAGGGGATCACCGAACCGTCGAAGATCTTCGCCATCTCCACGGCACGCTGGTGGGTGCGATTAGTTACCAGAATCTTCGTGCAGCCGGACCGGCGCAGATGGCGCGCGGCAAGTTCCGACATCTTACCTGCGCCCACCAGCATGACGCCCTTGTTCGCCAGTGAGCCGAAGATCTCGCGCGCCAATTCCACGGCTGCGTAACTGACCGAGACAGCGCTCTTGCCGATCTCAGTCTCCGATCGCACGCGTTTGGCGACACTGAAGGCCCGCGTGAGGACGGAATCAAGAAACCCGCTGAGTGCGCCGTTCTCTTTAGCCGCCGCGTAGGCGCCCTTCAGCTGACCGAGGATCTGGGGCTCACCCACCACCATGGAATCAAGACTGGCGGCGACGCGAAACAGATGGCGAATGGCGTCACGATCCTCGAAGCGGTAGAGATAGGGATTCACCCAATCCGGATCGACGTGGCGCGCATCACGCAGGAAATTGCGAATCAGACCGTGTGGTTCGCAATCGTCATCGGCGGCAAGAACAATCTCGACCCGATTACAGGTGGAGAGAATTAGTCCCTCCAGGAACCCGGAGCACCGCTTCAAATCAGCCAGCGCGTCGGCGAGGCCAAGTTCGGGAAACGCCACCTTCTCGCGCACTTCCACCGGGGCGCTGCGATGATTGAGGCCTGTAACCAGCAGCTTCATTTGATGAGCAGGGGTCTCAGCCCAATATGAGCCGCCCAAGTGAGCGCGGAACATCCTAAAGCGGTGATGGCCATGATGGCTGCTTTACGGCCGCGCCACCCCGCCGTCATGCGGAGGAACACCATGAGCAGGTAGAAGCCCCAGGTGAGCATCGAGATCGCGATTTTGGCATCGCCGATCCAGCGCGTGCCGGACTCGATGAAGGCCCAAGTACTGGCTGCGATTACGGCTAGCGTAATGAAGACGAAGCCGAAGTTCATGGACTTGGTAATGAGGTCGTCGAGCGTACCAAGCGGCGGCAGGCGATCGAGCATGCCGGTCCGTGGCCTCTTGGTTTTCAAGTGCCGTTCCTGTATCAGGTACACCACGCTGGCGGCGGCGGTGAGCAGTAACGCCGCGAATCCACTCAGAACCAGCAGCACGTGCAGCAGCAGCCAGGCATCCCGCACGCCCCTATTGGTCCACGTCGCCACCGGGATCTCCATACTCCCGACCATGGTCATCAGAAATACCAGCGGAAAAAGGAATACGCTGAGGCTGGCGAAGTCATACCGCCAATAGACGAACAGGAAGAGCGCGGCAATGAGAAAGGCACACAGCGAGACCGATTCGAAGAAGTTGTTAAGAGGCAGATGCCCGAGGGCGAGCGACATCTCCACCAGCGAGACAAAATGAAGCACGAAGGCGACCACAAAGGCAGCAAGGGCAACCCGAAAGATCTCGACGCGGCCCCGAAGGACCGTTACTATGGCGTGCAGCAACCCGACCGCATAGAGCAACGCAGCCACTCGCAGCCAGTAAACGCTCATCTCATGCATTCGTCTTAGATTCCAGTATAGCTGGGGGTTCAAGGCGAACGTATAAACGCTTGTTACTCTTACCCTTATTCTCCGTTTTAGTGATGCTGAAGCGGCCCACGTCGGCAGTCGAATGCACGTGCGTCCCCCCGCAAGCCTGCTCGTCAAAACCGTCGATAGCGACCACGCGTACGCGGCCGTCGATCACCGGCGGGCTGACATCCAGCGTGCGCAGTAGATCCGTTCGGCGCTGGAATTCGTTCTCGTTAAGGTAGAAGGCTTTCAGCGTATGACCGGCATCGAGCACCGCATTCACTTTCGCTTCCAGTTCGGGGCAGGCAGCGGCCGAGAACCCGTCCCACTTGAAGTCGATTCGGGAATAGTCCGTGCCGATCTGCGCGCCGGTGATCCATGCTTTATAGTCGCGCAGGGCGATTGTATTCAACACATGCAGAACTGTGTGATAGCGGGTCAGGGCAAGGCGACGTTCCGCGTTTACGGTGAGTGTCGCCGTCTGGCTACAGAAGATGGCTTCGGAGAGTCCGGCGGGACAGACATGCCAGATCACGCCGCTGGCGTCTGCCTCGGCGGAAGCGACCTCGAAAATGAGCCCCGAAGGCAACCCGATGAGGCCCTGATCGGAAGGCTGACCGCCGCCGCCCGGATGGAAGCAGGTCCGATCAAAAGCCAGCGCGTTATCGCGGACGCCGGTAATCGTCGCCTCGGTTTCAAACAGGTGGCTGTCTTCGAGGTACAGGCGAGTGGTTGGAAACGGCATTGGAGACCATTCTGGCAAACGGCGGGCGCGGATTGAAAGGCTGTCCTCAATTGAAACGATGTCCCGCATTGAAACACTGTGAAAATGAGACATGAGCGAAACACTGAAAGGCAAAAACGCCATTGTCACCGGTGGCACCAAAGGGATCGGGTATGCGGTGGCGGCAGCATTGGTCGAAGAGGGCGTCTCCGTAGTTATCTGCGGACGCAGCGTAGAGGGCGTCGGGCGGGCAATAGAAGCCTTACTCGCAAATGCTCCAAACGGAGTGAAGGTGAGCGGTTTTCCAGCCGATATAACACGCAGGGATGATGTACAAGCGTTGTTTGCGCAAGCAGATGCGCAAATGGATGGCTTGGACATCCTTGTGAACAACGCCGGTGTAGGCATATTCCGGAGCGTTGCCGAACTCGATCCGGAGGAATGGCGCCGGGTATTAGATACCAACCTGACCGGAGCGTTCCTGTGCAGCCGCGAGGCCGTGGGAAGGTTCAAGGCCCGTGGTCGTGGCTTTGTCATCAACATCAGCAGCTTGGCGGGAAAGAACCCGTTTGCCGGTGGTGCGGCTTACAACGCTTCAAAGTTCGCGTTAAACGGATTCAGTGAAGCCATGATGCTGGATCTCCGGTATGACAATATTCGCGTCAGTAGCATCATGCCCGGCAGTGTTGCAACAGAGTTTGGCAGAGGGGGTCCGGCGGATTGGAAGATTGCGCCGGAAGACGTGGCGGAGGCAGTTCTGGCGGTATTGAAAATGCCGGAACGCACGCTGATTAGCGCTGTGGAGATTCGGCCATCGCGTCCCCCAAGAAAGTGATAGCAAAAACAGGAGGGTTGGTAATTAGGGGGCGGCTGAAAAGTTGGCCCTCTGATTGCTAATAGAAAAGTCATGGGAGTCCGGCAGACACTGAAAGGGAAGCAAATGGTCAGGCTGAACCAAACACTTGATCCGACCAGGACAGGGCGCGAAGCAGAGGGCTTAGAGGGCAATCTCCGCAAATTGATCATCGGTCAGGATGAAGCGATTCAACAAATCGTCAACATCTACCAGATGCATATGACCGGTATGTCAGCGCCTGGCCGTCCGATAGGGAATCTCCTCTTTCTGGGTCCGACGGGCTCGGGTAAGACGCGCATCGTTGAGGCTGCGGCGGAGAGTCTGCTCGGCACCGGGCGGGCGGTAATTAAGATCGACTGTGCTGAGTTCCAACACAGCCACGAGATCGCCAAACTCATCGGCTCGCCTCCTGGATATCTCGGCCATCGGGAAACGCATCCCCTGTTGAGTCAAGAAGTTCTCAACCAGTACCATACAGAGAAGGTGAAGCTGAGTTTCGTTCTCTTTGACGAGATTGAGAAAGCCAGCGACGCGTTGTGGAATTTGCTTCTGGGCATTCTCGACAAGGGCACGCTCACTCTTGGCGATAACCGTAAGGTGGACTTCTCGCGGGCTCTCATCTTTATGACCAGTAACCTGGGCGCCAGTGAGATGACGGCCTTGGTGAGTGACCGCCTTGGCTTTGGCGCTTGCGTGAAATCGAATGCCGAAGGGATGGCCGCACTAGCCGACGGAAAATTGGACGCCAAGATTGCCAAGAGCGGCATCGAAGCGGCGCGCCGAAAGTTCACGCCCGAGTTCATGAACCGGCTCGACAAGATCGTTGTGTTCAAGCCGCTGGGCCAACCCGAATTGCGAAAGATCCTCGATATCGAACTGAATATGGTGCAGCAACGTATCTTTAATGCATCTCCCGAGAGATCTTTCGTATTCACAGCCACGGATTCGGCGAAGACACATCTGTTAAATGAGGGAACGGATTTAAAGTATGGAGCCCGCCACCTGAAACGCGCGATTGAGCGTCTGGTAGTGCAGCCCATGTCGAATCTGATAGCGACCGATCAAGTGCGCTGCGGCGATTGGATTCGCATCGACTTTAGCACTGGCGGCGACACGATGACGTTCATGAAAGAGGCAGAAGGAATTCCCACTCATGCCATGGCGGAGATGGTAGATAATTCCATCGCGCTACCCCACCATGCGTACGCGCAGGGAGCGATCGCGGATGTAGGTCGCGCGCCAGGCGTCCGCTCCTCGAAGCGTAGCCAGTAATCGGTGCGGAGTGCGTGGCTAGACCGCGCACTCTCCTCGGCCAAGTTGCAGTGAAAACACATCCTCGTCACCCCAGTCCTTGTACAAGTCTGGAGCGATTTCGGCAGGCTTGGCCAAGTCGGCCATCATGGTCTTGAAGAACTCTACCTTGTGGCGCATGACGTACTCGCGGAATGATTCACCGGCGAGGCGATTGGCCACAAAGTGATCGAGCACGCGCCGTACGGCCACAGTGATCAGCCGAGCCGGGAGACTGGAGATTGCCAAGCCAAATCGCATGTTCCCCGCCGTGTCGTACCCGCCCCCAAGCAGCATCTGATAATACGGAATCTCACGGCCGTTCACTTTGCGGGCATTGCCGTAGAAGCCAAAATCGCCGATCCAATGCTGGCCGCACGCATTCGGACAACCGCTGGCTTTGATCGACAACTTGCGCGCCATGGCATCCGGATAGTCACGCAAAGAGTCAGTCAATGCCGCACCCAGATTCATGGTCTTAGTGAGACCAAGGTTACAGGTCCAGGCACCGGGGCACGTGATCACGTTATCGATCTCACCAACGCCCGCCTCGGCCAAGTCAATCGTCTTCAACGCACTGTAGACGCGCTTCAGACTGCCGACCGGCACATAACCAATTACGGCGTTCTGGTCCACCGTGAAACGAAGCCGTGACTCTCCGGCAACCTCTGAAATCGATGCGAGGCCACGCATTTGGGCAGAAGTCAAATTCCCCTGCGGGACTTTGACAAACACTACCGAGTAACCTGGCTGCTTCTGTTCGACAACATTTGTTTCCAGCCAGTGATCGAAAGCCGCATCCGACTCCCCATTGTTTAGCACGGGCAGGCGCGTTCCATCACTCAACGGCGGAGGAGTGGATTCGAAGCCGCCGAAGCCTTCCGGCACTTCCTTGGGTGACGCGATTCCGCCGTTCGCCAGGATGTCGGCATATTCCTTCTCCACGGTGTCTTTGAGCCAGTCGAACCCACGCTCGCGGAGGACAAACTTCAGACGCGCTTTATTCTTATTGTCACGGTTGCCGTGGCGATTGAAGACGCGAATGATTGCTTCGATGCGATTGACAATCCGATCCGCAGGCAGAAACTCATCCAGAACTTTGGCTTCGCTCGGCAGTGGCCCAAGACCACCGGCAACAATGAGGCGGAAGCCGCGTTGGCCATCCCGGACCATCGCCCGCAGACCGACATCGTTAATGGCGCACTCAATACAATCGTCGGCACAACCGGAAAACGCGATTTTAAATTTGCGCGGAAGGTTGTCGGTAAGAGGCTGATGCAAGAAAGCGAACGCCACACGCTGGGCATAGGGCCGCACGTCGAAAACTTCCTCTGCCAGCAACCCTGCGAGCGGGCAGGCCGTGACGTTGCGAACTGTGTTGTAGCAAGCTTCCCGCGTGGTGAGACGTGCGTCGGCCAGCAAGTGAAGCAGATCGGCCACCTGAGGAAGCGGCACAAAATGGAACTGCATGTTCTGGCGCGTGGTGAGATGACCCCTGCCCCCGCCATACTGGTCGGCAGCGAGGGCCAGCTGCCGCATCTGGCCGGCAGTCAACATGCCTCCCGGCACCTTCGTACGGATCATGTGAACACCCACCTGACGCTGACCGTAAACACCGCGCCGCAACCGTGATGCCCGGAACTGGTCGTCGGTGACGTCCCCAGCCATCCACGAAGCAGCCTGACGACGGAACAATTCAATGTCTTCGCGGACGGTTTGCTCGTATTGTGCTTCCAGAACGTCGTGTTCGATGGCAACGTTGCTCATGCGTTCTCCTCAATCTCTATCAAGAATACCGTGTTTGATCCAGCGTATGCAATCGCTGGCAAAACCAACAGAATGACGCCAAATACAACAATCGGCGGAGGGGCTTTACTCCGGCCTTCCGCTGTGATAAATCACTCAAACCAGGAGGCGTCGTGAAACAACTATTTCAGGGTCTGCTTGTCCTCATTGCCCTGATATCCATTTCCTGCAGTTCGGAGACTCCCACCGCCAACAAAATGGGAACTCCTGAGTACTTTTGGTCCGGTGCCAAAGAGACGTTCAATCTCAAGGACTACTCCAAGACGGCCGACCACCTGGAAAACCTCACCAAGAGCAATAACCAATTTACCAGCCAAGCCTACCCGTGGAGGCTGATCCTGCTCTCCGGACTGTCAGAAGGGTATGCCGGCCAAGCCGACAGCATGGAATTGGGAGGCAAGAATAACCGTGGAATGATTGTCCCATTCCGCAAGAACATGATGGAAGCGCGCAAGCAATCCGCGCGATGGGCCCTGCAATACGCGCAAGCGTATGAAGCATTTGAAAAAGACGTGAAGGGCGATACGGTAACCATAGCGATGCCGATGCCTAGCGGCAATACTGTGGAATCGTTCCAGGAGCAGCAGATTCAGAAGGGCATTTTGAAGAACCCGGCGGATGCGGATATTACGCGAGCGAAATCCGTAGACCGGCATATCCTGCTGGCGCTCTGCCACGCATTAGGCGTGAAGGACGATTCGGCGAAAGCGCAGCAGATGCTGGCGAGCGGCAAAGCCGAGATTCCCCGCGCGGTGTTCATGACCGCGATGGCCCAATCTCTGTATAACGCGGGTGACCTGTATACATCGAAGAAACTGGACGAACCCGATCGCGTCGCCTATCTGACCAAGCACGCCAAAGATGCGCTAGCTGGGTTACCTGACAGCAAGGACGTCAAGGATTTGACGAAGAAGATTGCGGATCGGGAGAAGTCGGCGAAGAAGGGGAAGGCGGCGTAGGACCCGGTTGTAGCAGAGGGCGTTTGCCCGGCTGTTGCACTAGCCGCAGCCGGAACGCGGTGTCTCCAGGTGGGCACTCGGGAAGGGGATCCACCGAATAGTAGTTCAGACCATACTGCCAGTTGCGGTGGAGCGGGGTCAGACAGACCTCGCTCACCTGCGGCGCAATCTCGCGCCACAACGAACGCGCCGACGTTCTCTCCAACACAGGATCCACGACAACTTTCAAGCACGCGGCGCCGGCGGCAAGGACGATGACCACCACAGCGACCGCTGTTGTCTTGCGGAGTTTCCAGATAGCCAACGGAACCAGGAGAAGCGGAAGCACGGCGAGGAGGCCCTGCGATTGCCAGCGCGCCCGTGACAGGCCCGACTCCAACGCTTGTGGCAAGACGGTAGCTATTACCGGCAACAAACCCAAGAGCAGAGCGGAGGCCACAAGCGCCGTTCGCCAGCGGTTCGACTCCTTCAGAGCTGCACCCATCCCGACGCAAACCAGAGGCAGCAGTGGCAACAGGTATCCGGGGAGCTTGTTCTCCGCGGCGGAGAAGAAGAGGAAACCCCACGCAGAGGCGACTAAGCATAGGCGAACGACGGGATCGTGATAGTGCGACTTCTTGCCGAGAAGGGCTAAGACCGGCGTCCAGGGATAAAGTGCGCCGAGCAGAACGGGCACATAGAACCAGACTGGACGTACGTGCAACAACTCATGCGAAGCGAAGCGCTGGAAGTGGTGCTTCCAAAAGAAATCGTCGATGAAGGCCTGACCGAAGCGCGCGGTGACAGCGAAGTACCATGGGGCGGCGGTTAACACAGCAAAGAGTGCAACCAATGCCAGTTGCCGCAACCTGCGACGGCCGAACCACAGCAGTGGAGCGGCGAGGACGATGGGAACGAGTCCTTTGGCAAGAACGGCGAGTCCAAAGGCGATCCCGGCAGCCGGCAACACCCGTGCATCGCCATCACGCAGCCAACCCGCGCAAAGAAGCATCCCGGCGGCAAAGAAGACAGCG
>JBDTMC010000294.1:0-9783 GCA_039934475.1 Bryobacteraceae bacterium | reverse complement strand
ATGTGACGAAAATCGGCGCTCTCCTTCTTGCCCGGAAATTGGCCGATTTCGAGACTGTGGCACGTAAGGCAATCCGCGTGATTGTCTACAAGGGTAAGAACAGAATCGAAACGATCAAAGAGCAGATTGGCGCCCGAGGGTATGCGGTCGGATTTGAAGGACTGATCGGCTACATAAACGACCAATTACCGAGCAACGAGGAGATCGGGAAGGCCTTGCGGCGAGAAGCGCGCGTGTATCCCGAATTGGCGGTCCGCGAACTTGTAGCGAATGCGCTCATCCACCAGGATCTTACGATGCGGGGTGTCAGCCCGACAGTCGAGGTCTTCATCGACCGGATCGAGATCACCAACCCTGGCGAACCGCTGATCGATACCTTACGCTTCATCGATGAGCCACCACGATCGCGAAACGAAGCTCTCGCGGCTTTCATGCGGCGGGTCAATATCTGCGAGGAGCGTGGCAGCGGTATCGACAAGGTCATTTCTCAGGCTGAGCTTTATCAAATGCCGGCACCGGAGTTCAGAGTGACAGGACACGCCACCATCGCAATCTTGTATGCACCGCGGCTGTTACGGGGCATGGATCGAAGCGACCGTATCCGCGCCTGCTACCAGCACGCGGCCCTACAATACGTCTCGGGTCAGGTGATGACCAACGCGTCGCTGCGAAAACGCCTCGGCATCGACGAGAAAAACTACGCCATGGCTTCCAGGGTGATTGCCGATGCGATCACAGAGGGACTGATCAAACCGAAGGATGCGGCGAGCACTTCAAAGAAGCACGCCAGCTACGTCCCATTCTGGGCCTAATCTTATGTGACCGTCATGTGATTGGATGAGCCCGAACGTTCGCGAACGGCGGGAGCCATAAACTTAAGTCATAGAATACAAACGGCTTATGGAAATCTCTCGCAAAGCATTCTATGTGACTGGGAGGAAAGAAATGCGCTGGAAGACGATTCTGAATGGAAGGCGACTAACGTGGCTGTTCTAAAACCCTGGTACAAGGTAGTCACACCGAGAGAGGACCTGCGCGAATCCAGGCCTCTCGATGCCTCGGAGTTCGCGGTTCACCTGGACCAGGTCCGCGACGGGCGAGCGCCAGCGGTCTACCGCAATGCCGGCGAGTTTCTGGATCGGACCTATCTCACCCGTTCGCTTCTGGAACTCGCCGGACAGGTAGTCCGGCGGCTCTCTGGCGAGAGGACCGAAACGTCAGCCGTGTTCAACCTGGCCACTCAATTCGGTGGTGGGAAGACCCACGCGCTCACTTTGCTGTACCACCTGGCGAAGAATGGCCCAAAGTCCCATGGCTGGGCGGGCGTACGCAGTATCCTCGACAAGGCCGGGGTTTCCTCTATTCCGGAGGCGGCAGTCGCGGTGTTCGTTGGTACCGAGTTCGACTCCGTTACAGGCCGTGGGGGCGACGACGGGACTCCCCTCCGCAAGACTCCCTGGGGTGAGATTGCGTGGCAACTGGGTGGTGAGGCAGGATTTGCCGTAGTGGCAGAACACGACCGCCAGTTTGTCGAACCGAAGGGTGATGTGATCCGGGCGTTCCTGCCAAAGGACAAGCCCTGTCTGATCCTGATGGACGAGGTGATCAACTACACCAGCACGTATCGTCACAAAGGGTACCATCGCGCTCTGTATAACTTCATTCAGTCCCTCTCGGAGCAGGCTCGTGGATCGGACAAGGTCGTCCTCCTGGTGTCCATTCCGGCCTCGGAGATGCCGTACAGTTCCGACGATGAAGCGGACGAACAGTGGTTTAAGAAAATGCTTGACCGGGTGGGTAAACCGATCATGATGGCGGCCGAGTCTGAAACCGCGGAGATCATCCGGCGTCGACTGTTCGAGTGGCAAGGGCTGAACGAAGACGCTAAGCGAACCATCGCCGAGTATTCCGACTGGATCATCGAACACAAGCAGCAAATCCCCAATTGGTTTCCGGTAGATACCGCGAGGGAAGCCTTTGCTGCAACTTATCCTCTACATCCGAGCGTGCTCTCCGTCTTTGAGCGAAAGTGGCAGAGCCTGCCGCGCTTCCAGCGAACCCGAGGCGTGCTGCGGTTGTTGGCCCTGTGGATCGCTCGCGCGTATCAGGAGGGATTCCAGGGCGCCCACAAGGACCCGCTCATCGGCCTCGGAACGGCTCCGTTGGATGATCCGATGTTCCGATCCGCGCTCTTTGAACAGTTAGGGGAGAACAAACTTGAGGGCGCGGTCACAACCGACATTTGCGGAAAGAAGGACTCTCACGCGATTCGGTTAGATGCGGAGGCTGTCGATACAATCCGGAAGGCTCGATTGAACCGAAAGGTGGCAACGGCGATCTTCTTTGAATCGAACGGCGGCCAGGCGCGTGGCGAGGCCACAATCCCGGAAATCCGCCTGGCAGTGGCGGAGCCGTCGCTCGACATCGGCAACGTCGAAACGGTGGTCGACGCTCTGGAGAACGCCTGCTACTTCCTGTCCGTTGACCGGAATCGTTACCGGTTCGGGCTGAGCGCGAACCTGAATAAGCTGCTCGCCGACAAGCGGGCGAGTATCCAGCAACCCCGAATCGAGGACCGTGTGCGAGTCGAAGTGCAATCGGTTTTCTCACAGGGCCTCCCCATCGACCGCATTTACTTCCCTGCGAAGAGTTCACAAATTCCGAATCGAGCGGCTCTCACTATCGTGGTACTCCCCCCGGAGAACAACGACATCGACGAAGCCAAGACGCTTCAGATGGTCGACTCGATGACCAAGCAGAGCGGGACGTCGGATCGCACGTTTAAGAGCGCCCTCATTTGGTGTGTGCCGGATTCTGGACGGCAGCTTTGCGATGAAGCGAGGAGGTTGCTGGCGTGGGAGGACATCCAGGAAGAGGCGGCCGAGCTCAAGCTGGAAGAATTGCAACGAAAGCAGCTCGCCGAGAACCAAGGAAAGTCGAAGCGGGACCTGAGGGAGGCCGTCTGGCGGACCTACAAGACGGTGATGCTGCTCGCGAAGGACAATTCCATCCGTAGCATTGACCTTGGCCTGGTTCACTCCAGCGCCGACGCATCGCTCGTCGGTTTTATTGTCCACCGCCTGACGCAAGACGGCGATATCTCCGAAGGCATCAGCCCGAAGTTTCTTGTACGGAACTGGTCAGGCGCCCACAAGGAATGGAGCACCAAGGGGGTGAAGGACGCCGTCTTTGCTTCGCCGTTGTTCCCCCGGCTGCTTAGTGGCGATTTGATCCGGGATACCATCGCCAAGGGCGTGAGCAACAGCGTCCTGGCCTACGTTGGGAAAACCGCCGGCAGCGGCTACGACCCATTCGTGTTCGGCGTCAGTATGAGCCCGCAGGAAGTGGAGATCTCCGAAGACGTTTACGTGATCACTGCTGAGACCGCCGAGGCGTACAAGCAGTCTCTCTCCGCACCGCCGAAGCCCATTGGCACTGGGAGCTTGTTCGATCCGCCGAGCGGAGAGACGCTCAGAACGGGTGGCAGCACGGTCACCGCCGACGCGAACAAAGAGGAGGACAGCGAAGATCCCCGCAACCCTCCGGTCGCAGACAAGCCCGCAGTCCTCCGGTGGTCCGGTGAGGTTCCGGCGCAGAAGTGGATGAACTTCTATACGAAAGTGCTGTCGCGTTTCGCGACGACGAAGGGCCTGCGGCTGACGGTGGCAGTAGATGTCGCGCCGGACGGCGGTGTGTCCAAGCAGGCGGTAGAAGAAACGAGGACGGCGCTCAGGGAATTGGGGCTAAAGGACGATTTGCTACAAGGCGACCGTTCTTGAGTGGCGCTAATTAATGATGGCTAATTCCTCAGAATGGTCCGAGGTGGCATGCCGCTTCCAACGCCAAAAGGGCCGCTGCTCGACTTCCATACCGGGTTCCCAGGGGACTTACGGCAGAAGCTGGCATCGCGGGCAGCGCCAAAACCACCGCAGGCCCTTTTGAGATCTGCCTGTTTGGCGGATGCTCGGCCCCACGCTACGGAAGGACGGAGGTCACAGTCCGCAAAAAGACAATTCGGTTCGCTGTCGGCTGATTCAAATCAAGTGACTGCCTCCTAAAAAATTCGATCACAACAAAACTGACAATCTTTTTCAAACATTTTCAACAGGTTCCGGATTTCGGAGTCCGTTTCCCCGCAACCCATCCCTCACAATCGTGCCAGGAGTGTCCCACTATGTCCGCTTGTCACGCACAACCACTACCCGCCAGGGAGACCGCCCTCGCCCGTCTGTCTCCCGCTCAAGCTCAGGCCGCCATGGCCCTCGCCCGCGGCGCCACCGTCACAGCCGCAGCCGATGCCCTCGGCGTTCACCGCTCCACCATCTACAACTGGTTCAAAACCGATCCCACCTTCAAAACCGCTGTAGACGAAACCTGGCGCGAGCGAGTGGAACGAACCAACGATGAAATGCGCGAAATCGAGGCTCTCGCCCTTATCAACGTCCGCGCTATTCTCCAGGATCTTACCGCCCCCGCCGGAGTCCGCCTCCGTGCCGCCGCCATGATCCTCCAGCGCCCCAAGGATTCTCACAACTGCGAAGAGTGGCACATGCCGGACATGGAGAATCTCAATGTCACACTCGAACGCCGCCCCAACCTGGCCAAACCGCCCGCGTTCGACGCCCTGCGACACAATTCGACAGAATTCACGATTTCCGTCGCCCAGCCCGCTCTCTCACTCGACGGAATTCGACACAATGCGACACCTACACCGGATGTCGAAGCCGATCCACACCTTTCGCCTTCCGCCGCGCCACAAGTCAGCTCAGGCGCTCAGTCACCCACCCATCAGTAACGCTTGATCCGCGACCGGACGCGCTTCGCCAGTTTCTCAATGTCCTCGGTCTTCTTGATAGCGCCTAGCGAGAGGACGAACGCCTCGTTCTTCTCCAGCTCCGCCTTCAGGTCCTCCGATAGTTTGATCAGTTCGGCGGCATCTTCCAGGTTCTTCTGGTGCTCAGCCCTCAGGATCTCGTCGCTCTGATGTTTGCCGTTCGGCAGGCGCACATCGGGACGGTCTGATGGTTCGTCGGGACGCTGCCGCTGCCAGCCGTAGGAGGCCAGACAAACCGCCAGCAGCGCCGCCAGGATCGCTGCAATTCGGAGTTTCATTGGATTCCGTATTGCTATCATACGCTTTATGTCGCAGGTCAACATTGGGATCGTAGGCCTTGGAAACGTCGGCCAGGGCGCCCTCACGATTCTCACCGAAAACGCGGAACAGATCTGTCAAAAACTGGGCTTCCGGCTCGCGATCAAGGCCTTGTGCAGCCCTTCCGTGATGACGAAGCAGCTGCCAAAAGGGTTGGAGAATGTTTTTAAAACCACCGATTGGCGCCACGTCGTGGAACACCCGGAGGTGGACATCGTCACCGAGCTCGTCGGCGGTAAGTCGGTGGCGCGCCAAATCATCGATGGCGCCATTGACAACCGGAAGTCGGTGGTGACGGCAAACAAGGAACTGATGGCGGCCAGTGGAGCCGAGATCTGGGACAAGGCCATCCAGGGCGGAGTCAACGTCGCCATGGAAGCCAGCGTTTGCGGCGGCATTCCCATTCACGCCGTGCTGCGCGAGGGCATCTCGGGCGATAAGGTCACCGCCCTCTACGGCATCCTCAATGGCACCAGTAACATCATCCTGACCGAGATCGAAAAGCACGGGCGCGCGTTCGACGATGTGCTGGCGGAGGCGCAGCGGTTGGGCTATGCCGAAGCCGACCCCAGCGCCGATATCGACGGGTTCGACGCGCGGTCGAAACTCGCCCTTCTCGCCGCGCTGGCTTTTGGCGAGAAGATCACGCCATCCGATATCTTTACCGAAGGCATCCGGCGCATTGCGCCCATCGATTTCCAATACGCGCAGAAGCTGGGACACACCATCCGGCTGCTGTGCGTGGCGCGCCAGACTCGCGACGGCCTCATCCTGTCTGTTCGCCCCGCCCTGGTGCCTCGGAGTACGATTCTTGCCGGCGTTCAGGGTTCGTACAACGCCGTCTGGGTGCGCGGCCTGTACGGCGAGGACACCTTCTACTATGGACGCGGGGCGGGCCCCCGGCCAACCGGCGTCGCCGTGGTGAGCGACTTGATGCGGGTGGCGCGGGAAATCCGGTACGGTCGGCCGGAGCGCGTCTCCCCCTTCGCCCACGAACGCCTGGGCGAGTACCAGCCGATTCCCGTGACGCTCCAGCGGCGCGCGTTTTACCTCCGCTTTCGCGTCAAGGACCGGCCCGGTATCATCGCCGCGCTGGCCGGGGTCCTGGCGGCACGCAACGTCAGTTTGGATGCCGTTCTGCAACTTCCCGGCGATAGCAAGGATAACCTTCCGTTCGTAATTACCGTCGAGTCAACCGTGGAACAGAACGTACGTGAGGCCCTGATCGAAATGTCGGCTCTGGATTTCCTGGTGGAACCGCCGCTCGCCATGCCCATGGAGCCCGGTTTATGAAGTTCATCGCTCTTCTCGTCGCCCTGAGTGCACCCGCTTGGGCGCAGGTGGCGGCCGAAGCCAATGGAGGCTACAAGACTCCGGAGGCCCGCGCCAATGTGGCCAAGAGTCTGGCTAATCCCGACCGGGACAAGCAGCAAAGGCCGAAAGAGTTGATTGAGGCCCTGAAGCTGAAACCGGGAATGACCGTGGCCGACTTGGGGACCGGAGTCGGGTACATGCTGCCGTGGCTGGCAAAGGCCGTAGGCCCCGACGGGCATGTTGTGGCGGAGGACATCTTTCCCGATTTTCTGGAGCAGGCCAAGCAGACGGCGGCCAAGGAGAAACTGGCTTCCGTAACCTTTGTTTTGGGAACGGATAAGGATACTCGGCTGCCGGAAAAGTGCTGCGACTTGGCGCTCACGCTCGACGCCTACCACCACTTCGATTATCCCGGCGCGATGCTCGCCTCCATCGCACGCGGCCTGAAGCCGGGCGGACGGCTCGTGATTGTCGATTACTATAAGCGCCCCGAAGCGATGGCGGGCGGCCGCGCTCTGCAGCACATTCGCCTCGATATGGACGATGTGATCAAAGAGGTGGAAGGCTTTGGTTGGGTCTGTCTCTCAAAGGCGGAATTCAACCCGAAGACTCAATACATCGCGACGTTTGAGAAGCGATAGTTACTGCAGTTTGCCGCGCGCTTCCACTCGCCACACCTGTTCCACTTCCCCGCCCCGGACGCCGTAAACCTGCTCATGCAGGTTCATCGCGACGCATACGTGGTTCGGGATCACGCGGACGCGGTCGCCGACGGCGAAGTGACGGCTGGAGTCCCGTACATCCACGAAGCCGTGCTCCTCATTCATCTTCACGAAGCGGGCATCGGGCGCTTCGACGATGTGGCCGCAGGTGACGTCGCCGGCGACAGCTGAGCGGTCGGAAGAGAAGGTCTTCGACCCGCCATCAATCATGACGCTGGCCCCGCGAGCGTTGGAAACAACGGTTACCATGATCGACACCGCGCAGTCGGCCGGCGTGCAGGCGCCTGCGGCCACAGTGTTGCGGTCATTAAAGATGTACGTGCCGGGGCGGATCTCGTTTAGCAGCGGCAAGCGGTGCGATTGGAAGAGGGTCGGCGTGGAGCCGCCACTGACGATCGGAATCGGGATACCCGCACGCGCGAAGTCGGCTTCGACTCCAGCAAGCAGGGCCGCCAGAGCGTCCAGGCGCTGGAGTCCATCTTCGTCCAGGTGCTTGATGTGGCCGGGGTAGAAACTCAGCCCGGCTAGAGTGAGCCCCGGTAGTAGGGTAACCTCGCGGGCCAGGGCGACAAGTTCCTCGCCTGGACGAACGCCCATGCGGTCAAGGCCGGCGTCGAATTCCACCAGCACGCCGATGGTGAGTCCGGCGGCATGCGCGGCCGTGGAGAGTTGGTTGGCCGCAGTGGGGCTGTCCAACGCAACGGTGACTTGGGTGCGCCCGGCCACGGCCATCAGGCGCGCCAGCTTGCGCGGTCCCAACACCGGGTAGGCCACCAGCAGATCGTCCGGCTCGGCGCCGAGCATCACCTCGGCCTCGCCGACTTTCGCGACAGTGATGCCGGCCGCGCCCAGCGACCGCTGGAGGCGCGCCAGTGCCGGAATCTTATGCGTTTTAGTGTGCGGGCGGAGGCGCAAATTGTGGGCGCGAGCGTAATCCGCCACGCGGCCCAAATTGCACTCCATGATATCGAGATCGATGAGCAGCGCTGGGGTATCGAGTTCCGAAAGGGTCACTGGAAGTGGACCGCTACTTTCCCACCCGGCCCCTTATAGATCAGCTCCAGATCCTTGGTCTTATGCTTGCCTTCCAGCGGGAAGTACAGCAGGCCTGAGACCGGATCGGCCGTCTCTTTATCGGCAAATTGACGCTCTTTCAACAGTTCGAGCAGCGGCTGCTTCTTCGCGTCGCCCTTATCCATACTGATCTCGTTGGTCGTGGTTGTGGCAGTGCCATTCCCCACCGCGCCGCCGCTTCCAGGCCCGCGCCCCAGACCACCCATGCCGCCGTACGTAGGGCCGTTGGAATCGCCGAGGATGCCGTAGCCATTGGGCCGGCTCTTCACGATCATCGCACCCTGTCCGGCGATCTGGCTGGGAGCGAACGGCTGAGACTTTTGGCCGTCGCGGTCGGAACGAAGGCTGAAATCGTCCTTACTAATAGCGATGGCTTTGTCGGTAAGCGGTAGGATCTTCACTTCAACAATGCAAATGAAGCCGTCGAGATCGGACCCGATTAGTCCTTTCACGGCTTCTTTTCCGTAATAGACCTTAGCCTGAACTTCCACGCTCTCGTTAGAGCCGCGAACCAGGGAATCGCCGGCAAATGCAACGGCGGCAATTGCGAAAAGGATTGGGATGCTCCGGAACTGCATAACGCCCCCTGAACCGATTATACAGCGCGCCACCCTACGGCTATTCCTGGAAACTGCCGATAGGAGGGTATGGGCATTCCCAGGCTGGCAGCCCTGCTGCTGCTCACGGTGACGGCAACCGCGCTGCGGGGACAGGACACAACTGCCTACTATCAGGTGGCTGCCACTATGGGGGCCGAGTTCTATGTAGACGGGCAGCGGTATTTGACCGCCGCCGGATTCTCCTGGAACACCGGAAGCAAGCACGTCCTCGAAATCCGCCGGCTCTCCCAGAATGTGGGCGCGGAGAAGAGAATGACCTTCGCCGGTTGGTCTGTTCCAAGCGGCGGGACCATTGATGGCGTCTCCCCTGTGATCTCGATCACGGCCAGCCGGGAGATCGCCAGCTACGTGGCCGGATTCGTCGTGGAATACCTGGTGGACTACCGTCTAAACGCACCGCCGGGCGCAAATACCGGAGTCTGCAGCCCCAGTTCCGTCGCCGGTGGCATGTGCGTCCCCGCGAACGCACAGACCTATATCGCGGAGGGCGCGACCATCGTTCTGCTGCCGCCGGTTCCAGGACCGGGCTGGCTGTTTCAAGGCTGGGTGGTGAACAACCTGCCGATGCAATTCACGGCTAGTTTCACCGTCACCGGACCGATGTGGGTGGAAGCGTATTGGGTAGCGGTTCGCCACATCCAAATCACAACCAATCCGCCCGGCCTGACGCTGATTGTCAATCGAAATGCATCACCGGACGCTGCCGGCTTTGATGTGGCTCTGGGCGGCAAGCTACTCTTGGCAGCGCCTGACAACCAGGTGGACTCTGGCGGCGCACATTGGGCCCTCGATTCGTTCGTCGCCGACGGAGTCATCCTCGGAGGGTTGAATTCGGTTTACACGGTGAGCGAGTTGAAACCGCTTCCGGTCAACATCACGGCAAACTTCGTCCGCGCTGTGC
>JBDTMC010000293.1:0-9809 GCA_039934475.1 Bryobacteraceae bacterium | reverse complement strand
ACGGCACCATGGACCGCGTCAGCGGGCGATGCACCACGGACGCGCGTCTGTGGACGTTTGTAAGTGCGGTCATCATAGCCTTCGCGCTGCAACTGGATACAGTGACGATGGTCAACCGCTTTGCGATGGACGACCAGTTACGCGACTCGTTTGTCAAAGTAGCGGTCGAGGCGGAGCAGAAGGCGAACCCGGCAGTGGCGAACAATGACGCGATGCGCTCTCAGTTTGCATTTCTGGAGAAAGCAGGCGTCGTCTCGGCGCCGGCAAGCTACAGCGCCTGGCAGGACCAATGGAAGCACACCAACATCTGGGGTGTCGTGATCTCCATTCTGCTGCTCAGTCTGGGCGCGCCTTTCTGGTACAGCATGCTCGGTAAGCTACTCCAGTTGCGATCCCTGATTGCACAGAAAGACGATGCGCAGCGCGCGGAGCGGCAAACCTCACAACCAGGAGCCTTAGCCAGCGCGGCCGTTCCGGCGGCAATGGCGGCCGGTGAACGCGGCGATCTTACGGCCATCGGCTGAGAGAACGGAACAACGGCTATGGAAAAGACCTTTGTTGGCGCCGCGCCAGGAAACTTTGCCGCCGGACGCGCGGCCGGCATGAAGCCGGGAATCATCGTGCTCCACTCCGCCAACGGCACGCTGGCACAGGCGGACGCACGCTACAACACCCCAGGAGGCGGGCTCTCCAGCCACTACGCGATTGGTCCGGATGGCGCGATTTACGTGTACGTCAAAGAAGAAGACACCGCGTTTCATGCCGGGCTGGTTGTGAATGCCACCTCCTCCGAGGTGCTGGCGCGCCCGAGGACCAACCCGAATTTCTATTCGATCGGCATCGATTTCGCGGGCGCGGCGGGCACACCGCTTACCCCTGCTCAAATCGAGGCGGGCGCCGCGCTGATCCGCGATGTTGCTACCCGTTGGGGCATTCCTCTCGACGCCACTCACGTAGTGCGACATAGTGAGATTCGCGCTTCGGTGAATTGTCCGGGAGCGGCGGTGGACGTTACCGCGCTGGTGCAGTCATCGGCAACATCACCGCTGGTGGATGTGGCGGCCGCGCTCAGCGTGTCGTTGGTTTCAAAAGCGAACTTGCGCCGGCAGCCGTCCACTGCCGGCGCCGTGATCCGAACAATTGCCTCCGGCGAGACGGTGGCCGTCGCGGGGTTCACCAGCGGCGAGTCCGTACATGGGAATGCCGCTTGGTATGTGCATCCGCAAGGTGGTTTCTTCTGGGCAGGCGCGACGGATCATCCCAATCCGTCGGTGAATACCGGGGCAACCACGGACTCCATGGAAGCGGCGCAACCGGAGGCGTCCGGTGCTGAGCCAGCTATCAACCGCGCCAAATATCACTTCAATAACCTCCAGGTGGGCAGGCCGCGCAAGGATCTCGTCCTGCTGCATTTCACCGCCGGCCCCAGCGCGGAATCGGCTGTCAGCGGCTGGGTGGCGCATGTGGCCGTGCCTTACGTAATTGACGCGGATGGAACAATCTATGAGTTATTCGATCCCGCCAAGTGGGCCTTTCATCTGGGTATCAAAGGCGATCCGCATCATGTGCAGGACATGCGATCGATTGGAATCGAGATCGCCAATTTCGGGCCGCTCAAAAAGTCGGCGCACCAGCTGAACGCGTGGCCAGGGGAATTCACCCGCAAATTCTGCGACCTCACGGAGACTGACCGCTACATGCAACAGTCGTACCGGAATTTCGAGTATTTCGCCAAGTATCCCGATGTTCAGATGAACTCAGTGGTGGCTCTGGTGAACTATCTCTGTATGCGATTCCAGATTCCAAAGCAAATGGCCCCCGCCGAGAAACGGTTCCTCTGCGACCCGGCGTTTTACTCGAACTTCACTGGAATCGCCACTCACGCCAACTTCCGGCAGGACAAGTGGGACATCGGGCCGGCGTTCGACTGGGCTGCGTTGGGAATATAGCTTACGACCGGGACGCAGGAGCTTCGCTCAGCGCGACGACAATTTCCTTCGCCTTCTCAAACAGCATGCCGGTTTCGCTGGAGCAGCCCAGGAAGAGCATGCCGCGCTCTTTCCAGAATTTCGCCAGAGCCAGATTGCGCGTCTGAGTGCCAGGGGCGACGCCGTGCTTCAGACAGGAATCGCGGATCTTTTCCATCGCGTCCACCATCTTCGGGTGCATGAAATCGCCGGGGACGCCAAGAGAGATCGAGAGATCCACCGGCCCCACCATCACCGCATCGATGCCCGGAACCGACAGCAGTTCATCGCGCATATCGACAGCCTTTTGCGTCTCAATCTGGAGCACAACCATCGAGTTCGCATTCATGTGAACGGAGATCTGCGGAATGCCCACCGGTTCGTGATCCACTTGCAGCGGCGTCAGTCCGAAGCCGCGCACGCCCAGCGGCGGGAATTTGGTCCAGCTCACGGCGCGAGCCAGTAACTCCGGATCTTCCACGCGTGGGAAGATGATGCCCTGGGCGCCGCAATCGAAAGCGCGGGCAATCAGGCTATATTGCAGATCCGCGACGCGCACAATAGGCGAGAGGCCGGTGTACGCGGCCATGCGGCAGAGGTCCTGAATGGTCTCGATGCCGAAGCCGCCATGCTCGGTGTCGATGAAGGCCCAGTGGAAGCCCGCGGCCGCAAGGATGCGAACCACGTCTTGAGAGCGCAATTGCGCGAAGCCGGTGCCATATTGGACCTGACCCGCTTTGGGGGCCTGTTTGACTTTGTTGACGAGCATAAAAATTGCAGGAGTTCAGACCGTGAGGATCACGTGGTCCGGACATTCCAAGTGGACATTCTCATAAACGCGGTCGACTAAATCAAGTCCGTGGCGCGCCAGGAACGGGAGAATGCTGTAAAAACGCTCCTGTAAGTGTTTCTCGGGGAACAGAAGGCCAGAGAGCCAGGAGGCATCCCCGGCGGCTCGCTCATCGTGCTTCATGGACGCCCGCGCCGTCTTGCCTTCCACCTTCGACAACTGGTAAAGCATCTTTGCCCGGCTCTTGTCGAGTGCGGCAGCAAGTGTTGGATCGAACGCGGCCAAGCCTTCGCGAAGACGGTCCAACTGGTGGGCAACGACGGATGACGCTTCACCGAAGCGGCTTTGTAGGCCGTGCGGCACCAGCGTCTGGGCGATTCGATGGCGCAACAGATCCTCGCCGTGGAGGGCGCTCTCCAGCGTCAATTTGTATTTCGACATCAGCTTGCGGCTTCGCTCATCAAGCAGCGTGAACCCGGCGCGGGGCATCACCACGGGCATGCGTCCCAGCAAAGCTTCGTAGATGACCGAGGATTGGGCGAAGTAGGCCAGTTCCGCGGGTCCGCCGGCGTAAGCGGCGGTAGGCATAATGTAGTCCTGAACGATGGGGCGCAGCAGCGCGTTGGGAGAGAGGTGATCGGCCTTGTCTTTTAGTTCCTGCGCGGTGAACTTGCGGTCGCGTGCGACAAAATCTCCGTTACGCCGTTTCAGCGTCAGCCGCCGTTCCCCTTCCAATAGGAAGACCAGCGACGTCTCAGATTCCAAGTGAACCTGCGCGTGGTAGCCGGCGGTTTCCAACTCTTGGTTGCGCGCCAGCAGCGCCGGCATCAGCTGGGGCATGGCATCCACCGCCTTGCTGAGGATGGGCGCGGCCAATTCGCGAATCGCAGGATCGAGAGGGTCCACAAACAGGAAGCCGTAACCGGTCAATAGTCGCCGCAGCAGGCGCGTGAAGCTCCCGCCCATCGTCTCGCCCACGACGTAGGACTCCTCCACCAGTGAGAGCACTTCCTCGGCGAAGGGAAGGTTGCCCAGGGCCTCGCGAAGTGCCGCCAGCGGGACGTCTTTCAGCTTGAAACCGCCGACGGGTACCTGCGGGGCGCCGCCTTCCTGCAACTGCAGCCGCACAGGCTGGTTCGCCGCGTTGAACACCCAACAGTGGTCCACTTCGGCAAAATCATGGTCCTCGGTGGCGAGCCAGAAGATCGGTACGGCGTTGATGCCCTGTTCGTTGAGATGGGCCGCAAGACGCGCCACCGTGAGAGCCTTGTAGATTGTGTACGCCGGGCCGGAAAACAGACCCACTTGCTGGCCGGTGACGATCGCCACGGTGTCCGGGAGCTCAAGCAGATCGAGCGCCCTGCTTTCGCCGTTCGTTCGCCGCAGGGCCGCAGCCAGCGCGGCGCGGCGGTCTTCGGGAAAGCGGAGCTCGCTGGCGACCCTGGCGTACTCCTTCAAATCTAAGGCGGGGTGAGGGTAATACGAGGAAACCCGATCATAATGGTAGATGAAATCCGCGTAGAGCCGGGAAGTGTGCGGAAGATCGGTATGGCGGATACAAGAAGATTCCATGCGATATGGGGCCCGGCGTTCATGTGCGAACCGTTCCAGGGTAACAGATGATTCAGGGAGGGCGGAAGATTCCCGAGTCTGATAACTTCAGAGTATCCAGCAATTCCACGCCGCTGAATGGAGACCGAAATGATGGACGAGCAGGAGTTCAAGACGCGCGCCGACGAGGCGCTGCAGGATCTCTATGACGCTTTGAACGATGCCTCGGAGGAGTACGAGGGTTTCGAAGCGGATTTCAACAGTGGCGCGCTCAGTATTGAATTCGAAGAGCCCCCGGCTAAGTTCGTCGTTAGCCCCAATTCCCCAGTCCGCCAGATTTGGGTTTCGGCCCACACCCGCAGCTTCAAGCTGGATTGGAAGGAAGAGCAGGGGGAGTTCGTTCTTCCGGAGACCGGCCAGTCCCTCTTGGAACTGATGGAATGGGCCGTGGCGGAGCAACTCGACGAGGAAGTGATTCTGTAAACTTTGCCCGGAGTTTACATCTCGTATCCGTTTTGCGCTCAGAAATGTACGTATTGTAACTTCGCGTCCGGTGTGCTTCCGCGAGTGCTCGAAGAGCAGTATCCTCAAGCGCTGGAAGGGGAAATCGGCGCACATCACTGGGCCTGGACGCCTGAGACGGTTTACTTGGGCGGGGGCACGCCGAGTCAGATGGATTTGGCCGCGCTGGCGCGAGTTTTGGCGGCCGTACCCGGCAAGCCCTGGCGCGAGGCGACGATGGAAGCGGCCCCAGGCACTGTCAGCATTGAGCGCGCCCGTTCCTGGCGCGAATCCGGCATTACGCGCGTCAGCCTCGGCGTGCAGAGCTTCGTACAGAAGGAAATAGCCCGCACGGGACGCAAACACACGGCGGCGATTGTGGAAAATGAGTTGGCTGTGCTCGCCGCCGCCGGCATTGCTGAGGTGAACATCGATCTCATCGCCGGCCTCGCCGGCCAGACCGAAGACAGCTGGCGCGAATCGTTAGCCTGGATAGAGCGGCTGCAACCGTCCCACGTCTCCATATATATGCTGGAAATTGACGAGGACAGCCGGTTGGGCCAGGAAGTCCTTCTTAACGGCAAGCGCTATGGAGCACCGGATATTCCCAGTGACGAGCGCATCGCGGCCTTCTATGAAGAGGCCGTGGAGCGGTTGGCGGCGATGGGGCTTCCGCGCTATGAGATCTCCAACTTCGCGCGGCCGGGCTGCGAATCGGCGCACAACCTGAAGTACTGGCGTCTGGAACCTTATGTCGGCTTTGGCACTGACGCGCATTCGCTCGAAAACGGAGTACGGCGCCAGAACACCGACGATGCCGCCGAGTACGTGGCCCGCATGCAGCGCGGCGAATCACCGTGTGTCGAAGAGACGCCGGCCCATGCGGCTGACGAGCGTTTCTTCGTAGGGTTGCGACTCTCGGAAGGCATTCGGCCCACGCCCGACGAGTGGCGCCAATTCGAGGCACCGATTCACCGTTTTATCAGCGAAGGCTTGTTGGAATCAGCGGGCGGCCTATTACGGCTGACTTCCCGCGGAGTGCTGCTTTCCAATGAGGTGTTTCAGGAGTTCCTCATCGGTTGATGTATGCAGCGAATTGGGAGGCGCTTCGCCGGTAACTGCACCCGCGATAAGGGCTTTTTCTAGGGTCACTATAATGTATGGAATGATCGATCTGCGAAGCGATACGGTGACTCGTCCCACGCCTGCCATGCGCCGCGCCATGGCTGAGGCCGAGGTGGGTGACGACGTCTATGGTGAGGACCCCACAATTAATCGGTTGGAGCAGCGGGCCGCCGAACTCCTCGACAAAGAAGCCGCTTTGTTTGTGCCTACTGGAACGATGGGCAACACCATCGCCGTCAAGGTCCTCACTGAGCACGGTCAGGAAGTGATCTGCGAGGCTCGGGGGCATCTGCTGAACTACGAGCTTTCCATGGTCGCCTGGTTTGCAGGGTGTGTGCCGAGGGCCATCTCCTCTCCGGACGGGATCTTGCGATGGGAGTCGATTCGCCGGGAGATCCGTCCACTCGGTCCTCACGCGGCGCCCACAGGCTGTATCGAGATCGAGAACACGCACAACATGGCCGGCGGAACTGTCTATCCGCAGGCGGTGATCGATGAGATCTGCGAGGAATCACACCGCTTGGGTCTCAGGGTCCACATGGATGGCGCTCGCCTCTTCAATGCCGCGACGGCGGCGGGCCTGCCCGTCAGTACGATTGTGAAGAATGTGGATACGGTCATGTTTTGTCTGTCGAAGGGATTGGGCGCCCCGGTTGGCTCGATGTTGGTGGGCACGGAGCGGGATATGGCCCGCGCCCGCCTCTACCGCAAACGCCTGGGAGGCGGTATGCGCCAGGCCGGTGTACTCGCCGCGGCCGGACTGATCGCATTGGAAGAGATGCCAAAGCGCCTGCCGGAAGACCACGCCAACGCCCGCCTGCTTGCCGAAGGCCTGGCCGTCATCCCTGGAATCACCATCCACCCGGCCCGCGTGCAGACCAACATCGTGATCTTCGACACTAGTGGAACTGGCTTCACCCCCGACCAGTTCAGTCACGAACTCAATCTCCGCGGCGTGCTTGCCAACGGCGTCAGTGACCGCGAAATGCGTATGGTGACTCATTACGACGTGACCAGAGGCGATTGTGAGCGCGCCCTCGCGCTGGTGGCGGACCTCTGCACCGCAGGCGCTCCTACTGCGGCATAATCAAACTCGATGCCCTTCACACTTCACGGCAAAACCGCACTCGTCACCGGCGCGGGCCGCGGAATCGGCCGTTCCATAGCCTCGCAGCTTGCTGCCGCTGGAGCCGCCGTCCTCTGCACAGACCTCGATGCCGCGGTCGTGGAAGAAACGGCCGCCGTCATCACAGCGACTGGTGGAAATGCCGCCGCGGTCGCCGGCAACCTCACCGATGCGGCGTTCCCCCAGGCGGTGGTTGATGCGACTCTGGCGCGCTTCGGTTCCCTCGACATCATCGTCAACAACGCGGGTTACACCTGGGATAACGTCATCCAGAAGATGTCTGATGAGCAGTTCCAAGCGATGCTCGACATTCACCTCGTAGCGCCGTTCCGCGTCTTGCGGGCTGCATCGCACTGGATTCGTGAGACGGCTAAGAAGGAGACCGCCGAAGGCCGTCGCGTGATGCGGAAGGTAGTGAACATCACCTCGATCTCCGGCACGGACGGCAACGCCGGCCAAGCCGGATACGGGTCCGGGAAAGCAGGCGTGATCGGCCTCACGAAGACGCTCGCCAAGGAATGGGGCCGCTACAACGTCAACGTGAATGCAGTCGGCTTCGGCCTTATCGAGACGCGTCTCATCCAGCCCATCGTTGACAAGCCTCAAACCATCGACGTCGCGGGGCGCCAGATCGCCGTCGGCGTGCAGGAGAAGACGATCGAAGTGATGAAAACGATGTGCCCGCTGGGACGGCTAGGTACTCCGGATGAGGCGGCCGGAGCGGTGGTCTTCTTCTGTTCGCCGCTTTCGGACTATGTTTCGGGTGAAGTGCTGATCGCGAGCGGCGGGGCGCATTTCTAGTAACTCGTCAGTCAGCTGGTAGGGAGTCGATTTCCGTGCGCAGTTCCAACGCGGCGCGCGTCGTGGTCTCCTCAGCGCTTAGCCTGTTCCAGCTTATGAGGCGTGCTTCCGTGCTTTCAGCTATTGGATAGCGACGAACTCGGCCGCGTTGACTAGCATCACTCGGTCTGTTCGTCGTCGGAGAGTGTGCCTTCATTCAACCGGTATTTCAGCCGCCGGGCCGGTTCCCCCAGCCCCAACCCGCCATGCCACGCACCCAATCCTCGCCAGACTGCGTGATCTCACCCACTTCCCAGTGGGCAGTCGGGCGCCCACCAAGCCTCTACGCCAAATCACCCAATCGGCTCCGCTTTGCATTTTCTTCTGTTTACGTCGTGATCAAGGACTGTCGGATCTGATAATCGAATAAGCGCGACAGGTTGGACCCTCACGTGCTACCCCACTGATGGATTCTTCAACGGATTTTTTCAACATGATCAGACCCAAGGTTACGATTGACGGCAACGAAGCAGCAGCCTACGTTGCTCACAAAGTCAACGAAGTGATTGCTATTTACCCCATTACCCCTTCATCGACCATGGGCGAATGGTCGGACCAGTGGTCCTCTGAGGGAAAACCCAATATTTGGGGAACAGTGCCGTCTGTCGTCGAAATGCAGAGCGAAGGCGGCGCCGCCGGCTCCTGTCACGGCGCGCTGCAGACTGGATCCCTCACCACCACATTTACCTCCGCCCAGGGGTTGCTCCTGATGATCCCCAACATGTATAAGATCGCCGGCGAGCTCACGCCCACGGTCTTCCATGTGGCGGCCCGTTCGTTGGCCGCACAGGCGCTGTCCATCTTTGGCGATCACCAGGATGTGATGAGCGTTCGCGCCACCGGTTGGGGCATGCTCGTTGCCAATTCCGTCCAGGAAGTGATGGACATGGCGATCATCTCCCAGGCGGTAACCCTGGAGTCGCGTATCCCCTTCATCCACTTCTTCGACGGTTTCCGCACCTCCCACGAAGTCGCCAAAGTGGAACAGTTGACGATGGATGACCTGCGGGAGATGATCGACGAGGAATCCGTCCGCGCCTTCCGTGCCCGCGCCCTCTCCCCCGATAACCCCTTCATTCGTGGCACTGCCCAGAACCCCGACGTCTACTTTCAGGGCCGCGAATCCGTGAACAAGTTCTACGATGCCTGCCCCGGCATCGTCCAGAAGGTGATGGACCGGTTTGCCGCCATCGCCGGCCGGCAGTACAAATTGTTTGAATACGTAGGAGCCCCCGACGCCGATCGCGTCATTATTCTGATGGGCTCCGGCGCTGAGGCCGCGCAGGAGACGGTGGATTATCTCACCGCCCAGGGGCAAAAGGTCGGCATTCTTAAAGTACGTCTCTATCGCCCGTTCTCCGCGGATCAATTCATACAGGCTCTCCCCGCTTCCGTCAAGACTCTGGCCGTGCTTGATCGCACTAAGGAGCCCGGCGGATCGGGTGAGCCTCTTTATACGGACACAGTCACCGCGGTGGCCGAGGCGTTCGCGGCCGGTAGCGCCCCCTTCACTTCCTATCCCCGCCTTATCGGGGGGCGCTACGGGTTGTCTTCCAAGGAATTCACGCCTGCCATGGTAAAGGGTGTCTTCGACGAAATGTCGAAGCCCTCTCCGAAGAACCACTTCACCGTCGGCATCAACGACGACGTTACTCACACCAGCATCGACTACGATGCCGCCTTCTCCACGGAGGATCCGAAGACCGTGCGCGCCCTCTTCTGGGGTCTCGGTGCGGATGGCACCGTCGGCGCCAACAAGAACTCCATCAAAATCATCGGCGAAGACACCGACAATTACGCGCAAGGCTATTTCGTCTACGATTCGAAGAAGTCGGGTTCGATTACCGTTTCGCATCTGCGCTTCGGTCCCAAGCCCATTCAATCCAGCTATCTGGTGAGCCGGGCGAAC
>JBDTMC010000292.1:0-9936 GCA_039934475.1 Bryobacteraceae bacterium | reverse complement strand
GAGCGCCCTTACGGACACTCACTGATAAATCATCGCTGACGCCAACCAGCACTTTCCCGCGTATCGCGAGCGGCGCAAGCGTCATGCTGTATCCGGGCTTGTAGTCGGCTACTCGAGTGGTCCATCGGACCGCGCCGCTTTTCAGATCGAGCGCGACCAGGTAACAGTCGAGCGTGGCGACGTAGAGTGCGCCATCGAGAACGGCGGGGCCGCGATTGACACGACTGAAGCCGATGTTGCGGTAGTCGGAGGGGACAGGCCGTTTCCACTCCCACAGGACAACGCCCGTGCGTGCATCCAGGGCGGCGGCGGTGTTGGGGCCGGTGACATACATCACCCCATCCACAACGATGGGCGAAGCCTCAGTGCGGCGGTCGGAATATTGATAGGCCCATTTCACGCTGAGCCGCGAGACGTTAGTAACCGCGATCTCACTGAGGGATGAGTAGCGATGACCCTGATAATTTCCGGAGTAAGTGAGCCAGTTAGCGGGCTCCTTATCGGAGGCGACAATGCGATCGAAGGGTACTTGGGCCAACAGGGGCGCGGCCGCCAGAACCATTAGCAGATGTCTCATTCACTCCCCTTTTGCGAAGCGAGGAAGGCTACCAGATCCTGCCGCTGTGTCGCCATCAAAGACTGGTAGGAGGGCATGGGCGTCTTGCCGCTGAACCTTTCAATGGACGCCACCTCAGACTTGAGAAGGCTGTGGGGCGTACCTTGCGCGTCTTTGAAATGCACCGTGAAGTTGGTCTCCGCAAGCCGGATGCCTTGTATGGCTTGGCCGGCGGCGGTGCGAATGGAGAGCATCAGGAACCCTTCCGGCAACGCGGCGGCCGGTTTGATAAGAGCCTCGTCGATGTAGGCAGCGCTGCGGCGGGCGCCGATGTCGGAGAGATCGGGACCATACGGTGTGCCACCGCCGGCAAGTGTGTGGCAGGAGGAGCAACCTTGCGCGCCATACACCGCAGCACCGCGGGCCGCGTCGCCGGGGAGCTTCTCGGCAGGCAGTTTACCCAACCCGCGAACATAGGCGACTAGCGCCGCCGTCGCGGGGTCGTCGAGAAACCAGGTGGCTGGCATTTCCGGCTCGATTCCTTCGAGGATGACGTTTTTGAGGGCGGCATCGTCAGGAGCATGGGCGAGCTTTGGCCGTGTGAGAGCAGGGCCGCGCCCGCCAGTGGCGCCGATGCCGTGACAGAGCGCGCAATGGCGCTCAAAAAGAGCCTGTCCGTCTCCGTCGGCGGCCGTGCAGAGCGACGCGGCCAAGGCGGCAATCAAGAGCGTTCGTAGCACAGAGGCCTCCCCAGGCCCGCGAATCTCGCCTATTGTAGCCGATCTGCTACGATTTCTGGACAGAGCCAATGCGAGAAGTGCATGTGATCGACAGCCACACCGGCGGTGAGCCGACGCGCGTGGTAGTTTCGGGCGGCCCGGACTTAGGCACGGGTCCGCTGAGCGACCGGCTGCGCCGGTTTCGCGACGATCATGATGCGTTTCGTTCAGCCGTTGTGAATGAACCACGCGGCTCAGACGCGGTAGTGGGAGCGCTGTTGTGCGCGCCGGTAGACCCGCAAGCGGCAGCGGGCGTCATCTTCTTCAACAACGTCGGCTATCTGGGCATGTGCGGACACGGCACCATCGGACTGGTGGCCACACTGGAGTACCTGGGCCGGATGCGACAGGGCATTCACCAGGTTGAGACTCCGGTTGGCACGGTCAGCGTGCAGTTGCACGATGCGGGCGAAGTGACGGTCGGGAATGTGCCCAGCTACCGCTATCGCAAACAGGTAACGGTGGAGCCTGTAGGATTGGGACCGGTGACGGGCGATGTGGCATGGGGCGGCAACTGGTTCTTTCTGGTGAATGGCTCCCCCTTCGAGTTGACGCTGGGAAATCTGGAGCCGCTCACCGACTACACATGGCGCATCAGGCAGGCCTTGAATGCCGCCGCGATCACGGGGAAAGACGGCGGAGAGATCGACCACATCGAAGTGTTCGGGCCGGCCGTGGATCCGAGGGCGCAGAGCCGTAACTTCGTGTTGTGTCCGGGGAAGAGCTATGACCGGTCGCCGTGCGGTACGGGCACCAGCGCGAAGGTAGCGTGCCTGTATGAGGACGGCAAACTGCGGGCGGGTGAGGTGTGGCGGCAGGAGAGTATCGTCGGCTCCATATTTGAGGCGCGCGTGGAAGAGCGCGATGGCCACTTGATGCCTTTCATCCGCGGATCGGCCTTTGTGAATTCTGATGCGCGGCTGTTGCTGGACGATCGCGATCCCTTCTGTTGGGGCATCCGCGGATGACAGTGGACGTGGTGATCGCCGGCGCCGGAATAGTTGGCGCGGCGTGCGCGTTGGAACTGGCGGAAGCGGGACTCAAGGTGATGGTGGTGGAGTGGAAAATTCCGGGCGGCGGAGCGACAGCCGCGGGAATGGGTCACATCGTCGCGATGGACGATTCCGAAGCGCAGTTCCGTTTGACCCGCTACTCGCAGACGTTGTGGAACGAACTGGCGCCGCGCTTGCCGGAGGACGCGGAACATTTGCCATGCGGGAGCTTGTGGGTGGCTGCGGACGAAGAAGAGATGGTGGAGTGCCGCCGCAAGCTTTCCTATTACAACGAACGCGGGGTAACGGCACAGATGCTGGATGAGCGGCAACTGGCGGACGCGGAGCCGCGATTGCGCCGCGGACTCGCCGGAGGGCTGGTGACTCCGGAAGACAGTGTCGTCTATCCGCCCTGCGTGACACGCTACCTGTTGGACAGGGCGAAGGGGTTACGCGCGTTGCTCATTACCGGTAAGAAGGTAATCGCGGTACGCGACGGCCTGGTTCGCCTGAATGACGGGTCTGAGATCAGCGCGGGCGCGGTAGTCAATGCCACCGGAGCGGTGGCGCCGGAACTGACTCCGGGTATCGACATACAGCCCCGCAAGGGCCATCTGGTAATCACAGACCGCTATCCGGGCTTCGTGAGGCATCAACTGATTGAGTTGGGCTACATCCGCAGCGCTCATGCGGTGGGTACAGACTCGGTGGCTTTCAATGTCCAGCCGCGATCGACCGGGCAGTTACTGATCGGGTCGTCGCGGCAATTAGGCACGTTCGATCCCGCGACTGAGATGCCAATGCTGTCGACGATGCTGCGACGGGCGATGGAGTACCTTCCGGAACTCGCCGGCGTTTCGGCGATCCGCACCTGGACGGGGTTTCGCCCAGCCACCAGCGATTCGCTGCCGCTAATTGGGCCGTGTCCAGGAGTGGATCGCGTGTGGTTGGCCACAGGCCACGAGGGATTGGGGATCACCACTTCGCTGGCGACAGCCAAAGTGCTGGCAGCGCAGATACTGCAAAGGGAATGTGCGATCCCAGTGGAACCCTATTTGCCGGGACGGCCATGCTGAGTATCTTCCTGAACGGCCGGCTGGTGCAGGTTCCGGATGGGATCAGCGTCGCCGCGGCCTTGCTTGGCGCGGGTGTGACGGCATTCCGGCATTCCATTTCCGGCGAGCCTCGCGCGGCGCTGTGCGGCATGGGCATCTGCTTTGAGTGCCGGGTCACCATCGATGGGCGCGCCCAGCAGAAGAGCTGCCAGGTGACGTGCTGCGAAGGCATGAAGGTGGACACGGCGTGACGCGCGTGGTGGTGGTAGGAGCAGGCCCCGCTGGCATGGCCGCGGCGTGCCGGGCGTCTGAGAACGGGGCTCAGGTGACGGTGCTGGACGATAACCCCGCGGTGGGTGGGCAGATCTGGCGCGGCGGTTCGTCGGCCATTTGGTTCCAGCGATTACGTAAGTCGGGCGCGGAGTTTCTCGGCGGTTCCCAGGTGGTGATGGCCGATGCGCGCGCCAAGACCTTACTGGTGGAACGGGCCGAGGGATTCCGTTCCCTGCCCTGGGACAAGCTGATCGTGGCCACCGGATCGCGGGAACTATTCCTGCCTTTTCCGGGATGGACGTTGCCGGGTGTGATGGGCGCAGGCGGCATGCAGGCGCTGGTGAAGTCAGGCTTGGTGGTGAAACGGAAAACAGTGGTGGTGGCGGGATCCGGTCCGCTGTTACTGGCCGTCGCGAGTTACTTGAAGTCGCGCGGGGCGCGCGTTGCCGCCATCGTGGAACAGGCTCCGCTCAAACGATTGGTGGGCTTCGGGACGAGGCTGTTGGCGTCGCCGGGTAAGTTAGTGCAAGCTGCCCAGCTGCAGCTTAGTCTGGCGGGCGTGCCCTATCGCACGGACTGCTGGGTGGAAGCGGCCGAGGGAGAAGGGCAAGTGCGGCGGGTATTGGTGCACGGTGCGAAGCCGATCGATTGTGACTATCTTGCCGTGGGATATGGGTTGACGCCGAATACCGAACTGGCGTCGGTGTTGGGATGCGAAGTGAGTTGCGATGGTGTGCGCGTCGATCGCCGTCAGCAGACATCGGTGGCGGATGTGTATTGCGCCGGCGAGAGCACGGGCATCGGCGGTGTCGACCTGTCGTTGGTGGAAGGCGAAATCGCGGGATTGGCAGCGGCGGGACGGCCGACGGAAGGCCTCACTGCCAAGCGGCGCGCGGCGCGCTTGTTTGCTCAAGCGCTGGCGGACGCGTTCGCCCTTCGCCCCGAATTACGAAAGCTGTGCCGGCCTGAGACGCTGGTGTGCCGGTGCGAAGATGTACCCTATCAGAAACTGGCGGCTCACTCCGGCTGGCGCGAAGCGAAGCTGCTGACGCGGTGCGGGATGGGTCCGTGTCAAGGACGGGTGTGCGGCGCTGCGGCGGAGTTTCTATTCGGATGGGGGCACACGGGCGTGCGGCCTCCGGTGTTGCCGGCGCGAGTGGGTAGCCTGGTGGTGGAAGAGGAGACACAATCATGACAATGAACTGGGCGGGCGTGATCCCCGCCATTACGACACCGTTCTATGAAGACCTGACGATTGACTTTGAGTTCTTCGGCAAACATTGCCGCTGGATGATGGATAGCGGTTGTACGGGCGTGGTGGCGCTGGGCTCACTGGGCGAAGGCGGCAGCCAGACGCTGGAAGAGAAGCGGGCCGTGCTGGCATCGGCAGTAAGAGCTCTAGACGGACGAGGACCGGTGGTGGCCGGGGTCTCCGCACTGACCACGTTGGAGGCGGTGCAGATTGCGAGAGTAGCGCATCAGGTGGGCTGCAGCGGACTGATGGTGTTGCCTCCTTATGTCTATTGCGGCGACTGGCGCGAGATGAAGGCGCATGTCGCAGCGGTGCTCGAGGCCACGCCTCTTTCGGCGATGCTGTACAACAACCCGGTGGCGTATAAGACGGACTTTTTGCCGGAGCAGGTGGCGGAGTTGTTGGCCGAGCATGAGAACCTGCATGCGATCAAAGAGTCGAGCGCGGATGTGCGGCGCATCGCGGCATTGCGGGCGCTGACCACGCCGGAGCGGCTGAAGATTCTGGTTGGCGTGGATGATCTGATTGTGGAGAGCATTGCCGCCGGCGCCACGGGTTGGATTGCGGGGCTGGTGAATGCGTTCCCGGTGGAGTCCGTCACGTTGTTTAACCTGGCGTCTGCGGGTCGCATAGACGAGGCGTTTGCGCTGTATAAGTGGTTCCTTCCGATGTTGCGTATGGACACGGTGCCCAAGTTCGTGCAGTTGATCAAGCTGGCTCAGGAAGCAGTGGGCATGGGCAGCGAACGGGTGAGGCCGCCGCGGCTGCCGCTGGTGGGTGCTGAACGCGCAGAGGCGCTGCAGACGATTGAAGCGGCGCGGAGCGGGAAGGCTGGAGCGTGAGCGGAAAAGGATTCGTTCGCGAACTAGGGATGTTCGATTCCGCGATGGTGGTGATCGGCGTCATGATCGGCAGCGGCATCTTCATTGTGCCGGCCGACATGGCGCGGAGCATCGGAAGCCCGGGTTGGATGATTGTGGCTTGGGTGATGACGGGCGTGTTGACAGTGGCCGCTGCGACGTCTTACGGCGAACTGGCATCAATGATGCCGGAAGCGGGCGGGATGTACGTCTACTTGCGGGAGGCGTTCTCGCGATTGTCGGGGTTCCTGTACGGATGGACGTTGTTCACCGTAATCCAGACGGGGACGATCGCGGCAGTGTCGGTGGCGTTTGCGCGATTTGCCGGTATCTTTATGCCCGGCATTTCGGAGTCAACTTACCTGATACCTCCAGTGCGCCTGGGCGAAGGATATGCGGTTTCCCTGTCCACCAGCCAGTTAGTCGCGATTCTCGTGATTGCGCTGCTTACCTGGACCAATAGCCGGGGCGTGAAGTACGGGAAGATCGTGCAGAACCTGTTCACCGTGGCGAAGATCGGCGCGCTGGTATGCCTGGTTTTATTAGGGCTATTTGTGACTTCGAACACCGAGGCAATTACGTCGAATTTCAGCCATTTCTGGGACATTCAAAGCGGGATGTCGGCATTTGGCCTCTTTGCGGCGATCTGCGTGGCGCAGTCGGGATCGCTGTTTTCGGCGGATTCCTGGCACGACATCACGTTCGCTGGCAGCGAAGTGAAGGACCCCCGGCGGACTCTTCCGCGAGCCTTGATTATGGGCACTATGGTAGTAGTTGTCCTCTACGTCCTGGCTAACTTATCTTACTTAACAACGCTCACCATGCCGGCGATTCAGAACGCACCATCGGACCGGGTGGCAACGGCGATGTTGCGGGTGATCTCGCCGAACTTCGGGGCGGCAGTGATGGCAGCGGCCATTATGGTATCCACCTTCGGTTGCGTGAACAGCCTTGTGCTGGCGGGGCCGCGCGTCTATTATGCGATGGCGCAGAACGGCCTGTTTTTCCAATCGGTGGGGACGCTGAACGACTCCGGGGTGCCGGCGCGATCTTTGTGGCTACAAGGCTTGTGGGCCGCCGTGCTCGTGCTGCCGCGAACTTTCAATACGGCAACCGGAACTTACGGTAACTTATACAGCAACTTACTGGACTACGTGATTTCAGCGGCGCTGATCTTCTATATTCTGACGATCGCCGCGGTGTTCCGCCTGCGCTGGACCAGACCGAACGCGGAGCGGCCGTACCGCACGTATGGCTACCCGGTGGTTCCGCTACTGTACATTGCCGGGGCGTCGGCCATCCTGGTGTGCCTGTTCGTCTACCGGCCTGCGACCACGTGGCCCGGGCTAGTGATCGTGTTGTCGGGGTTGCCAGTGTACTGGCTGACGCAACTGCGGCGAGCGTGAGGCGGGTTCTTTCATCAAAAAACTGTGTTGAAGTGTTGAAAGCATTTGGACACGTTTCCCCGGTCACCAGGAAACGCTAGTCGTGACGGAGGGCTTCCATGGGGTCGACGCGGGCGGCCCTTCTGGCGGGGATGAAGGCGGCGAGGAGGGCGGTGACGAGGATCGCCGTGGTCGCCAAGGCTACGGGGGTGGCGGCGAGAGCGGTGAGATCGGGAACCAGCGTTGCGGCTAGGGTTTGGCCCCAGATCGCTATCGGAGCGCCGATGATGAGGCCGGCAATTACCGTCACAAACGCGTCACGAAGGATTAGGCCGGTGACGTTTCGGACGGTGGCTCCGAGCGCCATGCGGATGCCGATCTCGTTGGTTCGGCGGGCGACGGTGTAGGCGAGGAGACCGTAGAGGCCGATGCCGGCCAGGAGTGCACCTAACGCTCCGAAGAAGCCCGATAGAGTGGCCATCATTCGCTCCGGGACGATTGAGGCGTCGATCTGGTCGGTGAGCGTGAGAACGCGGGAGACGGGGATGGCTGGGGCGATGGTGCGTACCGCCTCGCGGACGGCTCCGGCGGCGCTTTCGGGGTTACCGTCGGTGCGAATGACAAACGTCTCGGCTCCGACGCGCCCGTCGTGGAAGGCAGGGAGGTAGATGGTGCGGCGGGTGGGTTCCCGGATCTCAAAGTAGTTAGCGTCGCCGACAATGCCGACGATCTGATACATCCGGGGTTCGCGGACGCCGGTCACGTTGTAGAGAGTGACATGCCTTCCGATGGGGTCACGGCCAGCAAAGTAGTAACGGGCCAAGGTTTGATTGATGATGGCAACGCGGGCGTTGGCCTGGTCGGCGAAAGCGAATCCGCGGCCGGCGAGGAGAGGTGTTCCGAGGGTCTCAAAGTACTTCGGCGCCACATAGCCGATGGAGATCCAGCGACGGTCCTCGGTCCTTTCCTGGTAACCCTCGACGGTGGCGAAGCCGCTGGCTCCCGCCCCCTGAAGGGGAGTAGGCGCGCTGAGGGATGCCAAACGTACTCCGGGAAGCGTTTCGAGGCGATCAAGGAGTGCCTGGAAGGTCTGCGACAACCGTTGGTCGCTATAGCCGCTGCGGGACGCATCGACGGAGACGAGAAGCACGTGATCGCGGCGGAAGCCGAGATCGGCGCGATTGAGATTCGACAGATTGGTGAGAAACACCGCGGCACAACTCAACAATAAGACGGATATTGCGACCTGGGTTGCGACGAGACCCTTGCCAAACAGGCGGCGAAGACGAGTGTCGGGAGCGGCTCCGGTTTGTCGTAGGGCGAATGCGGGGGCAGTGCGGAAGGCGTTCCAGGCGGGGGCGGCTCCGAAGAGCAGGCCAGCGAGGATGGCGATGCCGACGGCAAAGAAGAGCATCTGCCAATCGGGTTGGACAGTGAGGTGCACGCTGTCATGTTGGCGCCCGCTGGCCATGATACGGAGCAGCATCGTGGTACCGAAGTAGGCGATGAATGCGCCCAACACCGCTCCGGCGGCGGAGAGGATTAAAGACTCAGTGAGGACGAGGCGGACCAAACGGCCGCGGCTGGCGCCGAGGCTTGTGCGGAGCGCCATTTCGCGCTCGCGGCCGGCACCGCGGGCGAGGAGCAAGCTGGCGATGTTGACGCAGGCAAGAAGCAGGAGCAGGGCCACGACTGTCATCAAAACGGAGATGGGCCTGCCGTAGCGGTCGCGCACGGTGGAAAGGCCGTTCCCGGCAGGTTCCACCTCCACCTTCAAATTACGGACCTGCGGATCGTTGCCGTGGGAGGCCCGTTCCTCAATTGCGAATTGATAGAGGACGGCCATTTCGGCGCGCGCCTGCTGGAGGGTGACGCCGGGTTTGAGGCGGCCGAGAAGCGTGCCTCCTTGCTTGGAGGACTCGCTTGGGAGCCAAACGCTAGTTTTCGCTTCCACTCGTAAGCCGACGAACGAACGGGGCGCCACGCCGATCACAGTAGCGGGCTTGTCCTGGACGAGGATTCTCTTGCCGAGAACGCCTGGGTCCTGATGGAATTTTCCGGTCCAAGTGGACCAGCTTATGACGGCGACCGAGGCGTCACTGTCCTGCGGCCCGACAGTTCGGCCGATGACCGGTGTGACACCAAGATCAGAGAAGTAATTGCCCGTGACATACTCGCCGACTACGAATTCAGGTTCAGAACCTTCGGAGATGAGACGGACGCGATTGTCGATGGAAGTTGCAATGAGGGCCGAGAATATGTGGTTTTGATCGCGAATGTGTTCGTAGCTGCGGGGGGACCAGTAGCCGTTGCCGCGAGGCTCGCCGGGGTATTTCTGGAGAAGTTCGACGAGTTGTTCGGGGTGAGAGACGGGGAGCAGGCGAAGCATCGCAGTCTCCATGAGGCTGAAGATTGCGGTGTTGGCTCCGATGCCGAGGGCGAGCGAGAGGATAGCTACGGCGGTGAAGACGGGGCTGCGACGCATGCCACGCAAGGCGTAACGGGTGTCCTGCCAGAGGTCCATGTCATGTAATTATGGCGCAGGTTTGGGGAAAGACAGTATGGCTCGCCGATGAACACAGATTAACGCCGATCCAGCTCAAGTTGACAGTCTTCCATTGGAGGTCCATAGTTTAATTTGAACATGTTCAAAACGACGTGTCGACTATGGTGACTCTGGAAGAGGTGACGGTGATTCGGGCTCCGATTGGAGTTTGCTTCAATTTGGCCCGGAGTGTGGAGTTGCATCTGGCGGGGAATGTTCATTGGGGGGAGGCGGCGGTG
>JBDTMC010000291.1:0-9977 GCA_039934475.1 Bryobacteraceae bacterium | reverse complement strand
TACGTTCCTGGCGCGATGCTGGCAGTGGTAGTAATGCTGAGGGTGGAGGTCGCGGTGGGAGACACGGTTGTCGGGTTCAGCGAGCAAGTCGCGTTCGCCGGACATCCGCTCAAACTTAGGTTCACCGTACCCGTGTATCCGTTGATCGCGGTCGCCGTGACCGTGGAACTGCCGGAAGCGCTCGCGGACAGAGTAACAGTGGACGGGTTCGCCGACAGCGCAAAGTTCGGTGTCGGCGGCCCGCCACAACCCACGAATTGGAACGATCCGATATGGGTACTCCAGTTGAAGGTCCCATTCGCCTTTTCGTACTCGGTGGAGAACCAGAACGTGCAATCGTCGCTCGGATCGATCCGCAAAGCCGAATAGTCTCCCCAGCGCGACAAGCCCGCCGTTTGCGAGCCCGAACCGAACTGGATCGTCGCCTCGCTCTGTAGCGTGCCTAATGCGTCAGTTGGAAAACGTCCGGTATATCGTAGCGCCGGATTGAGGCTGCTGCTCGAGGCGTTGTAGCCGATGGCAAGGTCTCCCGCCTGGTCCATCGCCGCGCTGCCCATCCAACGGTAAGTCGCATCCGGGGCGAACGTGCCCTGCTGGTAGACGCTGAACGGTCCGCTGGCCGAAACCGGCGAGCGTAGTTCATACCAACGCACGCCTATGCTGCTTCCCGCCGTGACTGAATGGTTCACCACCATCGAGGCGTGGTCGCCATACATCCGGTAGGCAAGCCGGTACATCAGGCGGTCCGACAGAGTGTCCAACTTCTGCGTCGTGCCCAGCTGAGGAACGCAGTTGCTGCTGCAAGGTTGGGTGAATCCGGCCACCGCCAAATCCGGTAGTTGGGTCAGCACCGACGAACTGGGATTAGCAAAGTTCGGCGCTACGCTATACATTCGCAGCGAACTCGTTGTCTCCCAAGTCATGAAATAGGCCGGTGTCCCGTTCACGGGTGGCGTCGCGCCGTCCAAATCCGACGGCAGGAATCCGCCGTCACCGCTGATCGTGTAACACACCGACGTGGCTGAGGGGCTACCGGCCAACATCGCTGCGCGATCGTACGCGCACACTTGTCCGCCTGCGAACGTTGAGCCACCGTTGAACAGATTGTACGTCGCCGTGTACGCGCTGTTGGTTGCCGTCGGCCACACACCAAACTTCGGATAATCGTTCAACACGTTGCTGTACGGGTACGAATATAGGGTGTAGGCACCGGTCGGATCGCTCGTCTTCGATACCGCAATGCACTGCGAATAAGGATTGCTCAACGCGCCCAGCTGCGTGAACATCCAACGGTCGGCCAGCCGGTCATATTGAACTACCGGATCGCCCGCATTCGCCGTCGAGCAACTGCCACCGAGCGCCGCCCACAACGAACCGAGCGAGTTCGGTCCCAGAACACTCGAACCACTCTTGGTGAAGATTTGATACCGCGAATTCACCATCTCAATGACGTGATTCGGACCCACCGCGATATTCGTGTCCGGCGGCGCAGAGCCGTTCGCGCCAATGGCATCGAAATGGACTCCGTTCGTGGCGCTCACCAGCGGGCCGAAGCTTCGCTGGATCGCCGTATCGGAAAGCGGCGTCAACGCCGCGGACGGATGCGGGATTGGCAACGGCTCATGGTCGACAAACGCACCGGTTCCCGCGTCGTGTAAATCGGACAGCCTCGGTGAGACGGCGAAATTCGTCGGCCGGGTCACCGTGACGCTGGTTTGTGCCCACGCGCCGGCCCCCAATAGCAACCCGCACGCAATTGTACGGTACACAAAAAAATAGGACTTAGCCAAGATTGTTCCTCCTCAACGCCCATCTACTAGCGCCAATAGTATAGCAATCTGATCGCTCCCAATCTTTCAGATTCGCGCCGCTCCGGCATCAGTGAAGTGCCGGTACTTCCATGCCCTGCGCCGACGGCCCGTGGGGGGGGTCTTTTTGCCACATTACAATTCGTTTTGCGATCCAAACCCATTCCTGCTATCCTGAATGGGTATATAAACGACGAGATTAAGGAAGACGAGGAGTACCCAGTCTGAATGTCGCTGGCGACTGAAGTTAAGCAGCAGGTTGTTTCCAAGTTCCGTACGCACAAGACCGACACTGGCTCGCCAGAGGTTCAGGTAGCTATCTTGAGCGCACGCATCGTGCAACTCACAGAGCACTTTAAGACGCATGCTAAGGACCACCATTCCCGCAAGGGCTTGTTACTCATGGTGGCTCGGAGACGCCGTCTGCTGGACTACGTGAAGAGTCGCGATGTCGAGCGCTATAAGACGCTCATCCAAAGCCTGGGCATCCGCCGCTAGTTTTTTGCGCCGCGGAAACTCCGCCGGGCGAAAGCCCGAGTTGTCCCTCCCGTATTGGGTTTCTGTCCGCCGCCCGGTCGTTTCCGGGCGGTCCCGAACACCAACCCTACGCGAACAGACTCCAGTCCACCTTACTCGGGCCACCGGCCTGGGATGTTCCCGGCCGGAACAGTTGTGTAGCCGTGCAGGTTCGTTTGAGCATGTTGTCGGTTTGGCCGCGAAGTATAGGAAAGCCCCGCGGATAGTCCGCGGTGGGAGTAAATCATGATGCATACCGTTGAAATCGACCTGGGTGGTCGAATCATTTCCCTGGAAACAGGTAAGATCGCAAAGCAGGCGAATGGCTCCGTTGTCGTTCGCACCGGCGATTCCGTCGTTCTGGTAACGGCGTGTTCCGCCGAAGAGCCCAAACCGGGCGCTAGCTTTTTCCCGCTCACTGTTGACTACCGTGAGTACACTTATTCTGCCGGGCGTTTCCCCGGCGGATTCATCAAACGGGAAGGCCGGCCTACTGAGAAAGAAATCCTCACCAGCCGCCTCATTGACCGTCCCGTCCGTCCCCTCTTCCCCGAAGGTTACTCCCACGAAACGCAGATCATCGGCATGGTGCTCTCGTCTGACCCGGAACGTGACCCCGCCCCTCTTGCCATTGTCGGCGCCGCCGCCGCCCTCGCCATCTCCGACATCCCCTTCCACCATGTCCTCGGCGCTGTCCGCGTCGGCATCGTAGACGGTAAGTTTGTCGCCAACCCGTCTTACTCCGAAACCAAGGAATCCAAGCTCTCCATCATGGTCGCCGGCACCGCCAGTGGCATCGTTATGGTGGAAGCCGCCGCCAGTTTCGTCTCCGAAGAGACAGTCGTCGAGGCCATCGATTTCGGCCACGAGTGCTGCAACAAAATCATCGCCGGAATCAACGAGTTGATGGCCAAGTGCGGCAAGACCAAGCGCGCCTACACCGCCAAGCCGGTCAACCAGGATCTCTACAATAAGATCGACGCGGCACTCCGCACCGATCTTGTGGACGCCCTGAATACCCAGAAGCATCCCAAGCTCGACAGCTATCACCTCGTTCACGAGTTGAAGAAGAAAGCCGTCGAACTCGCTACCGACGAGGAAAAGCCCGAAACCAGCAAGCTCTTCGACGCGTTGAAGGAAAGCATCTTCCGCGACGAAATGCTGAAGGCACGCCGCCGTCCCGATGGCCGCGCCTTCGACGAAATCCGCAACATCACCTTGGAAGCCGGCCTGCTGCCGCGCACCCACGGCTCGGCTCTCTTCACTCGCGGCGAAACCCAGGCTCTGGTTACCACCACCCTCGGCACCAAGGATGATGTTCAGCGTATCGAACTGCTCGACCCCACCGAGGTTTCCAAGCGCTTCATGCTGCACTACAACTTCCCCCCCTTCTCGGTGGGTGAGGTTGGCTTCATGCGTGGCGCCGGCCGCCGTGAAATCGGTCACGGTGTTCTTGCTGAGCGTTCGCTCGCCGCGGTCATCCCCGACGAAAAGACCTTCCCCTACACTCTCCGCGTGGTCAGCGACATTCTGGAGTCCAACGGTTCCAGCTCCATGGCCAGTGTTTGCGGCGCTTCCGTTTCCCTCATGGACGCCGGTGTGCCCATCCTTGCGCCGGTAGCCGGCATCGCCATGGGCCTGGTGAAGGAAGGCGACGACTACGCCATTCTCACCGACATCGCCGGCGCCGAAGATCACTACGGTGACATGGATTTCAAGGTGGCCGGAACCAAAGAGGGCATCACCGCCCTGCAGATGGACATCAAGGTTCCCAACGTCACATCGAACCTCATGCGCGAAGCCCTCGAACAGGCTCGCCGGGCCCGCCTCTTCATCCTTGACAAGATGAACGAAGTGATCCATGCCCACCGTCCCGAACTCAGCCAGTACGCCCCGCGCATCTACACCCTGCACATCCCGGTGGACAAGATCCGCGAGCTGATTGGCCCGGGCGGCAAGGTCATCCGCAACATCGTGGATACCACCGGAGTCAAGATCGACGTCGAGGACGATGGCACAGTAAACATCTTCGCCACCGACGGCCCTGGCGCCGACAAGGCGATTCAGATGGTGACCGACATCTGCGCCGTCGCAGAGATCGGCAAAACGTATCTCGGCAAAGTCGTCCGCATCGTGGACTTCGGAGCCTTCGTCGAAATCTTCCCCGGCACCGACGGTCTGCTCCACATCAGCGAGATCTCCGAAAACCGCGTGAAGTTCGTGAAGGACGAGCTGAACGAAGGCGACCAGATCATGGTGAAGGTCTTAGCGCTGGAAGGCAACAAGATCAAACTCAGCCGCAAAGCCGTTCTGAAGGAACAGCGCGACAAGATCAAGTCCGCCAAACCCGAATAGTCCCACTCAGGGGCAGCTCGACGAGTACTCGACTGCCCCTAATCCTCCCCCAAAGCTTCACCCTTGGTTGTGGCGCACGCACTTATGCGTGCCGCGTCGACACTCATGTCGACGCCCCTCCGCGCGCTTAGACCACCTGACACCCTGGTAACTGTTCCTGAAAGAGACTCCTCGGCGAAATGCTGGCCAATGGTTCCTTGGCCCGGAATCTTGGCCTACCTCCTTTCCGCCCAAAATATCACGACGTGAACTTGCTTTGATCGGGTCTTTTCGGCCTTGAATCTTCCCGGACACTGAACCCTTTGGGGTCGGTCACATCCCCGCAATTCACAATTCCATTGGGGGTCCTTGGCCCCAAAAGTCCCATTGTGGATCCAACGGTTACAATTAGAAGATCCGATCAACCAAGGAACGCTTGCCGATGAATCAACCACCGTTCAGCCAATTCAAAGACCAATGGCTATCGGAGGTTCTCGAACCGGATTTGGCCACTAAACAGCCTCCGTCAACGACTGAGTTAGGCCACCGCTTCGCCCGGAAGGCTCGAAAAGATCACCCGTTACACTAACAGCCAGAATGCAGTCAAGGAAAAGGATTTTATAGCGCTCACTCCCGACTTCCGCACTTGGAAGAGAGAGATGGAAGCCAAGTACGATGTCTTCCTCGAAATTCAGCGTGGGGCATGGGATTCCCAACAAGCGCTTCAAAAGCAAAGACAAGATGTGAAGCGCTTCACCCGCATGTGCAACGCCTTCGACTTGTTGAAGGCGTACGGTTCCGGTTGGCTTGGTGAGGCTGGCACGGCGTTCAGCAAAAAACAGTCCCTTTCAGCCGAATGGCTCTATTTTTAAGCGCATCATCGGCCAAGAAACCAGTGACCCGGCTGAGGGCTTTGGAATTGATGACTTGTACGCTAAGTTCCTTCTGAAGGCCGCCGCTGACAAATTCGAGTTTGGCCGGAATGCTCAGGCGAGTTGAAGGCAGACTCGATTCCTGTTTTACATGGTCTTTGTGGAACTTGTAAAGCACACGATCGTTCGGTCGGGATTAGAGGCAACGCCAAAGATCATCACGAGCTCGATCGTCAGACTCTTTCACGCCACCGACACCAGCGGAATTAATACGGTCCTGGAGACAGCTATTGATCTCGTAGATTCCTACCTGCCCCCTGGAACCGAGAACTCGGTCTTCGATGAGCCAGTTTACAAGAACACATACACAACGGAGACCTGGGAGCGTTCATGGGGTGGGAGTAACTTGGGAAGACGAAAGACAAGGTCCCAACGCTCAAATCGCTGCTTGAGATTACGAAGATGTCGATGGGGCATAAGAAACAAGGGCAGCTTTCCACGAGGGATGTGGTCAAGGCAATTATCACCGCACCTGTGGCTCATTCCGTCCCGTCCGACGCCAATCTATCGTCGAATGGCGACGATCAACTGGATGACAAAGCTCACTTCAAGGCGGATATAAAGGTGGTCAAAGGACTCGCCTCTCTGAACCTCACCGAAGAGGCGCTGCTTGAGATCATCGCAAAAGGCGATTCGACAGTGACGCCCGAACGGGTCCGGGCCTGCAATGGAGTACGTAAAGAAGTCTGGCAGGAAGAAGGCAACGTCCTTTAACTCCCCGGCAGATATTTCCTCCTCGCCTTAGTTACGCGGACGTTCGGAACAGCCACCGCCGCTCCGGATACAAGTGTGGAATCGCCGTCATCCAACCACAAGAAGGCAGTGCCCACCCCTCCAGGAAACTCTCTGTTCAGACGCGGCGCACGCACCCAAGCGTGTGCTGCGTCCACACTCATGTCAGCGGCGAGGCTCTATCCTTCATCCCGGTTTCCTCTTCGGTTTGGGTCGGTTGTTCAGTGATTTGCTGAGTGGTTCGGATGCCAGTAGTCGCTAAATGCCGTCACGGGATGCTGAAAACTGCTGCATGTTTTTGGTGCGTGAGGGCCTAAAAGACTCAATGCTGACGCCCACGCCCCAACTACGGCGCAATCCAATCCATAGCGTAAATCTCACTCGCCTGAACCTTGCGAGTCAAAAGCGGCCGCGAATCTGGAGTCAGCCCCAGCCACACCCCAATCAATCCAGTGGGACGATCCAACCCGGTCAGTTTCACCACCGCCTCCTGCCGCCCATCCGGTACTCGAATCCGATAAATCGCGGGATCGGACGAAAATGGCACATCGATAAAGAGGTACGCCCCATCCTTCGACCAAACGGGATTGTCGCCAAGTTTGTTGCTCCCAAAACTGGCCAACTCCTTCCATGCCCCTCGGTCACGGTCAAAAAGAACCAGCTTTTCATTCCTCACAGTCATCGCCGCCACATAACGCCCCGTTGGTGACACCCGGGCGGTCCACAACCCTTGTGATCCGGGAACATCCGTGAGCTTTCCAGTCACAACATCGAACTGGTGAATCTTGCACGTCGGCGGAATCGGATTAGTGGGGCCGTTGTCGCCAAAAAACAGAACCTTGCCGTCGGGAGACCATGAGGGACCACCCTGCCAGGCCGGCCCAGGGACCGGGTGCTGCACAACTCCTCCATCGGCCGCGATGGTGCAGATCCTGGTAGGTTGATCCGTCTTGTCCCAGCACATGTAAGCGATCTGCCGCCCATCGGGCGACCAGTCGGGCAGCGCCGCATAGTGGGCGATTTCGCGCCGATCTGAGCCGTCGGGGTTCATAGTCCACAGCCTCATGTCCGGATAGGAAACATACGCGATCTTCTGTCCGTCGCTGCGGAAGCTGGTCTGGCCCGCGGAAAGTCCCGTCGCGTCGGGCCAATTGAAGAACTTGCCCGCGCCCGGCTCATAGCGCATCAACTCGCCATGAAGCGGCGTCGACATGGCCACTAACAGTTTCTTTCTATCCGTCGTAAACGCGATGTCTACCGGTCCATCCGGACTAAGTAGCAACGTGAACGGTTGAGGGTTGCGCCAGTCCCATCCACTCCCCCGTTCCCGCATACCCCATAGCGCTTGAACTCCATTGTGAATCGCGTTGAACAAATAGTACTTTCCATCGGGTGTCCAACGGCCCCGGTTTTCTTGATCATCACCACTGCTCCAACCGTCCAGGACCGGATGCGCTCCCGACCCGTCCGACAGCGCCTCCCACAGCCGACTGGGAATGTCTCTCCGGCTCACGGCGAATCGCAGCCGCTCACCATTGGGAGACCACGTCACAGCATTGACGCCAGCCGGAAGCGTGGCTAACTTCCGCGGCTCCGTGCCATCGGCTTTCCCCACATACAAATCGAGACCTGTAACATACGCCAGTCCCTTCCCGTCCGGCGACCAACTCCCAGTAGTGGCGCAAGTGTTGTTCAGCCGGCGCGCTGGTTCTCCATTCGTCGGGACAACCCATAACGGCCCTTCGCATCCCGGAGAATCTTCCTCAGAAACCAGCAGCCGTGAGCCATCTGACGAACCGTCCAGGAGTGAAAAATCGGTCAAAGTGACCGGCAATGCATCTCTTATACCCGTCTCCCGATCGATTCGCGTGATTGTGGTGTGGCCGCCATTTCTGGACGAGACGAATATCCCCCGTTTTGTCGCCACCAACGTATTCTTCTCGCCTCCATCGTGGGGAATCCGGACAGCCGAGCCCAAGCGCGGAGGGCTTGGCCGCGCCGCCACCCCCCAAAAACCAACTGCCACCGCCAGTAACACCGTCGTCAGTACCGTGGTCGGTACGCTCCATCGATGTGTCGTTGACTCGGTGATTGGTGCCGTTTGGGTCAAGCTTGGCACTGGTGAGGTCGGTGCCGAAGGCGCGATCCCGTTGCCATTCGCGCGCCAGGAGTCAATTTCAGCCGCCCAAGCGTACACGCTCGAACGCTTCTGGCCCGGCATCCGGTGAACCGGCAGTCCCCGCTCCTTCTCCCAACGGATTACGGTCCGCACGTCCTTGTTCAGGTATTCCGCGATGCTCTTCCAGGAGTCTAACCGACTCTCGTTTGTCGTCATTTCGAAAAGGGCTCCGGTATAACGTCTGTCGCCACCTCATGTCACTTTACGCCAATTGCCCCCGTGGCCCCTACACAGGTAGAACGAAAAGCATGTCCAAGCAATGCATTAGAAATACCTTCACGGCGGCAGTCTTCCTCACCTGCATTGGTGCTCCCGCAAACTGTGCCCCGGTCCCACCTTCCAACAGTCGCGTTGAAAGTACCTACGGCAAGCTGCCTCTTCGCTTCGAAGCCAACGTCGGTCAGACCGACGCTCACGTCAAGTTCCTCTCCAGAGGCAAAGGTTATAACCTCTTTTTGACCCAAGGCGAGGCCGTCCTGTCGCTCCAACAGACAGCAGGGCGGGGAATCGTCCGAACCCGCTTGGTGAACGGCAATCCCAGGGCGCAGGTCTCCGGGCTCGACCGCCTGCCCGGAACATCCAACTACTTCTCCGGTAATGACAGCGCAAAGTGGCGCACCGGTGTCCCGGCATATGCCCGGATCAAGTATCAATCCGTTTACCCCGGCGTAGACCTTGTCTACTACGGCAACCAAGGAAAGCTGGAATACGACTTTGTGGTCGCTCCCGGAGCAGACCGCACTCGGATTCAGGTTTCCGTACAGGCTGAGAAGGGAAATGGGGTGTTGACGCTTGACGGTAACGGCGATTTGGTAGCCGCGACCGAATCGGGTGAGGTCCGTTTCCAGAAGCCTGTCGCCTATCAACTTTCCCGGAACGGCGAGAGGCAGATCGTTTCGGCAAGCTATTCACTGATGGGTGCCGATCGTGTCGCCTTCCAGATCGCCCAGTACGACCAAACAAGGCCTCTGATCGTCGATCCCGTGCTGAGCTACTCAACCTACCTTGGCGGCAGCGGCTCGGATTCCCGAGGAGGAATGGCCGTTGACGCCAGCGGCAATGTTTACTTGACTGGATCGACCGATTCTGCGGATTTCCCGACCCTGGACCCGGCGCAGCATGCATACGCTGGCGGTGTCGATGCCTTTGTCACAAAAATCAACGCCGCCGGCACCGCTATCATCTATTCGACCTATCTTGGGGGTAGCAGCACGGATCAGGGCTTCGATATCGCGGTAGATCCTATAGGGAATGGGTACGTCGTCGGCACTACGACCTCTCAGGATTTCCCGACTGTAAACCCATTTCAGTCAGCAAACAGGTTTCAATATTCCGCGTTTGTCGCGAAACTTAATCCTTCAGGGAATCAATTGCTGTACTCAACCTATTTAGGCGGTAGTGGGCAGACCTTTGGTATCGCGATAACAGCCGATGGCGCTGGCAGCGGTTACGTCGTGGGGGAGACGCTCGCAAGCG
>JBDTMC010000290.1:0-9987 GCA_039934475.1 Bryobacteraceae bacterium | reverse complement strand
CAAAAGAAAGCTACTTACCAGTCTGTTTTCGGGCTTACGAGTAAACTCCCGCTAGACCTTCGGCCCCTTCCTCCTGCGAGCAGCAGGCGACTAAGGGGACCGTGATGCCAAGCGAATGTTTGATTTATTCGGTTAGGGGTTCACCACAATCCTGCCGAAAAGACCATGGGACTCTCCTTTGATCCCCGCCCCAAAATTTAGCCAGTTCACAGGTCCAGACGGCCCTCCGTCTCCGAAACCTATGCCCCACAGGCCGGGAATGGAAAGGGCTGTTCCCGTGGCCTCCCCCGTCCGCCCCTCGCCTGCTTCGGTTTTGCTTTCGCCAACGATAAGATATGGTCGCGCATTGAATAGGTCAATCCGCGCAAACGGAGGATCTCACGGATCTCAACTGGCAGCCTTCGCTTGCGTGCCGCCATTGGCATATTCGGCCCACCCGTCATGCAGAGTCCTCCGATGCCAACGACGGATGCAGCCGCTTTTTCATCGGGGACTTCATGCCGGTTTATCCCGGCGCACCGCCGAGGTCGAAGTGCGCCGTCGAGCCGTGGGCGACGATCATCGTCCGCCCCATAGACAGCTCCAAGCGCGATGATCAGCTCTCGCTCCAGCCTCATTCGTGCAAAGCAGACAACGGGTTTTCGCATAGCTCTTGTCAATCCAACCAGTCGTTCCACCGGCGGAGATCCTAGCGGGATGTCGGGTTAACACGCCGCCACATCCCGCTGAGGAACCAGCGAGTTTGCAGGCCCACTGGTTTGATTATCGTACCGCAACGCCCGTGTATTTTTACATAAACAGGTGCAATCTTTATGCATTTAAAGATGAATTCAAACTCAAACAGGCGTATGCTATGTGCAGACACTCCACAAAGAGGGAGAACGGAAGCGCATGCTTAAACGCGCGAATTACCCCATTTAGATTGAATTGGATGCGGCCGCGGGCCTCGCGGCTACTGGCCAACAGGCCGACTGACGGGCACTCTCGCAAATAGAGCTAGACCGGCCGACCAATCACTGGAATCGAGCCGTTTCAACGCTCGTATCGGTAGTATCCAGTCCCCGGAAAGTCACGCTACTCGCGGAGGAAGCAATTGTGGCGACGGCCGCATAGCGGTCATTGAAAGGCATGCACCGGATAAGATCTCAAGAGCCAAGGACGACAAATACCATGCCACTTACAGAAACATTAACCAGGATTAGCACCAGCCTGAGTTCTGAAATCCGGAACCAACTACGCAACCAATTTGTCAAGAAGCTCGAGAATGCCACTCCAGATGAGATCTTCCGCGCCACCGCCTCCGCATTACGTCCGTACCTGGTGGACGGAATGATGCGAAGTGCCGCCCGCCTTCAAACTCAGAACGCAAAGGCCGTCTACTATCTCTCGATGGAGTTCCTTCTTGGTCGATCGCTTTCAAATAACCTTCTGAACCTAAGTCTCTATTCTGAGATGGAAACGGCCTTTGGAGACCTAGGACTGCGGCTTTCCGACATACTTGAAGTGGAATCCGATGCCGCTCTTGGAAACGGTGGCCTCGGACGCTTGGCCGCATGCTATCTGGATTCGTTGGCGAGCCTCGGTATGCCAGGCTATGGCTATGGCATCAACTACGAGTACGGACTTTTCCGTCAAGAAATAGAGGACGGATTCCAAATAGAGAAGCCCGACTTCTGGGCAAGCGCTCATTCGCCCTGGTTGATCGAGCATCTAGATCAGGCCTACGTGATCCCGGTTTACGGTCGAATCGAGCATGGCTGCGACCGCAACGGGGGATACAACCCGATGTGGCTGGACTGGCTGGTGCTAGTGGGAGTGCCCCACGACCTCCCAATTGTCGGCCAGCATGGTGACACCATCAACTTCCTTCGTCTGTTTTCGGCGCGCGCCTCAGATGACTTCGATATAAGTATATTTAATTCCGGCGACTATCTTCGAGCCGTCGAGCGCAAGATGCAATCTGAGACGGTAAGTAAGGTGCTGTATCCATCCGACGCGTCGGCCGCCGGCAAAGAACTGCGCTTAGTTCAGGAGTATTTCTTAGTCGCCTGCGCGATGCGCGACATCCTCAAACGTTTCTTCTCGCAAAATAGCGATCCGCGACAACTCCCGTCCAAAGCCGCCATCCAACTAAATGATACGCATCCCGCTCTTACTGTGGCGGAGCTCATGCGAACCTTGGTGGACGAATATGACGTGCCGTGGGAGGAAGCATGGACCATTACGCAGTCGGTATGCGGTTACACCAACCACACGCTAATGCCCGAGGCGCTAGAGAAGTGGTCCGTAGATCTCATTGAGAGAGTACTTCCCCGGCATCTCCAGATCATTTACGAAATTAACCGTCGCTTCCTTGAACAGGTCGCCACGACCTACCCCGGCGATTCGGGCAAGCTTGAGCGGATGTCATTGATTGAGGAAGGTCCCCAGCGTAAGGTCCGCATGGCGAATCTCTCGATCGTTGGCAGTCATGCTGTCAACGGGGTCGCGGCGCTGCATTCCGATCTTGTGAAGAGTGACCTGGTACCTGACTTTCACGAGTTCTTTCCCGGTCGATTCAGCAACAAGACTAACGGTGTTACGCCGCGGCGGTGGTTACGCCACGCCAATCCGGGACTAAGTGCGTGGATCACAGATCGCATAGGAGAAAACTGGCATAGGGACCTAAACGATCTTCGAAAACTCGAAGCCCATGCGCAGGAGTCCGAATCGCAAAGACAATTTATGGCAGTGAAACGAGCTAACAAGCAACGCCTCGCCAAAGTGATATGGGAACAAACAGGCCTTCGAGTCGATCCCACCGCGATGTTCGACGTTCAGGTAAAACGTATTCATGAATACAAACGCCAGTTGCTACACGTGCTCAACGTCATTGACGAATACTTCAGTATAGTCGAGGATGGACACGCCCTCACCGCCCCAAGAGTCCACATCTTTGCGGGCAAAGCCGCCCCTGGGTATTACAAGGCGAAGCTCATCATCAAGCTGATCAATAATGTCGCCCGGGTGATCAACGCCGATCCAAGAACCCACAGCAGCCTCAAAATGGCCTACTTGCCCGATTACCGCGTCTCTCTGGCTGAAAGCATTATTCCGGGCGCCGACCTAAGCGAGCAGATCTCCACCGCCGGGACGGAAGCATCTGGGACGAGTAACATGAAATTCGCGCTGAATGGCGCTTTGACGATTGGAACGTTGGACGGCGCCAACGTCGAGATGCTGGAGGAAGCCGGCGCGGAAAATATCTTCATCTTTGGGCACACAACCCCGGAAGTGAAAGCGTTGCGGGCTTCCGGTTACAATTCCGCCGAATGGTCTGCGGGCAATCCACGAATCAACCGAATCCTAAACGCGATCAGGTCGAATCGCTTCTCCGCAAGCGAGCATGGCATCTTCGACTCCATCTGCCAGGGCCTGCTGAATGACGGTGATCACTATCTCCACATCGCTGACTTTGCCGCCTATGTCGAAACTCAGGAGTCGGTCTCGCGGGTCTTCACAGATCCGTCATTGTGGAGTTCTAAATGCATATTGAATGTGGCCCGTATGGGTAAGTTTTCAAGCGACCGTAGCATACAGGAATACGCGAGTGAGATCTGGGGTATTCAGAGTCTGCGCCGCTAAGATTCTCGCTTCGCTTGTGATGACCGTTATGTCGATTCAAGCCCAAGATCCAAATGCAAAACTTACCCACGGTCCCGTTATGGATGGGCTTCTATCATCGTTTGCTCTCCCCTGGGGGGACTTATTCAAGAAACAGTACAGCTCGGAGAAGCGGAGTGTGCTTAGTGGTGTCCGCGTCGGGTGGAATCTACTCTTTCCCCTGATTCGACCACCATATCTCGGCGCTGGAAAGAAGCAACAGTCATGGGATCCTGACCTCGCCTACGGTTTTCGATACTTCGACTGGCATCCGGGGACCCTTTCCATCCAATACAACAACTACTCTGGCAACAGATTTCCCTGGCGGCAGCGCGGCCCACACACCGGTACTTTTGCATCAGGTGCCCTCAGCCTGAGTTGGGCTTACGGATTCTGAGAATGCCAAACGAAACCAAGCTTTTACTCGTGGACGATGATCCGTCGGCCCGTGCCATTCCAGCATTGTTCTTGCGCAAATGGGGACATCAAGTCATCGAAGCCTCTGACGGGCAGCAGGCACTGGATATCCTTGCGCGCGAACCCATCGGACTTGTGATTAGCGACTGGATGATGCCTAACCTTACCGGTGTTGAACTATGCCGCAGGATCCGCGAGACACAAGCGGACCGCTACACGTACCTCATACTGTGTACTTCCAAGGGGGAGAAGTCGGATTTGATCGAGGGGATGGAAGCCGGCGCCGACGACTTCCTTGTCAAGCCTCTCAGCATGGGCGAGTTGCGCGTCCGGGTCCATGCCGGCATGCGTATTCTCGCACTTGAACGTGGACTGGCTGACCGGAATCAGGAGCTAAAGGGGATCAATGAGAAGCTGCATTCCGCGTACGATAGAATCGAAGAAGATCTGAAAGCGGCAGCGTGGATGCAATCCACCCTGTTGCCCAGTCCTTCTCCGCAGTCACACGGCGTGACGTCTGAGTGGCTCTATAAACCGTCAAGCTACGTCGCTGGCGATATCCTCAATATCTTTTCGGTTGACGAACATCGCATTGGCTTTTACCTCCTGGACGTCTCGGGTCACGGTGTTCCGGCGGCCATGCTGTCCGTGACATTAAGCATGGTGCTGAGTCCCGACTCGTTGCATGGATCGCCGCTCAAACGGATCAACGCCAGAACTGGTGTTTCGGAAGTGGTGCCGCCCGCAGAAGTAGTTCAGAATCTCAATCAGCGGTTTCAAGCCAAGGACGATCGATATTTCACAATGATCTACGGGCTCCTGAATACATGGACTGGAGATCTGTCTCTAACACAGGCTGGCCTTCCAAATCCGGTCCTGCTCCGGCGCGGAGGTGAGGTGACGGTACTCGGGGATGGAGGCGCCCCAGTCGGGATGCTGCCCGACATGACTTATGACACAGTCCATGCACAATTGTCGCCTGGTGACAGGCTAGTGCTGTACTCGGACGGCGTGATCGAGTGTGTCAATCCGATGGGCGAACAGTTCGGCGAACAGCGCTTGTTGGACCATCTGATCACCGCCTACAAAGAACCTCTTCCGAAAATGCTGACTGGTCTTGAATCGGCCATGCAAGACTGGCGCGTAGGTCGTGAGTTCGACGACGATGTCTCCGTCCTGGCGCTGGAACTTAACGAAACACGACAGGAGCAACTATGAAGGCAATGATTTTGGCCGCTGGCAAGGGTACTCGGGTTCGACCCATTACTAATATCGTCCCAAAGCCAATGATTCCACTCTTGGGGAAGCCACTGATGGAGTCTATCGTGGAACATCTCAGGAACTCGGGCTTCGACCAGATCGTGGTTAACACCAGTCACCTCGCACCGGTGATTCAGAGTTACTTTCGTGATGGCTCACAGTTCGGAGTCCAGATGGCGTACTCCTTCGAAGGGTTGTTGAGCGCTGGCAAGTTGGAAGGCGAAGCGATCGGTTCCGCAGGCGGGATGAAGCGTGTCCAGGAGTTCTCAGGTTTCTTCGACGACACATTCGCGGTGCTATGCGGCGATGCCTTGGTCAACGTGGACTTTCGTGAAGCGGTGCGGTTCCATCGTGAACGCGGCGCCGTTGCCACTATCATTCTTCGCGATGTACCTCGAGAGGAAGTGTTTCGGTACGGCGTTGTGGCCACAGACGAGAATGGGCGGATATCGCAGTTCCAGGAGAAGCCGAATGTAGACGAGGCGATCTCGACGAGAATCAATACGGGCATCTATCTCTTCGAACCGTCCGTTTTCGAGTTCATTCCAAGTAGCCGGCCATTTGATATCGGAGGCGAATTGTTCCCGGCTCTGGTAGCCGCCGGCGCGCCCATATTCGGTGTCGAACTCCCGTTCGAATGGGTGGACATCGGCTCCATCCCTGACTATTGGGAAGCCTCACGCCAGGCGGTGAGCGGGCGCATTAAAGGTTATACCCTTCCGGGGAGAGAAGTGGAGCCCGGGATACATGTCGGGATTAACGTCCGGTGGAATCCGTCCCGTACAACCGTGACAGGGCCGGTTGTTATCGGGGGGAGCACCAGCATCGGCGACGGCGCCGTGATTGAAGGACCTTCGGTAATCGGCGCCGGCTGCGTGATCGAGCCGGGCGCGGTAGTACGCGAGTGTATCCTCGGCGACTACACACGAGTCAGCGCCATCGCCCGGTTGGACCGTGTTCTGGTGTTCGGGAATGAGTGCATCCAGCCGACTGGCGAACATCTGGGGATTGAAGAGGCGGGAATTAGCTGGGTCGTCGATGACGCCCGCCGGAAGACGGAACTGGTTGGACACGAGCGAGAGCTCTACGAATTGGTGAGAGAGTTTGCAGACTGACTAAATTAACACTCGAGGAGAATGTATGCGTTTCGAGGAAATCAGAGTTGGAAGTGTTTTGGTGGCCAAGGTACTTGACGGCAGAATAGCCGCAGATGTCGCGCCGCGATTCAAGTCGAAATTGGCAGAATATATGGTCGACGGCAACCGTTCGATCGTCATTGACTTGGGCTCGGTAAGTTTCATCGATTCGAGCGGACTCGGCGCCCTGGTCTCCAGCCTCAAATCGATGGGTAAGGACGGAGATCTAGTTATCTCCAGTGCTCAGGGAACCGTAGCTACTATGTTCAAACTCACCAGAATGGACAAAGTATTCCGGATGTACGATAACTGCGACGCAGCGGTCGCGGCGCTATCGTAAGGAGGGCAAATCTTGAGCCGCTTCCGCATCAGTATTGAGAGCGACCTGGCCGCGGTGTTTGTAGTCTCCGTCCTCGTTCGCGGAGTTTGCGAGCACCTCGGCATGGACTCGGCGGAAACATCCTCGATAGAGATCTGTGCTGTCGAAGCAGTGACGAATTCGATTAAGCACGCTTATGATTGCGCACATGGGCGCGAGGTGTGTGTAGAGCTGTTATACACCCAGGATCGCCTGCGATTGGTTGTACAAGACGACGGAGTAAGCATGCCTGACCAACACAGAAGAACACTAACAACGGGATCGAACGTATTCGGTTTTGATCCCGCTGACCTGGATCGCATACCCGAGTGCGGCATGGGACTGGAGATCATTCGACAGGCAATGGATGAAATCAGCTATTCAACCATCGGCGGCACTAACAGCCTAAACATGACCAAGTTTCTCCGCAAGCGGGAACCGCAGGGGATACTCGCATGCAACGCCCCATCATGATCTTATTCGCGGCCGCGCCTTATACCGCCGCAACCGGAGCCGGCATCAACACCAATGCTGTCATTCTCGAGGCACTTCTGTACCGTCAAAGGAATCATCGATCGTTTTGGGAGAGCACGCAATGAATCGTAAGCAAGACCCACTGTGGAAGCTGCTGGGAGTGTTTTACAAGGCCCACCCGTGGCATGGTATCTCGCCCGGCGACAACGCCCCGGAGATGCTTCAATGCTTTATCGAAGTGGTTCCATCGGACACCGTGAAATATGAGATTGACAAGGGGACTGGTTATCTCAAGCTGGACCGGCCGCAAAAATATTCCTGTGTCTGTCCTGCGCTGTATGGCTTTGTACCCAAAACGCTCTGCGGGGAGCGAGTGGCCACCTTCTCGTCGCAGAGAGTTGGCCGCCACGTTGAGGGTGATGGCGATCCGCTTGACATTTGTATCCTGACAGACCGGCCCATCCATCACGGCAATATATTGGTAGAGTGCAGACCCGTCGGGGGTCTCAGGATGGTTGACGGCGACGAAGCCGATGACAAGATTATCGCCGTGTTGAAGGACGACGCTGCGTACGGGGCGATCACGACTCTCGAAGCGATTGCGCCGGCTGTAATCGACCGCTTGCGGCACTATTTTCTGACCTACAAACAGCTCCCTGACTCTGAAAAGCCAATTTGCGAGATCACCCATGTCTATGGGCGGGCCGAGGCACTAGAAGTGATTTCCCTCAGCCTTGCGGATTACGAGACTCAGTTTGGCAACCTGGAAGAGATCTTGAGTTGTGCTTTGGGAGTAACGCAATGAAGTCGTTGATTAGCCAGATACTGGTTGCGCTATGGCTTCTTCGGTAGCAACAGAAAGTGCGGCTACTATCCCTTGGAGGCCCCCGCCCCAGTCATCGCACATGTAGGACTCCGTGCCGGTAAACCCCCAACCTTCCGCGCCGTAGAGGTAATCGTTGCGCCAATAACACAATGCCTGTCTGTTTCTGCCCGTAGGGTCGGTGTAGTTTATCGGATCACCACCAGTGTATGTATAGCGGTTCCAACTGGACGGTGCCCCAGTCCTGGCCGCTCCTAAATCCGCCGTCGTAAACCGCCCCCACCGCGTCCCGTACCACCGCTGCTGCGCGTCATCCGGTACCCCCTCCCGCCAATACGTCCCAAACCCCCACGAATCGTTGGCCGACTCCGGCGCACGCTCCTGTCCATAAGGGAAATACGACATCCGTTGTGTCACCACCCAATTCGCGTCGCCACTCTGCCGCAGTGTCGCCCGCACGCTCCCCAACCGGTCCCGCCCATACCACATCAACGTCCCCGCCTCCTGCATCCGGTCCAGGAAGTAGTTGAACTGTTTGTCCACCACCCAATCCACACCCGCCGCGCCCTTGTCCCGATACCGCATCACATAGCGCAGCAAGCCAAACGGATCCCGCACATGGAACCAGGCGGCCGTATTCACCACCACCTGATACAAGTCTGCGGACGCGATCGACAAACCTCGCATTAACCTTTCAGTTCACAGCGCGCAGACTTTCCGGGTCGTTGCCGTTCACTGGATTCCGCCCACGTATGAACATCTGTTCGACCTAAGCGCGCCCCGCCGCCGCATATTTATCAACCGCGGGCGGATAACTGAAGCCGAGCGCACCTAAATAATCGGGCCTCGCGTCGGCGCGGGGCACGCCGGGGTTTCCGTCTGGTCATCAACCGAGAACGGGATTGGCTCTGAGGAGATCGGATCAGTCCACAAATAGCCGAACGGTTTCCACAAAGACCGTAGATCGTTTGCGACTTTCGCTGACTCTTTCCACGTGCCAAAGACGACCCGCGCGTAATACTGTCCTCTCAGCGTAGGGCAGCCCTTCCGAGGCTCTCGGCAGTACGCGAAACCCACCGTCGTATTCAGGAAGTGCGACTCGCCCGGCCGTAGAACCACGAAGGAGTCTTGAGGAGGAAATGCTTACCCTTTCCCGACACTATGTGTGGATAGAGCAAACCAGGGGCAATTAGCCCCTGTTCTTGGTACTTCCCCGAGAATGCGTCTTCGGCGGTAGCACTTCTCGAAATCCTTATGACGCTGTCACACTTCCGATAAAGAATTATGGGTATCTCGTCCACGTTTGTGAATTTGAGCTGGAGATTGAGTGCAATGTTAACCCTTCCCACCGGAGCTCGGATGCAATAGCTTTGGCCAATCAGCGTACTCTGCAACCGCAGTGCTAAATGCGCGTCGACGTCGCCCGCCTGGCAGTGCTGCCACTCCGCAGACAAGAGAAACGCAAAGGGGATAGCAATTAGGGTCTTTTGCAGCATGGCTATGGATTAGAAACGGAAGCCTTCTTAAAGCAGTCTTTCAGTATAAGGGCATTGTTAGCGTCTTGATGGGCTTGATTGGCGCCATCATCGTCGTTTTCTCCATATACGCCCATTAGATGACCAAGCTCATGCAGGAGGATAAATGCTTGGAAGTTTGCGCCATTCAATCCCAAACTTGTGCCGTAGTCCATTGTCTGCCCATTCGGCCCGGTTTGAATTTGAGCAAAGAATGGGCCGACCAGCCCGAAGTAGCCGCAATGACGATTCGGGAATCGAATAGTGTATCGAGGCCCTCGAAAACACGAACTATAGTTATGATACGGACCCGGTTCGTCGCGCCATCCACCGTCAGCGAATAAGCAGGAGTCGTCCCTTTCG
>JBDTMC010000289.1:0-10030 GCA_039934475.1 Bryobacteraceae bacterium | reverse complement strand
GGTGTAAGTGAAGTACAGCGAAGCTGCCAGGTTAAGATCCTCGATCCCAATCCCCGGCGCAGTATGACGGAGCGCCACCAGCCGCTCAGACTCGGGATAGGGAAGTGGCTGTAGCAGGACACCGTTGATGACGCTGAAAATGGCGGTTGCGGATCCGATACCCAGGGCGAGTGTCAGCAGGGTGACAAAGGTGAAGCCTGGATTGGCGCGAAGGCGGCGGGCGGCATAGCGAAGGTCTGAGGCGATCGCCTCCACAGCGTTTTCCCACCCGTAGGAGCGTACCTGATCCCGCACGCCTGCGCTGCTGCCGAGCTGGAGGCGCGCGGCCCGCCGGGCCTCTTCGAACGAGAGACCGTTAGCAACACCATCGGCAGTCGCTTGCTCTATGAAGTCATCCACTTCGTCGGCGGCGTCCCGGTCAGCCGCGTTGGGATGGATGAGGGTGCGCAGGCCGCGGGTGAACTGACGCCACAGAGACATCACGGCTATGCCTCCGCTTTCAAGAGGCGGGCGATGGCGGAGACGCGACGCGACCAATCGGCTGTCTCACTCTCCAGTTGCTTCCTGCCCGTCCGAGTAAGCCGGTAAACCTTAGCGCGGCGGGAGTTCTCAGTGACGCACCATTCGGCATCCAGCCATCCGCTGCGCTCCAGGCGCTGCAAAGCAGTCAGCAGAGAGCCGGGATTGACCTTGAAGACACCGCGGGACGTCTGTTCGATGCGCCGCGCGATTCCGAAGCCGTGCATAGGCTCCAGGCTGAGCGTCTTCAGAATCAGCATGTCGAGAGTGCCCTGGATGACGTCGGTGTTTTCTTCCATGATGATCGTGTGTCATCGAGAATAACGCCGTCTCCTCTTGATTGTCAAGAGTTGATAATCATGAGATAACTGTTTACACCTTGGTTTCTGTGGCAGGAGGTTGGAAGCCGCAGCGGCCGCGGATGCCCTGCCGAAATCGGTCTCGCTCCTCGGGAGTCATCTGCTCCCAACGGTCCGCCATGCGGCGGCGGTAACCGGAGCGAGGGGAGCCGTGCATCCCGAATCCACCAAACAGGATCCGGCATAGCGCCAGTATTCCAAGCGCCTCCCAGAATGTAATCTGGTGCAGCCCAAAGAGTGGCGGTAGCAGCCAATTCCAGAGGTACTGCACCACTCCCCCGCCGAGTGTGATGAATAGCGCGATTCCCACGATCGCCGCAGGCACAATGAAGATCCACTTCTTTCTCATGTTCAGTTCCTCAAGCTTTCGAAAATTCGTCGTACAGGTCGTGCAAACGCTCCCGTAGATACAGCACCGCGTAGCGCTTGCGGGATAGCAGCGTGTTCACGCTCACGCCTGTCTCGGCGGCCATGTCTTTGAAGCTGCGCCCCTCGATCTCATGCGCCACGTAAACCTCGCGCTGCTCCTTCGGCAGCTCCGCGATGGCCGCCTCCAACTCTTCGAGCAGAACGTTGCGGGCGTAAAGCGCATCCGGCCCGGCGTCGGGCGACGGCAGCAGGTCCTCCAGGCGCAGCATCTCGCCGTTCTCATCGGCGATGGCGGCGTCGCTGAACCTCTCCGGTTTCTTCTTCCGGAAGAGATCGGTGATGCGATTGCGCGCCACCCGAAACAACCAACTGGTGACGTGCTGAATCGGCATCAGCAGCCGGTTCGCTTCCACCAGTTCGTAGAAGACGTCCTGCAAAATGTCTTCCGCGTCGCCTGGGTCTGGCACACGATGGCGAATGAAGGTGAGCAGCCGGGATCGCTCCCGGGTAACCGCGTCGGAGATCCTCCGGTCCTGTTCCAATGCCATCTGCCCGACGCTCACCGTGTCCCTCACCTACGGTTGTAGACGTATCGGGTGCGCGGATATTGTATGGACTACAGCCTCACGCCGTTGCGTAGAACAAAATCACGGCTGAATCGCGTGGCGGAAGGTACTCCGCAATTGCGCATTGTCATGATCAATTCCGCGCGCAGGATGTCAATCACCCTCTCCACGCCCTCCTGCCCGTACGCAGCCAATCCCCATACGTAGGGCCGGCCGATGCCAACCGCCCGTGCGCCCAAGGACAGCGCCTTGAAAATATCGGTGCCGCGGCGGAATCCGCCGTCCACAAGAACCGGGATCTGGCGGCCCACCGCATCCACCACTTCCGGTAGAATGTCGATGGTGCCGCGACCGGTCTCTGTAGCGCGCCCACCGTGGTTTGAGACCACCACGCCGTCCACGCCACGATCGCGGGCCATTACCGCATCCTCCGCGGTGTCGATTCCCTTCAGCAGCAATTTCATCTTCGTCATCTTCTTCAAGCGGTCGACGTAGCTCCAGTCCGCTATGGCCGGATTCATCTCGCCCGAGAGTCCTGCGAACATCGGCTTCGCTCGGTTTCTGGCAGTGCCTTGGTTCGCGTCAGGCGCGGCCTTATGGCAGACGCTGCAATTGCGGGTGTCGGTGCGTCCGAGGCGGGTACCGGTTTCGGCGTTGCGCCCGCCGAGCGTGTCGATGGTCCAAGCCATCACCTCGCAGCCGGCGGCCTCCACCCGGCGGACCAGTTTCTCGGTCTCATTCCAGGTGACAGGCATGTAGAGCTGATACCAAGGTGGCTCGCCCAGTGCCCCGGCGACGTCTTCCACGCTGATCGACGAAACCGTGGACAGCATCTGCACTACTTTCTTAGCCTTCGCCGCGCGCGCCGTCCCGATCTCGCCGTCGGGATGAAACGCCCGTTGCGCGCTGACGGCGCTGAAGTAGATCGGCGAATGCCATCGCTTGCCGAACAAGTCGAAGCCCAGGTCGGGCTTCTCAACGCCCACCAGGTGCCGCGCGCGAATCTGATAGTGCCCCATCGCCTCGCGATTCATACGAAGGGTCAGGTCGTCATCCACGCCCGTCGACATATAGCCCCAATGCGCGGGTGGCAGGGCCTTGTGTGCCAGCGGCTCAAAATCGAGAGTGCTTAACGCGTCTTTCGCACTGGGCTCCTCGGCCATGGCGATAAGCGGACTCGCCGCCAGGAATCGCAGGAATTCCCGGCGCGCTGACAATACACGGTTCATGGCCCGCCATTATATACGGCAAACCTGGCTCGGCGCGGCCTGTGAGCGAGGCGGCATCTAGCTTCTCAGGCGCAGACGCTACGCGCCGTCATCGGCCGTCTGCAAGGAGATGGCCGGCTAACGCAGTTGGTCTTCCACCTCGTGAAGCCAGTCCGGCCGCTTTAGCACTTCGCGAGCTTTGCTTCCGTCGGGAGGACCGATGATTCCCTCCCGCTGCATCATGTCGAGAATGCGCGCCGCCCGGCCGTAACCCAGACGGAGGCGGCGTTGCAATGTCGATGTTGAGGCCTTGCCCATTTCCAGCACCACGCGCACCGCATCTTGGTACATCGGGTCCTGCTCGCCTTCGAACTCCGGCTCGGCTTCGTCGTCTTCCGAAGGAGGCGCCAGCAGGAAGCTCTGGTCGTATTCCGGTTTCGCCTGCTGCTTCCAGAACTCGACAACGCGATTGGTCTCGTGCTCAGTCACAAATGCGCCGTGCACACGCACCAGCCGTGACGAACCCGGAGGCAGGAAGAGCATGTCGCCGCGTCCCAATAGATGCTCGGCGCCCATCACATCCAGCACCGTTCGCGAATCCACTCTGGTGGCCACGCGGAAGCTGATGCGCGCCGGGAAGTTCGCCTTGATCAGTCCCGTGATGACGTCCACCGAAGGCCGTTGCGTCGCCAACACCAGGTGCATACCCACCGCGCGCGCCATCTGCGCCAGACGCGTCACTGACTCTTCCACGCCCGCCCGTTCCAGCATCATCAGGTCCGCCAACTCGTCGATGATGATGAGAATGAAGGGCAGCGGACGCAGATCCTCGTCCACTTCCTCAGTGGCGCCTTCTTCAAAAAGGTGACGCGGCTCGTTCTGCAATTGCCGCACCTTCTTGTTGAACTGGTCGATGTTCCGGACTCCCTGCGAAGCGAGCAGCTTCAACCGCCGTTCCATCTCCGCTACCGCATTGCGCAGGGCGTTGGTCGCCTTCTTGGGATCCGTGATGACGGGCGTCAGCAAGTGCGGAATGCCCTCGTACAGTCCCATCTCCAGGCGCTTGGGATCCACCATGATCATGCGCACTTCATCCGGCGTCGACTTGTACAGGATCGACATAATGAGCGTATTCAACATCACGCTCTTGCCCGAGCCGGTAGACCCCGCGATCAGCAAGTGCGGCATCGATTCCAATGTCGCTACCTTGATCCGCCCGTTGATGTCCTTGCCCAGCGATATCGTCAGCTTCGAAGCCGATCCCTGGAACTCTTCCGATTCCAGGATCTGCCGCAGGCTGATCACTTCCATCTTTGAATTCGGAACTTCAATACCCACGGTCGGCTTGCCCGGAATCCGCTCGATCAGAATCGACTCCGCCTGCAAGCCCAGGCACAGGTCCTCGCTCAACGTGGTGATGCGGCTGTATTTGATGCCGGCTTCCGGCTTGAATTCGAACGTCGTCACCACCGGACCAGGGTTGATCTGGACTACTGAGCCGAGCACGTGGAACTCTTCGAACTTGCCCTTGATGCGAGCCGCGATCTCTTTCAGTTCCTGGCTATCGAAGGCCGTCCGCGGCGCCGGTTCGTTCAGAATATCGGTCGGCGGCAATTCGAACACGATCCTTTGCCGCGACGGTCCCATCGATGCCCGGTCAACCATCCGCGGGCCCATGGCCGCCTGCACTGGCGCGGCGGGGGGTTCCGGAACCAGCGTACGGACCGGAGGCAACGGTGCGTCGTCCAGCGTGCGGATCGGAATATCGTCGAGGGGCGGCTCATCCCACGGCGCCCTATCGGCTTCGTCAGCCACGGCAGTGGCCACTACTTCGGTCTGTAGCCCAACGGGCTCTGCACTCTTCCTGCGCGAAGGCTTCTTGATCTCTTTTTCCCGTCGTTCGAGTTCTTTCAGCGCTTGCCGTTCGGCCGCCTTCGCCACTTTCACCTCGCGAGCCCGTTCGCGCCGAATGGCCCAACGCTCCCGCACGCCGCGCCACCAAGCGAGGGGTCCGGCAAACCAGCGCGCCAGACTCGCCATACTGAAGGCTGAAACAAGGTACAAAGACAGCACCAGAGTCATTAGGATCGCCATCACCGCACCGGGTACGTTGAGCGCATCCACAAGGACGTCCGCCAGCAGAATACCCACCAGGCCGCCGGCGGTGATCACGCCTTCGAAGACGCGCAAATGGGGGATGAGGGCAAGGCCCGCCGCGCTGAAGGCGAGCAGAACAACAGCTCCGAAGATGCGCACCAGCGGCGCTTCCACCGCCTGCGACCGCAGCCATCGCCAGGCCAGTGCCAGCGCCAGAACGGGAAGCCCAAACGCGGATAACCCGAACAGTTGCAGCGATAAGTCGCTGAGATGGGCGCCTACCCGGCCCATCAAATTCAGGGGACGAAGGTGGAGCGGCGCGGCTGTATTGAAGGAAGGGTCTTGCGGATGGTAAGACACCAACGCCAACGTCAAACAGATGCCTGCGAATAGAAACACTACGGCGCAAGCTTCGTTGAGCCTAGGGTGTCGTGTGGGACCTAAAATTCTCATTGCCGCCTTTAGCGGCGAAACACAGCCAGAGCGATTACTATTATGCCAAAAACGATTCTGTAGTACACAAAGAACTTCAGGCTGTGTTCTTTCAAGAACTTAAGGAAGAAGGCAATGACGATAGAGCCGGTGATGGCGCTCACCAGAATGCCGACCAGGAATGGCATCATCATGCCCGGCGGAATGCCGCCCTGCTTGTACAAATGGTGGGCCGCACTGGCCGCGGCTGCTGCAATCGCCGGAGTGGAGAGAAGGAAACTGAACCGCGCGGCGGCATAGCGGTCAAGGTTGCGGAACAGGCCTGTGGTGATGGTGATGCCGCTACGCGAAGTGCCCGGCACAATCGCCAGCGCCTGTCCCACGCCGATCGCCAGCGAATCCGTCAGGTTCACAGCCCCGATGTCGCGTGTTCGCTTGCCCACATTCTCGGCCACCCACATCAGCACGCCAATCGCGATTAGCATGACGCCGATGACAATTGGGTTACGCCACGTCGTTTCCGCCTGTTTCTGGAACACATAGCCGAAGAACCCAATCGGTAAAGACGCCGCCGCCAGAAGCCATAATAGCTTTGGGTTCTTGCTCAGTTCGGGGTCGCTGCCCCACTGCAATCCGAAGCCTTGGCCCACGATCTGAACCCAGTCACGGAAAAAATACATAACTACGGCAGCTAACGTGCCAAAATGAAGAGCAATATCGAACGTCAAACCCTGATCCTCCCAGCCGAGCAACCAGGGCGCTAGAGCCAAGTGCGCCGAGCTACTAATTGGTAAAAACTCAGTGAATCCTTGAACGATAGCCAGAAGGACTGCTTGGTAAAGAGGCATAATAAGCTCTAGACATCGTAGCGCACCACTCATGTCGAATACTAAAATTGTGGCCACTCTAGGGCCATCCACCGATTCGCCAGATAAGATACGCAAGCTCTTCGAGGCCGGTGTGGATGTATTTCGCCTGAATGCTTCCCACGGAACTCAGGAGGATCACGGCAAGCGGATCCGCATGGTGCGCGAGATAGCCGAGGAATTGAATATTGTCTCGGCCGGCATCCTGATGGACTTGCAAGGTCCTAAGATTCGTCTGGGGAAGTTTGAAGGCGGCAAGGCCTATCTGGAAACAGGTTCTTTCTTTACCATTACCACGGAAGACGTGATGGGCACCACTGAGGGTGCTTACACCACGTACGCCGATTTCGCCCGCGACGTGCGGGAAGGCGACAAAGTCCTACTCGCCGATGGCAGCGTAGAACTGAAGGTAGTGACCTGCAATGGCGTCGCTGCGAAGTGCGAAGTGGTGTCCGGCGGCTGGATCGGCGATCGCAAAGGCATCAATCTGCCCGGCGTTCAAGTGAGCACGCCCTCCCTCACCCGCAAGGATATGTCCGATCTCCAGTACGGTCTGGAGCAAGGCATCGATTTCGTCGCCATGTCGTTCGTGCGCAAGCCACAAGACGTGTTGCGCCTCCGCCTTTTCCTCGAGGAGCGCGACGCCCACCTCCCGATCATTGCCAAGATCGAGAAGCCGGAAGCGTGGCAAAACCTCGACGAGATCCTCCAGGAATCCGACGGCGTGATGGTGGCGCGCGGCGACCTGGGCGTGGAAATGGCCCTTGAACGTGTTCCGTTCATTCAGAAGAGCATCATCGACCGCGCCCGGCAGCAGGGCAAGTTCGTCATCACGGCCACGCAGATGCTCGAATCGATGATTGAGCATTCCTTCCCGACGCGCGCCGAGGTCAGCGACGTCGCCAACGCGATTTACGATGGCACTGACGCGGTGATGCTATCCGCCGAAACCTCGGCCGGGAAGTACCCGGTGGAGGCGGCTGCGCTGATGGACCGTATTGCGGCCGAAGCCGAAAGCTCGCTGAAGTCTTTGGGATTCAAAGAGCCTCTTTCCAACCGCTCCAGCCCGACACACGCCGAAATCGTTGCCGATGCCGCCTATCACGCCGCCCGGTCGGCTGGCGTGCAAGCCATCGCCGTGTTCACGTCCAGCGGCTTCAGCGCGCGTCTGATCGCTCGCTACCGTCCGCCGGTGCCTGTTTACGCGTTCACGCAGAGCCCCATCACGGCACGCCAACTGTCGCTGATCTACGGCATCTTCCCAGTGCTTGTTCCCAACCTCATGTCGACGGACGAGATGCTCCTGCACATGGACCGTATCCTGCTGGAACGGAAGGTTTTGAAGGCGCGCGACAGCGTGGTGTTCGTAGCCGGACAACCCATCGGCCGGCCGGGCAGCACCAACCTCATGAAACTCCACCGGGTGGGCGAGAGCCGCTAGCGGGCACCGCCGTCCCGGAATCGGACACGTCGCCAACTCCCCGGCGTTTACCTGCCGTCTCTTGCGCTGGCACTGTGCTTGCTGTAGTTCTAATGACGGTACTCCCGATTGCCACGAATCCTCATCGCCGACGACCAGCCTGACGTTCTCCACGCCTTGGGCTTCCTCTTAAAGGGAGCGGGCAGCCAGACTGTCTCGGCCATGTCCCCCGCGGCGGTGCTGGATGCGGTTCGCGCTCAAGCCTTCGACGCCGTCCTGATGGACCTAAACTATACGCGCGATACCACTTCCGGCGAAGAGGGTTTGGATCTGGTTTCGAAGTTGAAGGGTCTGGCCCCGAATCTCCCGATCATCGTGATGACCGCGTGGGGCACCATCGAGCTGGCCGTGGAAGCAATGCGTCGAGGCGCACGCGACTTCGTCCTCAAACCGTGGGACAACGCCCAGTTGCTTCACACGCTGCAAGCCAAGATCGAGGAAGGCAACCGCCAGACCCGTCTGCAAGCCGAACAAAATGCCCGCCACGAGCGGTTGGCGCAAGACATGGCCATCGCCCGCCAGGTGCAGATCAATCTCTTCCCGCGAACCATGAACCAGTTCGATGGCATCGAGTATGCCGGGCGCTGCATTCAGGCCGGCGAGGTTGGCGGCGACTACTACGATTTTCCCGATGTCGGCGCCAACCGCTTCGCCGCCGTTCTGGCCGATGTTTCGGGAAAGGGGATACCGGCAGCGCTGCTGATGGCCAACTTGCAGGCCACGCTGCGCAGCCAGTGCCTGATGGGTGTCAGTCACCTGCCCGGTCTCATGCGTGGCGTCAATCGCCTCTTTCAGGAGTCAACGGAGCCGCACCACTTCGCTACCTTGTTCTTCTCCTTCTTCGATCCCGTGAAGCGCGTCCTGCGTTACGTGAACTGCGGTCACAACCCGCCGCTGCTGGTGAGGGCGAATGGCGCCGTGGAGCGCTTGCACGCCACCGCGCCTGTCATCGGACTGCTGCCCTTCTGGGACTGCGTTGACGACCAGACGACCCTCGACCGCGGCGACCTCCTGGTGATCTACTCGGATGGCGTCACGGAAGCCGGCCGCGACTCGGGCGACGAGTTCGGTGAGGACCGTCTGCTGGATGCCGTCAGGCGCGCCGCTTCGCAGCCGCTGGATGCGATGCTTGACTCCATAAACTGCGCCGTCCGCGACTGGCTCCACGGCAAGCAGCAGGAAGACGATCTCACCGTTGTCCTGCTGCGTGGGATATGATGCGGGGATCGTGAAGAAACTGCTCTCTCTTTTGCTCCTTCTCTCGCCTCTTTCGCTGGGCCAAACTGTCACACTCTTTGAAAATGACTCGGTGCGCGTACTCAAGGCAAATGCCGTGCCGCACCAGCTTGGTCGCCTGCACGAACACGCTTTCAACCGCGTCATGATCTACTTGGACGCCGGCACCGAAGATCTCGCTTATGAAGGGGGCAAAGTGTCGAAGCTCGCCTGGAAGGCTGGTGAAGTGGAGTGGAGCCCGATCTCCGGCAAGCACACCTCCAACATCACAAGCGAAAAGGCGGTGGGCATCGTGGAGATCGAGTTGAAGAAGCCCGGTGCCGGCGGCAAAGCCAGCGGGCCGCTCGATCCGCTAAAGGTTGACCCGAAGCACTACAAAATCGAATTTGAGAACGCGCAGGTACGCGTGATCCGCGCCCACCTCGGACCTGGCGAGAGCGCGCCGCTCCACGAGCATGCGCTCAACCGCGTGGTAACGTACTTGACTCCGCAGAATGTCAAAGTAACGGATCCCGCGGGGAAGTCCACGGTAGCAACGCACAAGCGCGGCGAAGCGAGCTGGAGTGCGCCCACCAAGCATACCGAGCTCAATCTCAATCAGGAGTTGTTTGAAGTCATCGCCGTGGAACTGAAATGATCACTCGCCGCAGCTTCCTTGCCGCCGCTGCCGCCGCCGTGCCGTTACGGGCCGCCGGCGGGTTCAGCCTCAAGATCGGCGTGATGGATGGCGTGCTGCGCCTGTCGTCGAAACCCGAGGCGATCGCGCTGGCGAAGAAAGTTGGGGTCGATGGGCTGCAAGTGACCCTCGGCGGCGAGCCGGGTGGCGATCATTTGTTGCTCGCCGACCCTGACTTACAGGCGCACTACCGCGAAGAGTCGAAGCGCCACGGGATTCCCA
>JBDTMC010000288.1:0-10093 GCA_039934475.1 Bryobacteraceae bacterium | reverse complement strand
GAAGGTGCGGTGAAGTCGTACGACGCTGCGTTGCAAATCGCGGCGAATGACACCACAAGTACGCAAATGTCTTTACGGACAAATAACAATGCAACCCGTCACTGGGCATGCTAGACTTGCTCCAAATCTGGAAGGCCGCCTATGAAAACGCAGGAGTCGGCAACAGTTACTGGTCTACTCGCCCGATGGCGATTGGGCGAACAGGAATGCCTGAACCAACTCGTCCCGCTTGTTCACGATGAATTGCACCGCATTGCAAGGCGGCACATGCGCCGGGAGGCTCCCGGTCACACTTTGCAGACCACTGCTTTGATCAACGAGGCCTATCTGCGTTTGGTAGAGCAGAGTCACCCCGTCTGGCAGGACCGGACCCATTTCTTCGCCATCGCGGCACGCGTAATGCGTCATATATTGTCGGACCACGCCCGCGGTTTGCAACGGCATAAGAGGGGCGGTAACGTCTGCCTACTCCCTCTTGACGAAGAATTGGTGTTCGCACCTGCGAGGCCGGCGGAATTGATCGCTTTGGACGAAGCCCTGGACCGGCTGGCGGCCTTTGATCCACGCAAGGCGCAAGTAGTGGAACTTCGCTATTTTGGCGGCATGAATGTAGAGGAGACTGCCGCCGTCCTGGGGTTGTCCGCCAATACAGTGATTCGCGACTGGGGTCTGGCTAAGGTTTGGCTGAAGCGTGAACTTCTGGCCAAAGCAGCGGATGCAGGTTGAACGCTGGAAAAGAATCGAGGAGTTATACCAGGCGGCGCTCGCCGAACCGCCCGAGAAGCGTACGGAATTCCTCACGCACGCCTGCGCGGACCATCCGAGTCTCCAGCGCGAGGTTGAGTCCCTGCTGAACCTCGCTTCCGAGGCCGGGTCGTTCCTGGAGCATTCGCCAATCTCCTCGCTCGCGAACAACACCCCGGCCCTGCCATCCGGATACAAGCTAGGTAATTTCGAGATTCTGGAACCCATCGGCCGGGGCGGCATGGGCGAGGTGTATCTGGCGCGCGACACTCGCCTCAAACGGGACGTGGCGATCAAGGTCCTGCCTTCGGCTTTCACCGGCGACACGGGGCGCAAGACGCGCTTAGAACGTGAGGCACGGATCCTGGCAGCGCTCAATCATCCCCGGATTGCAACCATCTATGGCGTGGAGGCGATTGACGGCGGCTACGCGCTGGCAATGGAATATGTGCCCGGACCAACGCTGGAGGACCACATCACGCACGACGTTATCCCGTTGCCTGAAGCGATAGCGATAGCAATCCAAATCGCAGGAGCTTTGGAGTATGCACATGAAAGAGGTGTGGTCCATCGCGATCTGAAGCCGGCGAATATCAAAGTCACGCCCGACGGCGAAGTAAAGGTGCTCGATTTCGGACTGGCGAAGGTGGATGGTCCCGCGACTGGGTCAATCGACGGTTCCAATCCCGGCTTCATTCTCGGCACCGCCGCCTACATGGCCCCCGAGCAGGCGCGCGGACAAGCCGTCGACAAGAGAGCAGATATTTGGGCATTTGGGATCATCTTCCACGAGATGGTAATCGGCAGGCGGCCCACCCAAGGGGAACCATTGAGCGATTTAGACTGGCCGCCGGCCATTGGCACAATGATTCGGCGCTGCCTGGAGCAAGACCCAAAACGGCGCCTGCGGGACATCGGCGACGCTCGGATCGTAATGGAGGAATACCTTGCGGAGCCGCAGCCGGAGACGCCGCGTGGCAAGCCAGCGGTTCGCGCATTGCTGCCGTGGATGATTTCGGCTGCGGTCGCCCTCGGGCTGGCTGTCGCGCTGTGGATGCTTCAGTACACGGCCCATCGGGATCAGCCCCTGATCCGGCTGGACGTGGATCTGGGTCCGGATGCGGTCCTGGATGCAACGAATGGAGCTAGCGTAGTGCTCTCCCCGGACGGCAAGCGACTGGCGTTCGTCTCGCGCGGCGCGGACGGACAAACGCGGCTTTCCGCCCGCCGTCTGGACCAGGCTGAGGCAACGCCCTTAGCAGGCACGGAAGGTGCTGTCGGCCCCTTCTTCTCTCCGGACGGCATTTGGTTAGGCTTCTTCACCGAGACCCAAAGCCCTTTCGGTGGGAAGCTGAAGAAAATCCGCTTCGACGGGGGTAGCGTACTCACCGTTTCCGATGCTCCGGGCGCGGCCGGTGCCAGTTGGGATGAGGATGGAACGATCATCGCCCCACTCCATTGGGATCGTGGGCTCTCGCGGGTCTCCGCCGCCGGCGGTCAGCCGACGCCGGTGACAACGCTAAACTCCGGAGAGACCAGCCACCGGTGGCCACAAATCCTCCCCGGGGGCAAGGCCGTGTTATTTACCTCCTATGACCCCTCAAACGGCAGCTTTGACGGCGCAAATATCGATGTGCAATCACTGGCGGATGGCCGCAGAACGGTGCTGCAACATCGGGCTTCATACGGGCGTTATGTACCAAGCGGGCACCTAATCTTCGCCCACGAGGGCGCACTATTCGCGGCACCCATGGATGTGACCCGGCTGGAGTTAACCGGACCCGCAGTGACGCTGCTCGAGGATCTAGAGTATCTTCCGGTTGTCGGAAGTACGAACCTTTCGTCTGACGGCACTGGGACGCTGACCTACACTAAGAGTCGTCCACAGCGGAACACGGTTCAATGGCTTGACAAATCCGGAAAGCTGCAACCGCTGCTCGCCAAGCCTGCTGGCTATGCGGAGACTCGGTTCTCTCCCGACGGCAGGCAGCTAGCATTGGGTGTGTGGGACCATGGGCGCAAGAGCTGCTGGATCTATGACCTTGAGGCGGAGGCGACAACCCGGCTCGCCGGCAGTTATGTCTCATTCGGTCTGGTCTGGAGCCCCAACGGCAAGCGAATCGCTTTAAGCTCCGCGGATGGTATTTACTGGACGATGGCCGATGGCAGCGGGGAAGACGAAAGGCTGACGCGTGGACCGGGACCGGCTCAATATCCATACTCGTTCACCTCTGATGGCAAGCGGCTCGCTTACGCCGCTTATTCTAAGACAACCAGTTGGGATATCTGGACTGTGCCGCTGGAATTCGACCAGACGGGCAGAGTCAAGCCAGGCAAACCGGAGACCTTCCTTCGCGCACCGATGGGCGAGGCGTTTCCTCAATTCTCACCCGATGGACGGTGGCTGGCTTACATCTCGGACGAATCCGGGGTCGCGGAGGTCTATGTCCGGCGGTTTTCGGCGGGAGGGGCGACTGGCAGCCGTTGGCCGGTCTCAACTGGTGGCGGCTTGTTTCCGGTCTGGTCCCACGATGGACGGGAGCTGTTTTACCGGAGTTTCGATAATCAGATCATGGTGGTAAGTTGCTCCACCCGAGGCGAGGTGTTCCAAGCATCGAAGCCGCGGGTGTGGTCGAAGACCCGGATTGCCACTGTATCCTTTGCAGATCGAACGTTTGATATGTCGCCAGACGGCAAGCGCGCCGCGGTGGTGATGCCCGCGCCGGCCACCGATGAGGAAAAGGCTCGCGCACACCAGGTGGTGTTCCTCCTGAACATGTCTGATGAGTTGAGGCGCAAGGTGCGCCCGGGCACCAAGGATACTCCTTGACTACCGAGTCGGGAACAGCGGATGCAGGTTGAACGCTGGAAAAGAATCGAGGAGTTGTACCAGGCGGCGCTCGCCGAACCGCCCGAGAAGCGCACGGAATTCCTCACGCACGCCTGCGCGGACCATCCGAGTCTCCAGCGCGAGGTTGAGTCCCTGCTGAACCTCGCTTCCGAGGCCGGGTCGTTCCTGGAGCATTCGCCAATCTCCTCGCTCGCGAACAACACCCCGGCCCTGCCATCCGGATACAAGCTAGGTAATTTCGAGATTCTGGAACCCATCGGCCGGGGCGGCATGGGCGAGGTGTATCTGGCGCGCGACACTCGCCTCAAACGGGACGTGGCGATCAAGGTCCTGCCTTCGGCTTTCACCGGCGACACGGGGCGCAAGACGCGCTTAGAACGTGAGGCACGGATCCTGGCAGCGCTCAATCATCCCCGGATTGCAACCATCTATGGCGTGGAGGCGATTGACGGCGGCCACGCGCTGGCAATGGAATATGTGCCCGGGCCAACGCTGGAGGACCGCATCGCACGCGGCGGTATCCCGTTGCCTGAAGCGATAGCGATAACGATACAAATTGCAGAAGCGCTGGAGTATGCGCATGAAAGAGGCGTGGTCCATCGCGACCTAAAGCCCGCGAATATCAAAGTCACTCCCGACGGTCAGGTGAAGGTACTCGATTTTGGACTGGCGAAGGTGGATGGTCCCGCGACTGAGGCAATCGAGGGTTCCAATCCAGGCTTCATTCTCGGTACAGCCGCCTACATGGCCCCGGAGCAGGCGCGCGGACAAGCCGTCGACAAGCGAGCCGACATTTGGGCGTTCGGGGTCATTTTCTACGAAATGGTAATCGGCAGGCGGCCGGTGCCGGGGGAACCGCTGAGCGATTTAGGCTGGCCGCAGGCCATCGGCACAATGATCCGGCGCTGCCTGGAGCAAGACCCAAAACGGCGCCTGCGGGACATCGGCGATGCGCGGATCATACTCGAAGACTACTTGGCGGAGCCGCAGTCGGAGACGCCGCGCGCCAAACCACCGAGCCGCGCCCTGCTGCCGTGGATCATTGCAGCCGCGGCAGCCTTTGGACTCGCGATCGCCTTGTGGATACCGCGGGACACCAGCCGCCAGAACCAACCGCTGATCCGGCTGGATGTGGATCTCGGTCCGGACTCAGTCCTGGATGCAACCTATGGCGCGAGTGTTGTCCTATCCCCGGACGGCAAGCGACTGGCGTTCGTCTCGCGCGGCGCGGACGGACAAACGCGGCTTTCCGCCCGCCGTGTGGATCAGTCCGCGGCAACACCACTTGCGGGCACGGAAGGTGCTAGAGAGCCATTCTTTTCACCTGACGGCTCATGGCTGGGCTTTTTTTCCGGTATCGGCCCGGTCGGTAAGCTAAGCAAGGTGTCCCTCGACGGGGGTGGTGTACTCACCGTTTGCAGTACCGGAGGCGGACATGGCGGCAGTTGGGGCGAAGATGGAACAATCATCGCCGCGTTCGATTGGAATCGCGGGCTCTCCAGGGTTCCGGCCGCCGGCGGTACGCCTAAACCCTTGACTATGCCCGTTTCCGGCGAAACCAGCCATCGCTGGCCACAGATCCTACCGGGCGGCAAAGCCGTTTTGTTTACCGCCTGGGGACAGTCCACGGAACGCTTCGACCTTGAGGTCCTTTCCCTTGAAACCGGGCGCATAACGGTGCTGCTAAGAAACGGATCCTTTGGACGCTATTTACCAAGCGGCCACCTCGTGTTCGTTCGCGATGGCGCTCTCATCGCCATACCCATGGATCCCGTCCGACTAGAGCTTACTGGTCCCGCTTTGACGGTGCTGGAGGACATCGAATATTTCGCGGTTTCCGGAGGCGCGGAATTCTCTTTTGACCGCACTGGCACCTTGATCTACGGCAAGGCCAGACCGCTCCGGAATACTCTTCAATGGCTCGACCCGTCCGGCAAGTTGCAACCGCTGACGGCGAGGCCCGGCTCATACGGAGAGACTCGTTTCTCTCCAGACGGTAAAAGGCTGGCCCTGGCTCTTTGGGAGCAAGGGCGCCGCAGTGTCTGGATTTATTCACTGGCGCAGGATACGATGACCCTCCTCGCCCCGGGTAATACCAAAAGCGGGCTCGCCTGGAGTCCGGACGGCAAGCGCATTGCGGTCGGGTTGGTGGATGGCGTTTACCTCATGATGTCTGATGGCAGCGGCAAAGCCGAAAGGTTGACGCAGGGAACGTCACATATTCCGGGTTTCTTCGCCCCCGATGGAAAACGGCTTGCGTATAGTGATCAATCCGACAATACCAGTTGGGACCTCTGGACAGTAGCATTCGAGTTCGATGAGTCGAATCACGTCAAGCCCGGCAAACCTGAGGTCTTCCTGCGCACCGATGCGGCTGAGGGCGGCCCGCAATTCTCACCCGATGGACGATGGATGGCTTATGCGTCGAGCGAATCCGGAATCATCGACGTATATGTCCGGCCCTTTCCGCCAGGGACAGCGGGGAGCGGCGGAATGTGGCCAATTTCGAGCGGCGGGGGGTGGTTCCCAGTCTGGTCCCGGGACGGCCACCAGATTTTTTACAAGGATTTCGACAACAGAATCATCGTCGTAAACTGCTCGTCAGTAGGCGGGATGTTCCATGCGTCGAAACCGCGGGTGTGGTCGGAGACCCGCTTCGCTCAGTATTTCATCCTCGATCAAAGCTTCGATATCTTTCCGGACGGGAAGCGCGCTGTGGTCGTGATGCCCGCGCCGGCCACCGATGCGGAAAAAGCCCGCGCGCACCAGGTGGTTTTCCTGCAGAATATATTCGACGAGTTAAAACGCAAGGTACGCCCGGGCGTCAAGGAAGGTGGGTTGTAAAACGGGCCGGGGCCAAGGTATGCAAATTGAACGGTGGTAGAAGATCGAAGAGTGATATCAGGCTGCCCTCGCCGAGCTGCCGTAGAAACGCACTTAATTCCTCAACCATGCCTCCGCGAATCCTCCGAGCCTCAAGCGCGAAGTCGAGTTCCTGCTGTACCTTAGTTTTCCGCCGCACCCCCTTCGGTCCTCACTTCCAAACCAACTTCGCCTGGCACAACGCCCTGTCGTGATGCGACGCCGACGCGAGATGGTCTTCGAGACTTTCGAAGGCGACCCACTTCAAGGCACCCGATCCGGGCCCGTGTCGCCGCGCTCATGGCGGTGTTCCTTCCGTAGCTTTGTTGCCAAGCGCCAATTGCGGGGCCCTGCACTGAAGGACACGAAAGTCCGCGCGCAACCATTGGCGGCTCAATCGAGGTGCGATCACTAAGAAGGCCTGACTATCTCGGCCGGGATTCGTCGGCGAGTCGCTCTTCGCTTTGCAGAATCACGGTTTTGTAACCCATCACCGTATCTTCGCCAAGGTAGACCGGCGTGGTGGAGGCCATCATCTGAGCGAGCCCGCACTTGGGATCGTGCGGCCGAGGCACCGGCGCTGCATGAGGCTCGATGTAGATCGTTGTGATGGCGCGCAGATTGTCGTTGATCGTAGCCTTGAGCCGCTCTGGATAGAGCGTTACAAAACGCCGCACCGGCACCGAAGCCTGTTCCGAATTGATCTCGCCGGAAACCTTCGATCCGTCAGCTCGCTGGGCCTCAAGGACCATCCGTTTGAAGGCGACGACGCCGTCGGCCTGGCTTGATTCCGCCCGGATCACCGTGTATTCCTTGAAGTTCTGCGCAGCGGCGGGAAGCGGAATGCTCGCTATGACAAGAGCGAGTAGTTGTTTGGGCAATCTCACGAGAAAACCTCCTTCTCGGTGGCACCTAGGCTGAGGTGTTGCGGAACTCACCGCCCAATACCGGGCAGAATAAAAAGTCATTCGGCTCCGCTTTGACTCCGCTCAGGCGTAGGATCGTAGCGATCTGGGCCCAGTGGCGGATCTCATGCAATAAGACGTGGCTGATCACCTTTTTAGTCGAAGCCGCCAGATAGTAAGTGCCCAGCGTCATCTCATTGACAGTGTCCCAGTCGCCGTCCGGAACCGTCCCGATGTAAACTCTCAACTCCTGGCGGCTGCGGTCGCCAAGCTGGAAGAGCGCGACAGCGTCGTCGGCCGGAATGGCGCTGGTGTCGGTGATCGGACGTCCGGTCAATCTCTCCACGTAGCGCAGTTCAGCGGAAAAGATATGCCTCACCACTTCGCCGACTTTCGCAAACCGCCCATCGCCGTTTGGGCCGGTGCTGGTGTCCAGAACTTCGGCGGGTCCGTGCCGCAGCCGTTCCCGCCATTGGCCTCTTTCCCAGTCTGTGTATTCCAGCAGTTCAGTAAATGCCAGGCCAATGGGCACGGCTCATCTCCTTGCTTCGGCGTTCAGTATCGGACGCCCGACTTCTTCTGCTTACCCTCGCGATAAACGGCCCACACTTCGGAGCCAAAGCGCGCCTCGGCCAGCCGAACGGTTTCCAGGGCGCTGTTGCCGGCCAATACCAAAACCATGCGCTTCGGGTTCAGCGGATTGACCGCGGTGAACAGAAGTCCGTCGCCCTCGTGTGCGTATTCAGTGCCCCCCACTTTGAAGACACCCTCGGCGTAGTCCAGAGCCAGGCCTTCCTGCCATTCCTTCAAGGCGGAGTTGGCTTCTGGGCGGCCGATGAAGATGACATCGCGGTCGCGCAGATCGTTCGCGGCGACTTCGAAGTCCTTCCGGATCGGCACTTCGCTCTCATACCAGGAGAGCAGGTGCGTCTGCAGTTGTTCGGCGGCGTAGCGGTTAGCGCCCGCGTCGGCAAGTGTTCCATAGACAATGACAGCGGTCGCCAACCGGCGGGAGATGTGGCCGGATAGATAGCCCGGGCCGCCTGTGTCGCCCGGTAGGCCAGTCTGGTTTAGCCAGGTGGAAAACGTGCTGTCGAGAGTCTTGCCCGCAGCGGCCGTCATGGCCTGTTGGAACTCCGCCGTGGTCACCTGTTTCGTAGTGTGGGTGGCGAAGAAGCCTGACATGGCCGGGAAGAATTGGTCGTCACCCATCTGTTGGCGCACCGCGTCAATCAGGAGCGCACCCTTCGAAGCCGCTAGGCGCGCCCAGACAGGTTGATCGGTCTTACCGGTGAGTGACGCGAGAGGCTGATCGGCTTCGGACGCGGCGGCGCGGAAGGATACGCGAATTTCGTCGATGCCTTTCGCCGGATCGTCGGCTTGCAAGGCTTCGTAGTAGGACGTCGCGCCGAGGCTGAGCCATAAATCGCCGTCGGACGCGGGCAGGATCCACCCCTTCCAGAGCTTGTCTTTTAGGGACTCGGCCTTCGGATCGTCCTTCTTTGGCGCCGGGGTGCTGGCAAGACGCGCGGCTTCATTCACCTTGATTGCTTCGCGCAATCCGTCGTGCGTGTTACCTTCGATCAAACGGTAGCCCGAGGCGTAAATGCCAGTGTTGCCGGAATAGGTTTCGCGCTGGCGCTCATTGGGAACCCACTCGCGCTGGTTGGGTTTGCCAAACGCCGCCCACGTCATGAAGTGCGAGGCCATGTCCGCGGTAGCCACCTTGGCGTCCATGGTGGTGGAGGAGACCAACGGCGGCGTGCGCATGGCGAGGAAAGCGAACTGCTCGTCAATGGATCCCTTGTGCTCACTGTACATCTGCTGCCATTTGATGTCGCGAGGCGCGGGAGTGAAGGGAATATGGGCCGGCTCGCCGTTCGGATCGGGCGCGTACTCCAACCGCACATCCAAGTCCTTGGCGTTGTTACAGCCCCAGTAGAAGCCGGGCGTGTTACCGAACCACTCGTTCTTCGAACTGCGGTAGAGATGGGTCTTGTAAGTGCCAAGCTCGTACATGGCGATCTCATTATTCTTGGCATCGCCGATCATCCATTCATTGGTGTAGAGTCCGTTATTCTTTTCACCGAGGTGCTTCACCACGAGGTCGATGTTGTCGCCATACTGGATCGCCTTCCGGGCGCGGTTAGCCACCGGCGTGCCCTGGATGTTGAAAGGACTCTGGCGGATGGTGGTCTCGGTCAGAACCACTCCGGCGTCGTTCTGATACCAGTCCGTGCCGCTCTGAATGCCGCCGGGATAACTCTGCATCAGTACGCGGTGACCCTTCGTGGGCTGGATATCGAGCATAAGGTTGGTCTGCTCGGCCAACGTCAGCGGCCACATCGTCAGGTGCGCGATCACCATCTTGCCGTCTTTCGTTGCGGGCCCCGTGGCGCAGAACGCGCTGCAGCGTTCGCCCACGGGCACGTCGCGCTTCGGGTCGAAGTAATTCGGCCGCTGAAAGTGCAGCCCTTCCAACCCATTGGGTGCTATATCGGCAGCCGGTGCCAGCAGTCCGAGTTCAGTAATGGTGTTGGAGGCGACGATGTCGAGTAAGTCAACGGAGCGGCCTTCGTATTTCGCTCCGGCGTCTGCGGCGCCAGCGGCAATGCCCTTCATCTCCTGCAGGATCTCCGCGTCGAAGCCGCGCAGGAAAACGGCGTTGGCCGTGGCGCGCCCGTTGTCCCAGGCGTTGCGCCGAGACTTGGAATCGAGTTCGGCGGCACAG
>JBDTMC010000287.1:0-10103 GCA_039934475.1 Bryobacteraceae bacterium | reverse complement strand
CGAGTCATAAACTGCCGGCTTCCCGTCAAACCCGGTCCAGCGGCGCGACAGAACATGCAGCCGCTCAGCGTGCGCCACCGGCAGCGGGCGCACGAACAGCGCGTCAATCAAGCGGAATGCGGAGGTGCAGGAACCGATCGCCAACCCCAGTGACAAAACAGCCGCCGCCGTGGCCGTCTTCTTCTTCCTCAACTGCCGCCAGCCAAACACCACATCCGCGCGCAAAGAATCCAACCACACCACCAGCCGAATATCCCGGCTCGCCTCCCGCTGCCGCAGCATCCCCCCGAACGCACGCCGCGCTTCCGCCGGGTCGCGCCCCTCCTCAATGGCCTCCGCGATATGCGCCGCCATCTCTTCCTCGATCTCAGCCGTCAGGTCATCCCCGCGGAACAGATTCCTCAAACGCGTAAATAGAGACATCGTCAAGCCATCCTTAATACGCGATTCACGGCCGCCGTCACCGCCTGCCAGCGCGCCTCTTCGGTCACCAGTTGTTTCTGGCCCGCCTTCGTCAGCTCATATGTGCGAGCCCGCCGCCCGCTCTCTTTCGTGATCCACTCCGCCCGGACCCAACCCGCCTCCTCCATCCGGTGCAGCGCCGGATACAGGCTGCCCTCCTCGGCCTTCAGTTCCTCCTCCGACATGCTCTGAATGGCCGCCATGATGGCGTACCCATGCAGTCGCGGCCGCCGCGACAAAATCTTCAGCACCAGTAAATCCAGCGATCCTTGCAACGAGTCAGTTTTGGGCATACTCAGGTCTCTGAGTATATAGACGTCTGAGCATCGCCAAACGTTGGCAAAAAGACTGGATAGAATCTAGCCATGGAGAAAAGCGGAGAGCGGCGTCCGGTTCTAAGCCAATCCGCCGCCCAACAGTCCGCTGAGCGCATCCGCCTGTTACGTCAGGAACTGGCGACCGAAGAACTGCAACAGGTGCTCGGCTTATCACCCGAGCAGCAGGCGCGCTTTGACGATTGGGCGCGCACGCGGCTCACACAATTGGCCCAGGAGTTCGACGTCGACACCACCGTCTCACAGCAGCGTGCCTCGTGGGGTATGCGCATCGCCTCCACACTGGGCGCTTTTGCCCTCTGCGCCGCTCTGGTGCTGTTCTTCATGCGCTATTGGGGCAATCTCGAAACGTATCTACAAGTGGCCATTGTTTTCATCGTGCCGCTATTGGCTTTGGGATGCGCCGAATTTGCCGCGGCGCGCGAGCGGACACTCTACTTCACAGGCTTACTCGCCATCGTCGCCTTTGCCGCGTTCGTCCTGAATCTCGCCGTGCTCGGCAGCATCTTCAACATCACCTCCACGGAGCGCGCCTTACTCGCCTGGGGTGCATTCGCCACCGTCGTGGCATACCGCTACGGCCTTCGCTTGCTCTTGGCAGCGGGTCTGCTTCTGTTAATTTCGTACGGAGCAGCGACCGTTACCGCGCAGTCCGGCTATCGCTGGTTTGACTTCGGCGAACGCCCGGAACTCATTGCCCTCCTCGCTGTCCTCGTTTTCTGCGCGCCTCTGGTAATCCGCCATTACCGCCATACGGATTTCCCTGCCGTGTACCGCCTCATCGGAGCGGTCGTCTTCTTCCTTTGCGTCCTTTCGTTGGCCGAATGGGGTGTCTCCAGCTACCTGCCATTGAGCCAGCACGACGTGGAACGCCTCTACGAACTGTTAGGGCTGCTCACGTCGGCCGCCGCCATCTGGCTCGGCATCCGGCAGCATTGGAACGGCTTGGTGAACACCTCCGCCGCCGCTTTTGTGATCTTTCTATTTTCGCGTCTCTATCATTGGTGGTGGGACTGGATGCCCAAATACCTCTTCTTCGCCATCATCGGCGGCCTCGGCATTGCTCTCGTCCTGATTCTGAAACGCCTCCGCGGGCAGATGGCCCCGAAAGGAGCCCACGCATGAAGCGCGCCTCGCTCTTGACTGCCGCCGCCCTCATCGTCATCGCCAATGCTTTCGCGCTGGCTCATGCCTGGAGGAACCGCACGGGTCAGGTACAGGCGGACATCGTTCTTACCGAACGTGAGCTGCCACTGTCGTACCTCAATAACGAAGACGACAGCGGTGTCACGCTAGGTCTGCAATGGCTCAACCCATCCACGAGCGAATTCGGCTCGGCACTCCCTGCGACGTTGCTTGATCGGAAGACCCTGCACGACCTCGGCTTCGATACATCAGTGGAGCCGTCGGACGACAAGGCCGTGGAACTATACCGTCGGCAGCGCGCCCGCCGCGTCTTCGTCGCCATGGAGTTCGACGGGCCCGCGTGGCGCACGTACATGGAGCAGTCCGATCGCGAGTATAAGGAAAGCGTAGCGGCGTCGCACCCGAACGCCGCTTCGCCGCTTCATGAATCGGAGACCCGCTTGGTCGCAATCGATATCGCCACAGATGCCGCTCAGTTGCGCGGCCGCCACCCCGACCGCAACTCCGTCCTCATCGTCCCGGCCGTAGTGCGTATTGCCGCGTATCCGTTCCGCCCTGAGAATCGCGGTCTGCCATCAAGACCAGCCTATCTCTCCGGCTCGGTCCAGGGAATCGCGAACTCAATTCATGTGCCTCGCCCCTTCAGCGATGCGTTCCGCCGCCTGCCGGCAGATCGCCGCAACGCGAAGTACCGGGTCCACCTTCGTTATGGCCCTGCGCTCGAACCCTGGGTCGTTGGAACGGAGTTCCCCCTCACAAATCCGTAAGTCCCCTTGCGCTTCTACAGGAGATCGGCCATACTCTCTTGTAGAAGCGAAAGAGGAGTCATGCCGGAACAACGCATCGATCTGCCCCAAGGTACTCTCGATCTACTTATCCTCCGCACCCTCGCCCTCGAACCTCAGCATGGTTGGGGCATCTCCGAACGCGTGCAGCAAGTCTCCAGCGACGTCCTCTGCATTCAGCAAGGCTCACTCTATCCCGCCCTTCACCGCCTCGAACGGCGCGGCTGGATCAAAGCCCACTGGGGCACTTCTGAGAACAACCGCCGCGCCCGCTACTACGAACTCACAAAAGCCGGAAGGCGCCAACTCGAACTCGAAACCGACACCTGGAAAAAGATGACCGCTGCCGTCGCCCTCGTTCTCGGCACGTCTTTGTAATTCCCCATGCTCCACGACCTTCTCTTTCGCATTCGTACACTGTTCCGCCGCCCGGGAATCGAAGTGGAATTGGAAGACGAGCTTCGCTTCCATCGCCAACAACAGCTTGAAAAATACTTGAGCGCGGGCCTTAACCCGGCCGAAGCGCACCGTCGAGTCCGCCTCGAGTTCGGAGGCCTCGATCAAATCAAGGAAGAATGCCGCGACGCCCGCGGAGTCCAGTTACTCGACACTCTCGCCCGCGACCTTCGTTACGCCCTCCGCGTGCTCCGCAAATCTCCCGGGTTCACCATCGTGGCGACGGTTACCCTGGCTCTTGGCATCGGCGCCAACACCGCCATATTCTCCCTCCTCTATGGCGTCCTGCTGCGCCCGCTACCCTACCATGACCCGGCGTCTCTGATCGTGCTGCACGAGACCACACCCATGGTTGGCGTAGTCAGCCCGTCGTATCCCAATTACTTGGACTGGCGGGCGCAGACCCGTGCGTTTTCAAACATGGCTGTCATCAACAGCGTCGCGTTCAACCTCTCCGGAATCGAACGCCCGGAAAACATCACCGGAATCGCCGTCTCGCCAAACTTCCTCTCCCTCTTGGGAATCCATCCCCTGCTCGGGCGCGACTTCGATCCGTCAGAAGAGAAGGCCGGCGCGGCTCCCGTCGTGATGCTCAGCCATACGCTCTGGCAAACGCATTTCGGCGCTGACCGCAAAGCCATCGGCCAGACCATCGCTCTCGATGGCCGCAGTTTCGTCATCATCGGCGTACTGCCGCCGCAGTTTCGCTGGTTGGAAACTGTCGACGTGGTAGAGCCAGTCGGTGTCTGGATGAACGGCAATACGTCATACCGCGAGCGCGGTGAGCGTGGCGACTCAGCCGTCATCGCACGGTTAGCTTCAGGCGTCGGCCTTCGCCAGGCCCAGACGGAATTGGAAGGCATCGCCGCACGTCTGGCGCAGGCTTACCCCGGTACCAACGATCAATTCGGAGTAACTCTTCGGCCCATTCGCGATGTCTTCGTCAGTGAGATCCGCCCCGCGGTAATGGTGCTATTCGCGGCCGTGACGTTTGTTCTTCTCATCGCCTGCGCCAACGTTGCCTCGTTGTTTCTCATGCGCGGCATCGCACGCACGCGGGAGATGTCACTAAGAATCGCCGTCGGCGCCACCCGTGGCCGCATCGTCGCCCATCTGCTCGCTGAGAGTTTCGTCCTTACGTTCCTCGGCGGCTTCGCCGGTTTGGCCCTCGCCGTCGTGGCGATTCGCGCGGCCGCGGGTTTCATTCCGGAAGGACTGCTCGCCGGCGCCAACATCGACTTAAACCCCACCGTGCTTCTCTTCACCGCCGGCATCGCCACCGCCGCCGCCTTTGCCTTCGGACTCGGTCCCGCTCTTCACTCCACCAAGGCCGATGTGCAATCGGAACTCAAGGAAGGCGGCCGTGGCACAACCTCCGGTGCCGCCGCCAGCCGTTGGCGCAGCATTCTCGTAGTCGCGGAAATCTCGCTCGCGCTGATTCTACTGGTCGGGGCAGGCCTCCTCATGAAGAGCCTCTCTCGCCTTCTCTCGGTGGACGCCGGTGTTCGCACCGAACGAGTCCTCACCATGCAAATGAGTTTGCGCACCGCCCAGTACCGGAAGAATCCCGCGATCCTGAACTTTTGGGACCGCGTCCTGGCAGGTGTACGCGCGTTGCCGGGCGTCCAGGCCGCCGCGTTGGGAACCGGTGTGCCTCTCACGGGAGACCATTCGCGCACAGACATTACTATCGAAGGCATGACGCCGCCCAAGCCTGGTAACTACCCTCATCCTGACGTTCACATCGTCACCCCAGACTACGTTACGGCTCTCGGCGTTCGTCTCCTGCGGGGTCGCGAAGTTACAGTTATGGACACTGAGGATTCCCCGCGTGTCGCCATAATTAACGAACGCCTCGCCCAACAGTTCTTTGGCCGCGCCGACCCCATCGGCAAACGCTTCGTCTTCTCCCATCCCTCGGCCGACCAGGCGCCCCCATGGATCACCATCGTCGGCGTTGTCGGCGACACCAAGCTGTACGGTCTTGCCAATCCCTCGCGTCTCGAAGTCTACCTGCCTTTCCGTCAAGTCGTGTCTGACTCCATGACGCTCATCGTCAAGTCCGCTACTGATGCCCCTGCAATGACCTCGGCGATTCGCAGCGTCATCGCTTCGATCGATAAAGACCAGCCTATCTTTGGGATCGCGACCATGGAGCAGCTTGTCCGCTTCTCCGTCTCCACCCGCCGCGTGACTTTCATCATTCTGGGAGCCTTTAGCACGCTCGCCCTCGTGTTATCGGCAATCGGAATCTACGGCGTGATTTCGTACTCCGTCGCCCAGCGCTCTCACGAAATCGCAGTTCGCATGGCCCTCGGAGCAGCACCCGGCGATGTGTTGCGAATCATGCTCGGCCAGGCGGCAAGAATCGTCGGCGCCGGCGTCATCACGGGTGCAGTGGCTTCATTTGCACTCACGCGATTGATGTCCAATTTACTCTATTCAGTGAGTTCCTCGGATCCACTCACGTTCGCGGCCGTAACAGGAGTGCTCGCCTTGGTGGCCATGCTCGCCTGCTACATACCTGCTCGCCGGACGCTGCGCGTCGATCCTATGACCGCACTCCGCTCCGAATAGACTTCTCCCTCAATTTCGAAGGAACAGTCACGCCTGTCTGTCTTTCCAGTAAAGGCATATTGGAAGGCGCCGCTTGACACACGTTCCCAACTGTCCCATCATTAAGCTGTCGAAAGACGACATGTCGAAACAACAAACGGAAGTCCCCTACGGAACCCTCGATCTCCTCGTGTTGAAATCACTTGACACCATGGGAACCCTCCACGGCTACGCCATCTCCCGCCGCATCGAACAGGTCTGTGGCGATGACATGCAGTTAAGCCAGGGCTCAGTCTATCCCGCCCTCATTCGCCTTCAGCAGGAAGGTTGGATTCGCGACGATTGGGGCATCTCGGAAACCAATCGCAAGGTCAAGTTCTACTCACTCACCGCCGCTGGACGGAAACAACTCCGTGTCGAAGTCGCGAAGTGGGAGAAGGCCACTGCTCTCGTCGCCCGCTTCCTGGAGGCGAAGTCGTGACGCTACGCCGCGTCGTCGGCCGCCTCGTAGCACTGCTCCGCAAACGGCGTCTCGATTCCGAACTTGAAGACGAAATCGCCGCCCACCTCGAATTGGCCCAGCATGAGGGAATCTCTCGCGGCCTCTCAGCGGACGCGGCCCTTCGCGCCGCACGGCTGAGTCTTGGTGCCATTCAGCCGCTGAAGGAAGAACATCGCGACAGCCGTAGCTTTCAGTGGATCGAAACGATTCTCCGCGATCTCCGTTACGGTCTCGCGTCCATGCGCCGCACACCCGGTTTCTCCGCCGTCGTCATCGGCGTCCTGGCTCTCGGCATCGGAGCCAACGTCGGGATGTTCAGCCTCATGGACGCTGTTCTCTTCAAGCCTCTTCCGTTCGCTGACCCGGCGCGCATTGTCGGCGTCTGGGAAGCTCCCAGGCCCGGCGCCGTCAATGCCACCAAGCCACCCGAATTTCTCGAATGGAAGCGCCTTGCCACAGTCTTCGAAGCACTCTCCGCGGAGCAGGGAATCGCTGCCTCCCTCACCGGCCAGGGCGAACCCGCACGGCTATTCGGTAAGGCTGTCACTGCCGATTACTTCCGCGTCTTCACAACGCCAGTTCAATTCGGACGCACGTTCTCGTCAGAGGAGGACCAGCCCGGTGCGGCACCCGTCATCGTCCTCAGTCACGCCGCCTGGCAAGTCGATTTCGGAGGCGATCCCAACATCCTGCAGCGCCGCCCTCTCCTTGATGGCCAGCCACACCAGGTCATCGGCGTACTTGCGCCCGGAGCCTTCGATCGTGACGAGACCAGGTTCTGGAAACCCCTCATCTTCACGCCGGAACAGCGGACCGCCAAGCTTCACTGGCTCACCGTCTATGCCCGTCTGCGCACTGACGCCACTCTCACCCAGGCCCGCGAACGCATGCAGGCCATTCACGCCGCCCTCACTGAAGCGTCCTCCGTTGAGGATCGCCAAGCCTCCATCGTCGTGGAACCCTTCGATCGTCTGCTTGTCGGCCCCGGCCTTCAACGCTCCCTCTTCGTCGCCTTCGGTGCGGTTGCCCTCGTCCTCCTCATCGCTTGTGCCAACGTCGCCAACCTCCTCCTCGCCAAAGGCGCCGCTCGCCGCCGGGAACTGGCCGTGCGTGCCGCGCTCGGCGCCAGCCGCAGCCGCCTCGTCTGGCAACTGCTCACGGAAAGCCTCGTCCTTTGCCTCATGGGCGCCATCGCCGGCATCGCTGTCGCCGCCCTCCTTCTCCGCCTCGCGACACCTCTCCTGTCAGAGTCCATTCCCTTCACTGCCGCCGTCTCGCTCGACCTCCGGGTGCTCGCCTTTGCCGGTCTCATCGCCCTGGCCGTCGCGCTCCTCGCCGGAACACTGCCCGCCATGCAGACCGCCTTCGGCAGTCTCGCCGAGTCGCTCAATCACGCCGCGCGGGGCTCTTCCGGAGTGCACGCCCGCGTGCGGCGCCTCATCGTAGTCGGTGAAGTAGCGCTCTCGCTCGTCCTAGTTGCGGGAGCATTGCTACTCATGCGCAGCCTCCTCAAACTCCAGGGTCTCGACACGGGCATCAGCACTCAGAACGTCATCACCATGTCCGTCGATCTCCCGCTTGGCGCCTACCGCACGCCGCAACAGGCCGTGTTGTTCTACCGTTCCGCCGTGGAACGCCTCCACGCCGTGCCCGGAGTCACCCAGGTTGGCATGGCAACTGTTTTGCCTCTCGAGTGGATCGGCAATGGCGAAGCCCTGCAAGTCCCCGCCGTCGAGAAACTCGTAAGAATCCGCTTCAAGCGCGTCGATCCGGGCTACTTCCGCGCACTCGCCGTCCCCATGCTCGCCGGCCGCGGCATCAGCACTAACGACGTCGCTGGAACTCCTCCGGTAGTGGTGATCAATGAAGCTCTGGCCGCCCGTTTGGCGGATGTCGCCCACATCAAGGATCCCGTGGGCAGAACGGTTCGCGTCAGCGTTCCCGGTTACACCGAAGGGACATCGTCGATGCCCGAAGTTGAAATCGCCGGCATCATCCGCAGTGAGCGAGTCTCCTCACCCGGCTCACCCGACCCGCCTGTTGTCTACGCGCCCCTCGCCCAATTCCCCACTCCTCAAGTGAAACTCTTGGTGCGTACGCAATCGAATCCCGCGGCGGCCATGCCTGCCATCCGCCAGGCAATCCGCGAAATCGACGCCACCTTGCCCATCGGAGATGTGGCCACCATGCAGCAGGTCCGCGACCGCACGCTCTCCGGCAGCAGTCGCCCCGCCGGCCTCATCGGTGTCTTCGCCGCCATCGCCGTCCTACTCACCGCCATCGGCCTCTACGGCGTCGTATCCCACGCCGTCACACAGCAGCGCCGCGAAATCGGCATTCGCATGGCCCTCGGTGCCCGCGCCAACCACGTGCTCTCACAGGTTCTGCGCAACGCGCTTAGCCTCGTCGCCATCGGTCTGGCGTTCGGTCTTCTCGGAGCCGTCGCCCTTACCCGGGTAATGAAGAGCCTGCTCTTTGAGGTGTCTCCGCTCGACCCCGTCGCCCTCACCGCCGCCTGTGTCGCAATGATGCTCATCGGTTTGATCGCCGGATTCCTCCCCGCCAGCCGCGCCGCCCGCGTCGACCCGGTTCTGACCCTTCGCGACGAAGGTTGACACCAGATCCCGAGCCGCCCCTGGCCACTCCGGAAACTGAAACTGAAATCCCGCGTCCAGCAGCCGGCCCGGTACCACTCGGCGGCTCTTCAGAACCAGCTCCGTCTCCGTTCGCAGGAAAACGGCGCCAATCTCCAGCAGCCATTCCGGAACCGGCAAACCGAGCCTTACGCCCCACGCGTCCCGCAGCGCCCGCATGAAGTCGCGATTCGGCAAGGGATTCGGCGACGCGACATTAACCACCCCCGCCAAGTCCTCGCGCGCAATCAGTAAGTCCATAGCCCGAACAAAATCGGCCTCATGAATCCACGAGACAAACTGCGTCCCGGCACCCTGTGTGCCACCCAGGCCTCGCCGCACAAGCCCTGAGAGAACATCGAACACGCCGCCGCGATCCGCGCTGAACGTCACAGCGCTGCGAATCGCAATCTTCCGCGTCCGCGCCGTAGCGGTCGAAAAGAACGCCTCTTCCCAACGCTTCGCGACGCCAATCGAGAAGTTCCACGTTTCGGGCACTCCCACTTCATGCCCGCCCAGTTCCCCGGTGCTCTCATCCATGGCCCGGTCCAGGGCATGACGGTAGATCGTGGCCGTACTCGCGTTCACCCACAGTCGAGGAGGCCGGTCCAGCGATCGAATGACCTTGTTCAGGAGCAGCGTGCTCCCGATGCGCGATTCGATAATGTCGCGCCGGTTCGCCCCGTTATACCGGCAATTCACGCTACGCCCCGCAAGATTGATGCAAACGTCGCTCCCCTCCAGTTCATCAGGAAGCGAATTCCACCCCGCCACGCGCCACGGAGCCCCCCGCGGCTCGCGGCTCAGCACCGTCACCGAGTCCCCACGTGCATGAAAGTGCCGCGCCAGAAGCGAACCCACCTGTCCACTCCCCCCAGGAATAACGATTCTCATGACTCACCAAACTCCTTCAGCACGGCATTCCTCTCCCGCAGCAGCGCCCGCATATACCGCCGCAGAACCAGCCCCTCCGCCACCAGCCCCACCCATCCCAACGGTGCCGCAAAACAAAACACGTCCTTCATCTCCGTGACTTCAGGTGTAAGGCTCTTGAAGAAATGATCGTGAGTCATCCACCGGAACGCGCCTTCGATCATCACGTCCCGAAAGAATGTAGGCCGCTCCCAGGCCGTAATCTCGCTCGTCAACGTCTGCCACAAGCCAAAATGTTTAGCCCGCCACGTAACCCGTTCCCCCAACCCAATCAATCCGCTCGTCACCCCACCGC
>JBDTMC010000286.1:0-10112 GCA_039934475.1 Bryobacteraceae bacterium | reverse complement strand
CCCCGCCAGCAGTTCCTCTAACTCGCACCACGGCATGCCCGCTTCCACGCTGATTGTCAGGTCGCGAGGCTCATACTGCCGCACCTGTCTCAACCGGCCCGTACCGATTTGCACAGCCGCCTCGGCCACACGCCCGCCCATTGCATTCTTGCTGAACGCCCCTCCCAGGTGGATCGTCTGTCCTGCGTCTGCCGCCTCGCGTAGTGCCGCCGCCAACTCTTCCGGAGTTCCCGGTTCCTTCATCATCATCGTTAACGGTCCAACCCCGGTGATACCATAATTAGAGGATCAGTCCTTCGCCTTCCAAGAAAGGGTAGCAGTTGAAATGGATTCACGTCGCGGTTTCATAGGCCGTGTGGCCACCGGCATCGCCGGGACGCTGGCTGCGCCCGGTAGCGTTTTAGGCGCCAACGAGAAGATTCGCATCGGTCTCATCGGCGCCGGCGACCGCGGCACCCAGATCGCTCGCGAGGCCCTCGCTTGTCCCAACGTCGAAATCGTCGCCTTTGCCGACGTCTATACGCGCCGCCTCGAAGCTGCCAAGCAACTCGCCCCCGCCGCCAAGACGTACCTCGATCACCGTTACCTGCTCGAAGACAAAGCCATCGACGCGGTCCTCATCGCCACCCCGCAGCACCTCCACTGTGAGCACTTCGTTGCCTCGCTCGATTCGGGCAAACACGTCTATCAGGAAAAGACGATGGCCTTCACCGTCGCCCACGCCAAGCGCATGCGCGAAGCCTACAAACGCGCTGCCGGCAAGCTCACCGTCCAAATCGGCCACCAGTCCTGTTCCTCCGGCCAGATGACCGACGCCGTCGCCATGCTCTCTGATCCCGGTGTCGGCAAAATCACCGCCATCCACGCCCACATGTACCGCAACACGCCCCACGGTAAACCGCAGTGGTCGCGCCCGGTCTATCCCGACATGTCCCCGGAAAACATCATCTGGAAATCGTTCCAGGGCGAAGCCGCGCCGCATGAATTCGACGCCAACCGCTACGCCAACTGGCGCTTCTACTGGGACTACTCGGGTGGCAATGTTTACGAAAACATGTGCCATCAGCTGGCGTTTTGGTATCGCGCGATGAATCTCCAGGTGCCCCGCGCCGTCACCATGACCGGTGGCCTCTACCTGTGGAAGGACGGACGCGAAGTGCCCGACACCATGAACGTTTCTATCGAACAACCCGAAGAAATGCTCATCTCCTGGGACTCTGGTTTCGGCAACGCCCGCCTCGGCGCTACGGAGGACATCCTCGGTACCGACGGCACAATCTCCAAGGGCCAGCAGATTCGCTACGCACCCGAAAAGGTTAACCGGCCTAACGGCGCCGAAGTGCTTGGCCGCTCCAACACCGGTCCAAACGCCCACATGCAGAACTTCTTCGATTGCATCCGCTCCGGCAAAGAAACCAACTGCCCCTTCGATCTCGGCTTCCGCGTCTCCATCGCCTGCCGCATGGCCGTGGACAGCTACCGCCAGGGTCGAACCATCAAGTGGGATGCAACGCGCGAGGATCTCGCCTAATCGCCTTCCTTCGCGCCCTAAATCTATGCACTTTGACTACACGCAGGACCAACTCGCCCTACGCAAGTCGGTGCGCGAATTCGCTACCGCGGAAATCGCGCCCCATGTCATGGAATGGGATGAATCCCAAACCTTCCCCTCTGACGTCGTCGCCAAGCTAGGTAAGCTCGGCTTCCTCGGCGTCATCTTTCCCGAGGAGTTCGGCGGCGCCGGCCTCGGCTACATTGACTACTGCATCGTCATCGAAGAACTGGCGCGTGTCGATCCGTCGGTGGCATTGATCGTAGCCGCCCACAATTCGCTCTGCACCAATCACATTTACACCGCCGGCAACGACGAACAACGCCGTCGCTACGTCACCAAGCTTGCTTCTGGCGAGTGGCTCGGCTGCTGGTCCCTCACTGAGCCCGACGCCGGTTCCGACGCCGCCGGTACCCGCACCAAGGCCGTCCGCCAGGATGACGGCAGTTGGATTCTCAACGGAGCCAAAACCTTCACCACCAACGCCCACTACGCCAACGTCTGCGTGGCCATGGCGGTCACCGATCGCACCGCCTCCCAGCACGGTATCTCCGCCTTCATCGTCGAAACCGGCGCTCCCGGCTTCCGCGCGGGTAAGAAGGAGAACAAGCTCGGCATGCGTTGCAGCGACACCGGCGAAGTGATCTTCGAAAACTGCCACCTGCACGAATCCGCGCTCGTTGGCGAAGTCGGCGAAGGCTTCGTCGACAGCCTGCGCATCCTCGATGGGGGCCGCATCTCCATCGCCGCTCTCTCCATTGGCCTCGCCCAAGGCGCCTATGACGCCGCTCTTCGCTACTCCAAGTTGCGCAAGCAATTCGGCCGTCCCATCTCGGAATTCCAGGCCATTCAATTCAAACTCGCCGACATGGCCACTTCCATCGACGCCGCTCGGCTGCTCACCTACCGCGCCGCCGCGCACAAGGACGAGGGCCGCCGCGTCACCCGCGAATCCGCCATGGCCAAGCTCTTCTCTTCGGAGATCGCCGTCAAGGTTGCCGACGAAGCTCTCCAAATTCACGGCGGCTACGGCTTCATCAAAGACTACCCGGTGGAGAAGTTCTACCGCGACGTGAAACTCTGTACTATCGGCGAAGGCACCAGCGAAATTCAGCGTCTGGTCATCGCGCGCCAACTCTTGAAAAACTAATGAACCCCACGGCGGAGCGTATCCTCGCGGGCGACCTGCGCGCCCTCGCCCGCGCCGCCACCGCCGTGGAAAACCGCACCTCGGAATCTCGCGATCTGCTCCGCGAGCTCTTCCCCCACACCGGCCGCGCCGTCATCATCGGTATCACTGGCGCGCCTGGGGCAGGGAAGAGCACCCTCGTCGATCAGTTCATCCGCCTCCTCCGCGCCGAAGCGAAGACGGTCGGCATCCTCGCCGTCGATCCCTCCAGCCCCTACACCGGCGGAGCCATCCTCGGCGACCGCGTCCGCATGCAGGACCACCATGCCGATCCCGGCGTCTTCATCCGCTCCATGGCAACCCGTGGTTCCCTCGGTGGTCTCGCCGCCGCCACCACCGATATGGCGCTCCTCCTCGACGCCGCCGGCCGCGACGTCGTCATCGTTGAAACCGTCGGCGTGGGCCAGGCGGAAGTCGAAATCGCGCAACTCGCCGATGTCACCGTCGTCGTCCTCGTCCCCGGGATGGGTGACGACATCCAAGCCAACAAAGCCGGCATTATGGAAATCGCCGACGTCTTCGCGCTTAACAAAGCCGATCACGCCGGCATCGATCGTCTCCAACGCGAGGTCGAAACCGCGCAGTCCTTCGATCATCGCCCCGATGGTTGGGTGCCGCCTCTCATCCGTGTCATCGCCTCCGAAGGCCAAGGCGTTGCCGAAACCCTCGCCGCCGTCCGCCACTTCCGCGACACCATACACCACGCCCCGCGTACAGCCGCCCTCTGGACCCACCGTCTTCAGCAACTCATACGGGAGCGCCTCCTCGAACGCATCCCCGCGGCCCTCATCGAAGAGGCCGCCGCCCGCATCGCCCGCCGCGAACAAGACCCCTACTCCGCCGCCGCCGACATTCTTCGCTATTCTTGTTCTTTCACCCCTCCTGAGGAGCATTCGCATTGACAGCTAAGATCGGCATTATCGGCGGCAGTGGCCTCTACCACATGCCCGGCTTTGAAGCGCACGAAGAGGTGCACATCGACACGCCGTGGGGCTCGCCGTCTGACCCTTACGTCGTCGGCACACTCGCCGGCAAACAGGTCGCCTTCCTCGCCCGCCACGGCAAAGGCCACCGCATCACGCCCTCCGAACTCAACTTCCGCGCCAACATCTACGGCTTCAAGTCCCTTGGCGTCGAACAGCTCGTCTCGCTCAGTGCCGTCGGCTCGCTGAAGGAGGAACACCGTCCTCTCGACTTCGTCATCCCCGATCAGTTCTTCGATCGCACTCGCGGCCGCGTGTCCACCTTCTTCGGCGAAGGTCTCGTCGCCCACATCAGCTTCGCCCACCCCATCTGCCCGCAGCTTTCTGACGTCGTGACCAAAGCCTGTGTGGATTCCGGAGTCACCGTTAAACAAGGTGGCACGTACCTCTGCATGGAGGGTCCCGCCTTCTCCACCCTCGCCGAATCTAACGTCTATCGCAGTTGGAACATGGACGTCATCGGCATGACCAACCTCCAGGAAGCCAAGCTCGCCCGCGAAGCCGAAATCTGCTACGTCACCGTGGCCATGGTCACCGATTACGACTGCTGGCACCAGGACCACGACGCGGTCACTGTCAGCGACATCATCGCCAACCTCATGCAAAATGCTGAGAACGCGTGCAAGGTGGTGGCCGCTACCGTCGCCGCGCTTCCCGCCGAGCGCACCTGCAAATGCGGCTCTGCCCTCGCGCACGCCCTGATCACCGACAAGAAGACCGTACCCGACGCGACTAAGAAGAAGCTGGAGCTTATCGTTGGAAAGTATTTCGCCGAGTGATCTCGCGCTCGAACTTCTAAACTACTGCCTCCGCGGCGCAACCTGGCCCACGGATCTGCTGGAGACCCTGATCCGCTGCGCTCTTCACCCTGACGAAGAGCGCGCTCGCGAGGGCACTCACGCCCTCTTCGGCATCGTCGTCGAACGCCTCGCTGACCTCTTTGAGCCGGCCCTTTGCGATACTTACGCCGCTCTCTTTGCCGACGTCGTCGAATTCGCCTGTCCCGAATACCGGGCCAAGGAACTACTCGCGCGATACCGCCGCATCCGCATGCCTCGCCGCTTCACCGGCGACAGCGCGCGCGTCCACGACGTCATCGTGCTCTCCCGCGTCACCCTTGGCGCCGATGTCGCCATCACCAGCCTCGTCCTCGACGCCGCCAAGCGCCGCTTTCCCAACGCCCGCATCCACCTCGCCGCAACCCGCAAGAGCTACGAACTCTTCGAGGCCGATCCCCGAATCGCCCACCTGCCCGTCGCCTACGGCCGCTCCTCTACCCTCCGTGGACGCCTCGCCGCGTGGCCTGACCTCGCCAAGGCCGCCGCCGGTCCGGGCACCATCATCATCGATCCGGATTCTCGCATCACCCAGCTCGGTATCCTACCCTTAGGCTCCGAAGACAACTACTATTTCTTTGAAAGCCGTGGCTACGGTGAGTACGGTCCTGAGCCTCTCGGTGAACTCACTCGCCGCTGGCTCGCCGACACCTTCGACATCGCCGACGCTAAGGCTTACCTCGCTCCCGCTGTCCAACCTCACCTCGATTCGCGTCCCATCATCGCCGTCAGCTTCGGTGTCGGTGAAAACCCATCCAAGCGTATCCGCGACCCCTTCGAAGAGGATCTCCTGCGAGCCCTCGCCGAACGTGATGCCGTCATCGCCATCGATAAAGGAGCCGGTGGAGAAGAACGGGATCGCGTCGAACGTGCCGTCGCTCGCTCTGGCGCCGCCGTCCACGCCCTCACCGGCTCGTTCTCCGAATTCGCCGCCGTCATCGCCCAAAGCTCGCTCTACGTCGGTTACGATTCCGCCGGTCAGCACGTGGCCGCCGCCTGTCAGGTTCCCCTAGTCACTGTCTTTGCCGGCTTCGTCAGCGCCCGCATGTTAAACCGCTGGCATCCGAACGGAAGCGGCCCCATCGCCGTGGTTCCCGTTCACGACCCCGACCCCGAAATCGTACTCGCCGAAACGCTGCGAGCCTTGCTCTCGATTACTGCTTCTTGATCGAAGCGGGTGCCGTCTTGGGCGCCTCTGGCTTCTTCTCATCGCCATCGAATGTGATGTTCGAATCCGTTTGCAGAATCTGCGATTCGCCCGTAAACCGCCGGTAATTCCGGAAATCGATCGCATTCTTTCCGCATCGAGACGTCCCTCGCCAGCACGACAAATTCTCCGCATGAACCGGCACCAGGAACGGGATTCCGCCAATTTTCACAAAGTCGTAATCCACCACCCACTCCAGCGCATCCAACGGAAACTCCTGCGGAATCTTCCGCGCTTGCATCTCGATTCGCATCACACGGTGGCTCTTCTTATCGAACCAGATCGACCCCTTATACGCCGGCTCCAAATACTGCCCCGCCAGAATCGTCTTCCAGTGCGAGTTCTCCTTCTCCACTTCAAAGTCGTACTTGAAACAAGACAGGTTCGAGGACATCGAATCGCGCCGGTTGTAGAACTTCGCGTTCGTCCCCGGCGACAGGAGATCCTTCAGCGTGGTGCCAAACTCGCCCGTAGACCACGTCCCCCCAGACTCCTCCATCCCCTTCTTGGTCGCCTTCCCATTCACTTTCAGATCGCGATAACTTTCTTTCCCGTCTTCGTACACCAGCGCGGCCGTCACCATGTCGTTGGCATGCCAGTCCACCGGCCGCCCTTCGCTCTGGTACCGTGTCGTGATCTGCTGCACCACAAAATTCGGCAGGCTCTCCGTGAACGCTTCCGAAACCTGCTTCGCCTGTTCAATGAACTCTTCATCTGGATCCGCCGCCGGCCTCCGGACCTCGCCGGCCTCGGGCGACCCCAAACCGGCAGATGCCGCCGAAGCTGGAGGTCGTACCGACGCCACCGCCACCGGCGCGGGCAAGGGCTCTGGATCGTCCTCCACCGGTTTCGAAGCCCGCGGCGCGGGTTTACCCCTCTTCAATTTCGGCGGAGCCTCATTGTCCGCCCCCGTCATCACCGCAGGTCCCACCACAACCGCGGATTCCGGCTTTTCCGCTGCCTCGTCCGCCTTAGCCGCCGTAGCATCTTCCTTCTTACCCGCCGCAGGTGCCGCAGGTGCCGGTGCCGCGCCCGTCGACGAAACCGCCGCGGGAGCCGCTGGCGGCGGCTGCCACAACACATTCACTGCGTAGAAATACCCTTCATCGTCCTTGCGATATTCCACCGTCACATGGTCGCCGGACTTCACATCCGTCTGCTTGATCTCTTTATCGTCCCGTTTGTACTTCGTGATCTTGGAACACTTGAAAGTCACCATCCGGGTGTCTTCCGCCGCCATAACCAGTTGCTCGGCCTTGTTCTCCACTACCACGCCGTTCGTCGCCGCCAGCACTTCGTCCTTGCCCTGCTGCTTCTCCGCCGGACCCTTCGATTTCCGCCCTGGCAGCCGCGGCATCGGCAACCCCCCGCCGCCACCACCTCCTCCCGGATACCCCTGTCCCGGAGGATACTGCCCCGGATACTGTTGTCCTGGATACTGCCCCGGCAACATCGGTGCCGCCAGCAGACAAACTAACCCCGTCTGCACAAACACTTTCCAAGCCATGGTCCAGTCCCTCATCTCTACAGACCGATGCCGCAGGTTTCCGGTTACGCCTGATGTACAATCCCCCATGTACAATCATAGACACGCTATGTCCGCGCCGCCCCCTCCCATCCCCCCAATTGCTCAAATTCTTGACGCCGCTGTGTTTGCCGCCCAACGGCACGCCGCCCAGCGCCGCAAGGGCATGGCCCAGGAACCCTACATCAACCACTTGCTTGAGGTGGCGGGCCTTCTCGCCCATGGTTCTGACCCCGTTGACGTAAACCTCGTCACCGCCGGCCTCCTCCACGACGTCGTCGAGGACACACCAACCACCATCGAAGAAGTCACCCAGCGCTTCGGCACAGACGTCGCCGCTCTTGTCCTCGAAGTCACTGACGATAAATCCCTACCGAAGCAGGTTCGCAAGGACTTGCAAGTCTCCACCGCTCCTCAAAAATCCCCCCGCGCCCAGAAACTGAAAGCAGCCGACAAAATCAGCAATCTGCGCACGCTCATCATCAGCCCGCCCACTGATTGGTCTCCCGAACGCCGCGCCGAATATGCCTCCTGGGCGCGCCGCGTCATCGACGGCTGCGGCACTCTCGATGGTTTCTTAAAAGACGAGTTCTATCGCACCCACGCCGCCTGCGCTAACCTCGCCGGCGCCGCCCGCGCCTGATCAGTCCGCCCGTAGTGCCGCTACCGGATCGATTCTCACCGCCCGAATCACCCCTGGCGCGGCTGCCACCGCGGCCACCGCAAGAATCGTCGCCACCGGCGCAACCACCGCGCCCACATCCGTCCCCATCACCCCATAGAGCAGCGCTTCAATGGATCGCGCGCCCGCCAGGCCCAACACCACACCCGCCACTGACCCAACCACCACCATCGCGAAAACCTCCCGCGTCACGCGCCACGCAATCTCGCCCGCCGGCGCGCCAATCGCCATCCGAATCCCAATCTCACGCCGCCGCTGCAACACGGAGTAATCAAGCACGCCATACAACCCGATGCCCGCCAGCAGCAGCGCCACCGCCGCGAAGAACAACCCTAGCGTCGCCAGCAGCCGTTCGCGCACCGTTTGCGCCAACACCAATTCCTCGTGTGTCCGGATGTTACTTACCCGGAACCCACTCCGCCCGTACGGCACCTCTCTCCTCAAAACGGCGCCCATCGACAGGGGATCCTTACTCACCGTTCGCACCAGAATCGTAGCGTCGCGGATCGCCTTCTCCGTACGAAACGGAAAGTAGGCCACCGGCAGAATCGGCCCACGCAGCGTGCGATAAGGCGCGTCTCGCACTACACCGACCACTTCAAACTGATCGGTCCCTCGCGCAAATCGCGCTCCTACCGTCTTCGCTTTCAGAAACGTCTTCACGAAGGTCTCATTCACAATCGCGCTGCCGGGCGTCATCTCTTCCTCGCGAAAGTCTCGCCCGTCTATCAGTCGCATCTTCATCGTCTCCATCCAACCGGGCGACACGCTCAGAAAGTAACCCGACTCGGCGCCGGCCGGAGCGCCCCCTACTGAAACGAACCCATTCCACGCATTCCCACCCAGCAGAGGCCAACCGCACAACGCGACGCCATCCACGCCCGGCACCGTCCGCAGATGCTCGGCCACCTGGTTCCAGGACACCGTCTTTTCCGCCCGCGCCGCCACGGTATCCAAAACCAGCAGCCTCTCCGTCGAAAAGCCCATCGGACGGCTCGACAGCCGTACGAACGTCGCCGCGAACAAACTCGCGACAAAGACCACCATGAAGCAAAACGCCACCTGCGCGGCAATCAGGGCATGCATCAGGCGTCGCCGGGAATGCGGGTCCTCGCCCCCTTTCAGCGCGCTCGCCGGTTTCACTCCCGAAGCACGCACCGCCGGAGCCAGCCCAAACAAACACGTCACCCCTAGCGTCAGCGCGAGAAGAAATCCCACCACTCGCCAGTCCGTCGATAGGAACAGCCGCGCTGGATCGTCCGGCGGTTTGATATGGCTAACCACAAACGGAGCCGACCACCACGCAAGCATCGCGCCCACCGCGGCTGCCATCACGGCTAAGAGAACGCTCTCCACCAACACCATCTGAATCAGCCGCCACCGCCCCGCGCCGATGGAAACCCGCAGCGCCATCTCCCTTGCCCGCGCCGCTGCTTGGCCTGTCCTGAGGTTGGCTACATTCGCGCACGCGATCAGCAACACCAGACCCACCAGGACGCCCAGCGCCGCCAGCGCCTCGCGGTAGTCGGTTTGCAAACCGGACGCGCCCGATCGCGCCGGCCCCAACAACAGTGTCTGATTCACAAACCGTTCCACGTTCTGCCGCGTCATCCCGCCGAATCCCTTCGCCCTCTCTTGCTCGAACGCTCGCGAGGTAGCGTCTAACTTGGCGCGCAGCGTTTCCACATTCGCGCCCGGCCGTATCATCGCCAAGGTCCGGAACCACGTCCAATCGGCATGGGGTACCCCCGCATGCATCATCGTCGGCACAAAAATATCGACCATCGTCCCGGGTGCTGTCCCGCTAAACGGCCCCGCGGTCACGCCCACAATTTCATACAGCGTCTCTCCCAACCGGAACGTCCGCCCAACTACTCTGCCATCCGCCCCAAACCGGCGCAACCAGTAATCGTGCGAAAGTACCGCGTACGGATGAGCCCCCCGTTTCCGGTCGTCGTTCTCAGTCAGCAATCGCCCCACGGCAGGGTGCAAATCAAACGAAGGAAACATCCACCCGGAGACGTACTGCACTGCCGCCTTTTCCCTCTCCTCAGCGGACCGATAGGTTAGTTCCATCCGCTCCACATACGAAACCGCAATCAACTCCGCTTCGCCCTTCGCCGCGGCCCGCATCAATT
>JBDTMC010000285.1:0-10128 GCA_039934475.1 Bryobacteraceae bacterium | reverse complement strand
GTCTTCTCCGTCGCCCGACAGCCTGTCAACAGTAAGAAGGCGGCCGGCAGCGCTCTACTAATTCGCAGCCATAGACTGCGGCCCTGTCCAGCAGTCCTCCGTGGCCGACTTACCGGTCTTGAGGAAATCATCCGAGCCTGCCTTCGCGGCCTCTTCGTTGTAAACGGTGAAATTCAGGAGAAACGTCTCCAGCATATACGCCCTGCCCAAATAGAACCCGGGCCTGATCATGCGAATTTCGTCGCGAATCAGCAAGCCTTCGCGGCCGCCCAACCGGTCGGGAACGGCGTGGTACCCCTCGATCTCGTCTGTAAACGCGTAATCGATGATTACCGATTCCTTACGGCTATCGAGGAGGCTCTGCCCGCAATACAGCTTCGCGGGGAAGTAGAGGTTGTCCTTGTGACCATTCGTCATCAACTTCCGCACCTCCGCCTCTTCTTCCGGCTTTGGAAAGAACTGCGGGAAGACGGCGAACACACCCAAGTCATCGATTCGATTCCTTAGAACCCGTTCCTTTTTGTAGAAGACTTTACCCTTCCACAAAGCGCGCCCGAGAAGCTTCAGTTTTTCCGTCTCTATAGCGGCCACCATCCCGGGAACGCCGCCGAGGATTTCGCGTACACGCAATTCACCGGAAACGCCCTTCGGAAACCACAAGCCGCCGTCATGGGAGCCGTCGGGAATCGGGCCTGCCGTCAGCCGTGCGTAGATCTGGTCGATCTGTTCCTGGTCGTAGAGCTGGATATTCTTCGGCGTCAGTTTCATGCGGTCCGCGGCAGAGAGGGGAAAGTCGTGATCTACTTTCGCAAAGTCGGTCTTAGTGGCATATGCCTCGCCGTATGGCGCGAAAGGTATCCCTGGCGGTTTGGCCGTCCACCACCGCGCCAGAAAGAATCCGCCCACGCTGACTACAACCAACAGGATCAGGATTCCGATCTTCCCGATGCCTTTGATGGACGATGCTGTTTGAGAGGGTTTTGACATAGCTTTGTTCTCCTCGGCGTCGCTTACAGCATCGCGACAAACGCCGTCAGCGCCTTCTTCTCCTTGTCTGTCAGGCCCGTACCGAACGGATGCCCCGAGTTCTCCCAAAAGTCGGTGCTTGTCATGTAGTACTTCATGATCAGCTTCTTGTATTTTGGGTTCTCGATCACTTTCATTGGCTCGCTTATGTTCTTAAGATCCAGAAACTCTGCCAGCAGGGCCGCCACGTCGCTGGCCGCCTGGTCGTCCTTCAACTTGGCCTTCAGTGCCGTTGGGTTCGTCCGCGACAGCACCATGTCATCCAGCAATTGCTTGTACAAAAGATTACCCACCATGGCCTGCGGTGTACCCGTGGGAATCACAATCCGCAGCCCCACCATCTTCCTTGAAACGGGGTGCCAGACCTTCGGTCCGGCCTCAATGATGATTGGCTCATTTAAGAGCGTCACCTTGCGCGGCCGCTTCTCAGGCACCGTCAGCAATTCATCCATCGACGCCTTGTAGAGCTTGAAGCGGCCCGCCACGGTGGGATCGTAAGCCCAGCACGCCGGGGGATTCGGAAGCGGTTTATCGTTCGCGTCCACGTACGGCGACGCGTAAAAGTCGTTCACCTTGTTCTGCGGTTTGCCGCAGATCTCGGGTCCAATGGCGTTGTTGTGCAAGAACGGCGCATGGGCCCACGCGCTCAGCAGCGTCGTGCTCCGGTAATAGCCGCGCCCCCCATCGGAGGGGTCGGGAATGTTGGGGTCGGCCGAGCGGCTGCGCAGTGTGCTCGATCCGTACTGTTCCCATACATGCCCTTCCATGTGGTTGGAGTGTAGTGCGCGTGAACGGTTGGTGCCGATCTCACTCACCTTTTGCGCCACGTCATTGCTTAGGAAGTCCTCGCGCACGCCACTCGCATCGGTCTTCAAAAAGTCCACGTTTTTGAAGCTGCCGGTGGCATCGGGCTTTTGGCTGGAATGGCACCGCGCACAGTTGTCGGCAAAGAGTTGCTGACCCAGCTTCACCGATCCGGCGCCGAACTCGCCATCGAGTTGCGCGGACAACTGCTCATTGCTCTTCAGTCCTCGCGCCGCATACAAATCCGACGGCTTCTGCGCAAACAGGAACGAGGCGATCTCCGGTAGCCGGTCTTCCACCGCGCGGAAGTTCGGGCAGTCCCGCCGGCACTGTCCGATGTCGAACGGAGTCTGGAAGAAGTTCCGTTGCGTCGGGTCGGCCACAAAGAAGTTCGATAGGTGATTTAGCCAGCAGGTCTCCGAACACGAACCGATGTTCAGGTACACGCGCTGGATCGCTTCCAACGCACCGATGCTGTCCTCGCCACCCTTCAGGATATGCATCACCGGGCTCATAGGATCCATCGGATCTGTGGCCTTCTTTTGCCTCCGCTCCCAACACTTGTTGTTCATGCCCGGCTCACACCAGCAGGTGTTGGGATCTGCTCCGGCGGCGCAGTGGTCGGTCTTCCACCACTTCACCAGGTCCTCATCGGGGAACGTCGGCCGCTTCGTCAGGTTCGCCAGGGCGTTCGGGGTTCCCGGGTTGCCGGTGAAGTCATGCGGAAAGGCTGACGTATCGATCGTTCCCGCACGGACGTAGTTGAAGATGCGCCACAGCGGGCTGTTAGTGGCCTCGCCCGATGCCATAATCGCGGTCACATTGGTGTACTGGTTCCCGATGGCGCCGAGGATGTTCTCCGATTTCGGATTTGCCGGATCTTTCGGCGGATTCAGAGGATCGAACGCAATGTGGCAGGCACCGCACGACATTCCGAAATAGAACGGCGGCTCAATGGACGCGTCGCGCAGTCGCGAATGGAACAGATCCGGCTTCACCAGCGCGTTAAATCCATTCCAGGTATCGGTGCCATTGTTCACCTTGCTCCACTTCTCGGCATCGAACCGCGGATTGGGGAACTTACGGATACCCAGCGCGCCTGTCGATGTCCCGAATTCCAGCGCACAACTGGAATCGCGCTGACCCTTGTGCGGATCGCGCGGATCGGGAGGGCTATCCGTGAAGTCGCACGCCGGGTCTTTGTAACCCTGTTTCCCAACGAACTTCAAGAGATCGTCGTCGCCCGGGCAGTAATCCATCCCGAAGGTTTCCGACAGGCTCTTCTTAGGACAGTTCACCGATCCGGGCACGCAGCATTCAGGGTCGTTGATGATGCCCCATGCCTTGAATCGGTCGCTGCGCTCTTTCGAATTCAGCACGCGATACCAATCCAGCAGAACCGGTAAACGCTGTGGGAGCACATAGGCGTGAAAGCGCCCGTTGCCAGCCGTCGCATAAAACCAGATCTTGCAGCCTGCGCGTTGCTCGGCCGTAAGCTTGGGATCGGCACACTGGTCGCCCTTGTAGCTATCCGCCGCGAATGCCGCGGTCGCCAGCAACATCGTCAGTCCAAGACGGTAAAGGATCTTCATTACTGTCCCTCCACAGGTCCCATCGTTTTCAAGTATTCAATCAAGGCCGTCTTGTCGGCTTGCACGAGCGTCGTGCCGTACAAGTGACCCTGATTCCCATTGCCTTTTACTGCTGTGTCTAACTTAAACCCGCGTTTCTGAGCTTCGGTAGATTGTGAATCGAAGCCCATGTTGATCGGATCGTAGACGTCGTAACCGCGATAGAAAACCTTCGTCCGGTTCTCAGCCGGTTCCAGCACATCGCGCAGATTCGGCACTGAACCGTTGTGAAAGTAAGGCGCGCGCAACCAGATTCCGTCCAGCGGAACCGCCTGGTAACCGTTCGTCTTGATCAGGCCGACACGTTTGATCCCCAACTTATCCACGGCCGCGTTAGCTTGATCCGCGGCTGCTTGCGTCCACGTATCAAGCCGGTTTCGGTCGGTGCCCACTTCTTCCACCGGAATTACCGTGCCCGTACGCGGCGCTCCAAAGGCGTGGCAGGATCCGCACAGGCCCTCGAAGATCACCTTGCCGCGCCCTGCCAGGGCCTCGTCCACTGGGAACGGAAACTTCGGCGCCTTCTTGCGCGACGCATAACCAAGAATCCACTTCGCGTGATCCACTACCGTCTTTGGATCGGCCTGCAAGCCCAGCGCGGAATCGATGATCACCGAAATCGGCGCCGGCGTCTCGCCGCCCCAATTGAGGTTCTTGCCCTCTCGCAGACCCAAGTTCCAGATGGACGGGAAATCGGCGCTCCCCACCGTGCTGTCCACCGGCATGTTAGTCATGAAGTACTTGGTGAGGTTCATCGGATCGTCGCGCCCCGGACCCCAATCTGGCCAGTTCGGCCGGTTCATCCAGCTGAACTGCGAATCGCGTGCCAGCAGCGCCTTCTTGGTTTGCGGGATAATCGCCAATCGCCACGCCAGCTTATCGATCCAGTCGAAGTTGGCATGCGGCGCAATCTCCGCCATGATCGTATCTGCGTTGAAACGGGGATCGGCGGCGCAGGCGGTCATGAACCGCAATAGCCCCTGCGTATTGAACGTGTGATTCGACCCTACCGGAACGATAGTCACGGCGCCGTCCGCCTTCAGCCGGTACGTCTGGGCGTGGCAGACCGCGCAGTTATTGCCAACGCGCGGGAAGCCCACGGTCTTCTTGGTGAATCCGGCCGGTAGTTCATGTCCTTCTGCCCACGGAAGCCCAAACGCGAGATATCCGCCTTGGCCATTGCCTGGCAACAGATCGGAACACACGCGCGGCATCGCCACCCAAATCCAATACGGTATCCCTGCCTTGGACTCCGTATTAATCGACCCATAGAGAAAGCGGTCGTCATCGCTAGCGAACGGGCCATCGGGCACTTCGCGGAAGAACCGGTACCATGCCGTGTAGCCTCCGACGGCGCCGACTACTACCAGCAGCACGACAATTACTAGTAACCATTTTTTCCAAGTCGACACGGTACGCCTCCTCTAGAACGTCTTCAGATACTCCACTAACGCGTCTTTATCAGCCGGGGGCAGTTCCGTGCCGTAGTATTTGCCCTCATGCCCCGTGTTGAAGTTACCCTCCACTTTCGTGTCGTAAGGGAAGTAGTTTTGTCCGTTCCTCGCCGGCACGTTCGATTCGAAGCCTACGCGGACCGGGTCGAAAACGTCGTCGCCGCGATAAAACTTGGGCGGCCTGTTTGCGCCCGGTTCCAGTAGATCCCGTAGTGTTGGCACCGATCCGTTATGCAGGTACGGCGCCCGCAGCCAGACTCCGTCCAGCGGCATGTTCGCGTATCCATAGGTCTTACGGAAATGGCTGAAACGCTCCTCGGGGTTCTTGGTCTCGGCGTACAACAGGTTTTGGTTGACGGCCAGTTCTCGCGTATACGAGTCAAGACGGTGCCGGTCCGTCTTAATTTCATCGATCGGAGTAACCTTACCTAACTCCTTTTGTCCCGGAGTGAAGTTCTTACCATCGGGCCCATGGCAGTGCTCGCACAACTGGTCGTAAATCACCTTGCCGCGGACCGACTTCGTTGCGTCGATCGGATACGGAAACGGCAGCGGTGCAGCCGTGTTAATCAGCCAGTCCTCCACGCGCGCCATACTGGCCCTGTCAAGTGTTGCTGGATACGCGCCTGTGCCGAACGCCGCGCTGCGATCCCGCTCACGGACGTCGGTGTTGTTCCCGTCCCAATGCAACTGCATGCCCTCGCGCTTTCCCTGGTACCACACGGAAGGCAAGTCCGTAGTGCCGATCCTCTCTTCTTTCGGCATCTTCTCAATGCTCGTCTGAAAGCTCATCAGCGCCTTTGCCGGACTGAACGTGTCGATCCGCCCAGGCCCAAACTCCGGCTCGTCCATAATGAACTTCAGCCGGTAGCTGAAATCAAGCAGGAAGGTGCGCATCGCGATTACGGCATAGAACCGCAGAATCTGCCGGTTGATGAAGTCTTCCTTGATGCCCATCTTCTGCCCTTCTGAGAGCACCAGGCCCGCGGAGAACTTGTCGTTCTTGGCCGCCTCGAAGAGGAAGTTGTAGAAGGCCCGCAAGTCCACCGTATTCGACGGCATTGCCGCTATGCGCCGCGGGGGCGAAGCGGCAGCGTCCCGTACCGAGCCGTAATGGCAGATCGCGCAATTGAAAGAAACGCGGTCGATTCCCTGATAATTGCGTTTGGAAACGCCAATCGGCAGGTCTCTCCCGTCTTCATAGAGGAAGCCGAAGGATTGATAATTACCGCCCGGTAAACCGAAGATACGGGGCAGCGTCATCCACACGGAGTAAGGAATTCCGGTCTGGATTTCGCCTCCCGTGGATCCGTATTTGAAATGCTCCACTGGGTCGGAATACACAACCGCCACATCGCGCGTGAAGCGCCTGAAAAAATGGGCAATCACTAGCAGCAGTATGGCCACTGCTACCAAGGCCACGACCGTACGGGTCCGCGTCGTCATCCTGATCGATCCCCTCTGTTGCTCAGTGCGAGCAAAGGCTGCGTAGAAGTTTCCCAGTGTTGAATAGCCGCGTGCAATTATACTCGACGGACTAATAGCTAAGCAAAGCATTTATTCGGGAATTGCCCGTCGCTTCCAATCTGCCGCCGCCTAAAAATAGGCGGCGCGGAGTTCTGCTGGCTCGCAAACCACTCCGCAAGAGAGAAATCCCATATCGCTCACCATCGCGTGTTTTCGCAAATGATGAGTGATGCTCACCGGGCTAACGTTACACCGGATTTCGGTCGGCTATGAGAACGATATGATCTTCTTGCGTACCGCGTACAGCACCAGTTCCACCGAACTGTGTAGATCCAGCTTCTGCATGATGTGCGTGCGGTGCGTCTCAATCGTGTAGGGGCTCAGGTTCAACACCGCGGCGATGTCTTTGGCCGATTTCCCTTCCGCCAGAAGTTGAAAGACCTCTTTCTCGCGGTCGCTGAGCAGAGCGTAGGAGTCCTTAAGTCCCCGCTGTTTGATCTGAAGCACGTAGTCGTCCAGCAGCATTTTCGCCACCGTGGGACTGAAAAAGGACTTCCCCTGGGCCACCGATTGAACGGCCCGCAGCAGGTCAACGTCGGCGCTCTCCTTCAGCAGGTAACCCTTTGCCCCTGCCGTAAGCGCGCGCAGCAGATACTCTTCGTCCGAATAAACACTCAGGATGATCACACCCATCGCCGGATTGCGTCTCACAATCTGTGCCGTCGCTTCAATGCCGTTGAGGTTCGGCATTCCGATATCCATGATCACCAGGGCCGGCTTCAGTTCCTCGGCCAGTTTTACCGCCTCCCGTCCGTCGGTCGCCTCGCCCACCACCTCGATCCCTTCATGTTGTTCCAACTGCAGCCGCAGGCCTTTACGCATTATTCCGTGATCGTCGGCGATCAGTACGCGGATCATTCGGCTGTGACTCCGCGGTCCACCGGGACTTCCACTTCGACGCTGGTTCCTCGTTGTGGCTGGGAGATGACAGTAGCCGTTCCCTCTAACTCCCTTACCCGTTCCTGAATTCCGATCAGGCCCAGTCCGCCGAAGGACCCTTCACTGTCGAAGCCGACGCCGTCGTCCTGGATCGACAACCGGATCGAGTCCGCCCGGCCGTAGACGGAGATGCGGATGTTGCTCGCCCGCGCGTGCCGTGCGCAGTTAGTCAGCCCCTCCTGAACGATCCGGTAGATGCAGGTTCGATGGGTCTCCGGCAGGCTTTCCAGATCGCCATCGATTTGCACCGTCACCGGCACACCGCTTCGCCGCGAAAACTCCCGGCACTGCCACCGCAGCGCAGGCCCCAATCCCAATTCGTCCAGCATCGCAGGCCGTAGACCCATTGCCAGGTCTCGCACGCCACGTATCGTTTCTGCGTTCAAACTCCGTGCCTCCTCCAGCCGCGCCCGTACTTTGTCCGGGGACGCGATCACTGACTCCAGGTTCCCCAGTTCCATTGTCATCGCGGAGAGCATCTGGCCCACGGCGTCGTGTAGTTCCCGCGACAGCGCCCTACGCTCCTCCTCTTGTGTCCGTACCAGCTTGCGCGAGAGCCGGCGTAAGCCCTCTTCGGCTTGCTCCGCTCGTTCGCGCTGCTGCTCAGTGCGGCGCTCCAGGTAGCCGACGCGAGCGATGGTGAGCAGTGCCACCACCAGGCCAAGCGCCAGTGAGCCGGCCAAAGTCCTCAACAAGAAACCCTGAAAGACCTCCTCGCGCTCTTTCAAGCGCTCCTGCTCATTGTGGAAGTTGGTGGAGTTGAGGTTGCTGATCTCCCGCGCCAAAGCGACTACAGCCTCACGCCGCGGCAATACCTGATCGCGCAGGAAGATCCTGCTGAACAAAGTCTTTTCCTGCGGAGTCCACGTCAGGATGGGATCCATCGAATCCCAATACCCTTGCACCTCTTTGCGCAATTGACTCAGCCGCGCCGAATCCTTGCCTCCCAGTTGCTCTGCCAGATGATCCAACCGTTCCCTGATCGAAGAGCGTCTGTCACGCAGTTGCTCCCGGTACGAGGGCGCCATCAGATGCGACGGGTCCAGAAGGTAATCGCGGATCAGAACGTCACCCCAATAGAGATCCGCCGGAATCTCCCGCAGAGAGGCATCTGTCTGTAGATACGCGTTATGGGCAGCCACCGTCTCTTCTTGCAGGGCCCGTGCCCGACGCATTGCTCCTACGCCGAGCAGGCCGATCAAAAGTATCAGCGTTCCGAACCCGATTGAGAGTGCCAGCCAGCTTCGCGAACTCATCCTGCTTCCGCCTCCTCACGCAGTGATCGAATCACCGGGCGTCATCGGGTTACGCTGGAAGCGGGCCACGATGACTGTTATCTTCACCGATCTCGATGGAACGCTGTTGGATCACGATACCTACAGCTGGCACGCGGCCCAACCGGCCCTCGACCTCTTGCAGCACCAACGGATCCCGTGGATTCCGGTCACTAGCAAAACTCGGGCCGAGGTCGAATTCTGGCGCCGGCAGCTCGGCAATGCGCATCCCTTCATTGTGGAGAACGGTGGCGCGGCGTACCTGCCCGCGGGGTATTTTCCGTCTACGATGCCCGCGCAACACAATGAATACGAGATCAAGGAGTGGGGAACACCCTACGCGGCCCTCGTTGTCGCACTACAACGAGCTTCTCACAGCAGCGGCTGCCGTGTGCGTGGGTTTCACGAAATGACTGCGCCGGAGGTCGCTGACCTTTGTGAACTGTCGCAGGAGCAGGCCGTTCTTGCGAAGCGGCGCGAATACGATGAGCCCTTCGTCGTCCTCGATCCTGATCGCGCAGGCGAACTGGCGTCCGCTATCGAAGGACAGGGATTACAGATCACTCGAGGCGGCCGGTTCTGGCACATCCTCGGTGCGAACGATAAATCCGTAGCCGTCCGAGCCCTCATCGCCCTTTTTGAGCGCCAGTACGGGCCGGTTCACTCCATCGGGCTGGGCGACGGCTGGAACGATGCCTCTTTTCTCAACGCCGTCTCCACTCCAGTTCTAATTCGCTCGCCGCACGTCGCCGAACTACAGCGACTCGTCATACACGGTACGGTAACGGACCGCCCTGGTCCCGCCGGGTGGAATGAATCCGTGTTGGCCCTTCTTGAGGATGAAGCTAAAGGTGGCTCCACAGCGAACGCTCTGTAGGATCGTTCTGCCGCTCCAGTTTCTCCTCAAAGAACTGGTGCATCCTTCCTCTGCCGAGTCCGATCGCCAGGCTGGCTGTAAGCACTGCGCCGCCTACGAAAATAATAAACGCGGACAGAAATACGCTCCGCGCGAAGTCCAGTTCATCGGCGGCAATCACCACTGCGGCAAAAATGATGAGGATCCGCACTACCACGGCCAGCCGGCGCGGCGATGGGAAGTTCTCATTCACGGCCCAAACCAGCATGCTGCGGCCAAGATACTGACCTAACCAGATGCCGCCCAAAACAATTAAACCGGCCATTACGAGCTTCGGCAGCAGAAACACAAAACCCTGCACAATCCGCGTGGTTAGGTCCGTGCCGAAGACATTCAGCCCCACCAGCACACCGCTCAGCAGGATGCACCAGTAAACAGTTTCTGCCACCAGTCGCGTAGCGCGCAGGCGCCCCGTGGGATCGACAACAAAAGCCACTCCGCTTTGACGGAGGAATTTGTCCATCGCCAGCCCTTTGAAAATTCGGTAGATCAGCCAACGCGCCGCCAGTGCCGTCAGATACGCCGCCGCGCATCCGTTTCGCGAGCGTTGGTCCGGG
>JBDTMC010000284.1:0-10211 GCA_039934475.1 Bryobacteraceae bacterium | reverse complement strand
GAAGTTCACTACAACTTTCTCCGAATGCCGTTTCAACGCCCGCACCTGGGTGTTGGTTAGTGCCGTGCCGCAGCTCGCCACCACTTCCTGCACACCCGCCGCGGAAACGCCGATCACATCCATATACCCTTCCACCAGCACCACGCGATCCGCTTTCCGTACAGGTCCCTTCGCCCGGTGCAGGTTGTATAGGACATAACCCTTGTCATACAGATCTGTTTTGGGAGAATTCAGATACTTTGGTTCGTCGTCCGCAGCCAGCGCCCGCCCGCCGAAGCCGATCGTCTTGCCCGATTCGTTGTGAATCGGAAACATCAATCGTCCCCGAAAGCGGTCGAATAGCCCGCCTCCCTCGCGCCGCGAGAACAAACCCGATTGCTCCAGTTGTTCCTCGCTAAACCCTTTGCCTTCCATGGCACGCAGCAGTCCATTTCCGGAACGCTCGCTCAAGCCCAAGCCGAACTCGGTGGCCGTTTGCTGCGATACACCCCGTTTGGCCAGGTAGCCGCGTGCCGCCCCGCCATTCCCGGCCGCCAGGTTCGCACGAAAAATATCAGCCGCCAGTTCGTGCAAATCAAACAGCGAACTTCGCCGCCGGCTCTCCGGATCGGAAAATTCCTGCCGCTTGGGCATAGGAATTCCGTAGCGCTCGGAAAGCATCTTCAGCGCTTCGAAGAAGGTGACCCGCTCCACTTCCATCACGAACTTCAGGACATCGCCGCCCGCGCCGCAGCCAAAGCATTTGTAGAACTGATGCGTTGTGTTCACCCCAAACGAGGGACTCTTCTCGTTGTGGAACGGGCACAACCCAACCCACCGCGTTCCCGCCTTCCGCAGCCGCACATACTCGCCCACCACTGTGACGATATCCACCGACGACTTCAGTTGTTCAACAAACTCCATGGGCGACTCAATTATCGCGCGACGGCGAGGAAAGCGGCGGCCTCCCGCACGCTCTCCTCCAGTCGCCGGTCCGTATCCAGCACCAGCTTCGGCTCGGGAATAGGCTCCATCGCCTCCCGCAGCCGAAGGTACAGCCGGAAATCGCGGTTCTTCGCCGGATGTTCCCCAGCGTCTACATCGCGCTCCAGGCGCCGCCGCGCCGTATCCTCCGAACAGACGCATTCAATAATGCGAAAAGTCGTCACCAAAAGTGACACCGCATCGCGAACTTGTACCACTTGATAGTTCTTGGAAAACACACGACCGTCGATGAAGACCGCCAGTCGGGGTTGCCGGGCCAGTAAATAACCCGCCGCCTGCAGCAAGACGCCGATGCAGAAATCGTCCTGCTCGGTGGAATACTCCACAAACGGGGCGGGGAACAGCGCCGCCCGTACCCGGTCTTTGTTTAAGACCACGCCGTCCATTTGCCTCGCCAGTTCCGTCGCCACTGTGGACTTGCCCGTGCCCGGCAGCCCGGCAAACAGCACGATCACACGGCTTCTCCCGGCAATCCATGCAGCCACTCGAACAAGGACGCGATGGCTGGCGATCCGAATACCAGCGACCCCGGCACAATGACGTCGGCCCCAGCCGCGTGAAGCAGTGGAACCGTCTCCGTCCGGATTGCGCCATCCGCCACCAGTCGCACCGCATCGCGCCGTCCATAGGACTGCAGCAGAGCACTCGCCTGCCGCATCCGTCCCACCGCCGCCGCGTCCAGGCCCTGACCCTTCACGCCCAAGCGAGTGCCCAACAGCAGCAGGACGTCGATATCGCGCAGCCACGGAGAGGAAGCGTCAACGGGAGTCTCCAGGCTTAAAGCCAACCCGGCCTGTTTCCCCGCCGCGCTGATCATCTCCAGCGCCCCATGAATCTCGGTATCGCCGTTCTCCGCGTGGATCGTGATCACATCCGCCCCCGCCTCCACAAAAGCCGGAATCAGGGCGGTGGGCTTTTCCGCCATTAAGTGCACATGGAAAGGCCGCGCAGTGGCTGGGCGCAGCGCCGCTAGTAAATCCGGGAAGAACAACAAGGTCGGCGTGAAGTGCGCATCGGCGACGTCAAAGTGATACGAGTCGGCGAACCAATCCACCGCCTCAATCGAATCCCCAAGCCGCGACAAATCGGCGGACCACAATGAGACATCCGCCAGCAGCCGCTCTCGCGGCAGATCGTTCCACGAAGCCATGCCCTCCAGTGTATCCGCGCAACCTATCGCCTGACGTACACCACACCCCCGAACGCCGGTCCACCTGCGATGAACTCGCCCAGCGACACAAAGCCCACGTCCCAAAGAGTGAAACTGGCTGCGCACACCGAATCACTAGCGCAGCTGAAGTTATTCACCAGCGCCGAAGGGGTCTGAAGGTCCACCCGCACCACGAACGGATTCACCAGCGTCGTGCCATCCACAGACCATCCGTTATTCGTTGAGAGCACAAGCGGAGCGTTGTTGAACCGCGGGTCCGGCGCGAGTCCGTTGGCAAATACCGAAACAGCCGATCCGAGTGCCGCCGGGTTCGTCGCCGAATTGATCGTGCCATCTGCGTTATAGGCGAGCACCGCGGAACCGAACGAACCAACCACCGCCGGCGCGCCACTCGGGAAAAGGCTTGGGTTCGAGGAGTAGGTCAATGGAAGTTGACGCACCGCTGAACTGGCGTTGCCCACAGTCACCTTCATCGCCGCGAGAGACAACGACGGATCCACCAGCGGCACCGCGAAGTTGATCTGCGTTGAGGAAACGTAAAGCAGAGGCGCAGACACAGAATCGACGTCGATACTGACTCCGCCCAGCAGCGTCGTTCCATTGTCGTGAGCCCCGACACCCTCCGCCGGGCCTAGTCCGGATCCGAAGATCGTCAGTAACTGGTAGCGCGGGGAGGCACCCACAGGAACCAGACCCGCGGCATCGACGATACAGGCGATCTGTGGCGTTCCTGCCGGCGGGCTTGGTTGGGAGAAATCGACGGCACCGAGGTACGCGCCCAACAGCGGAGCCGGTGTGAAGCGGGGCAGCGTAACCGCGTTGGGTGTGAGCGGGAAATCGGCCAGCGTCGTGGTCCCGGCCATCCACGCCGTGCTGCCTGACAACGCGAGGCCGGTTGTCGCCAGTGTTGACCCCCCGATGAACTGTGACCCCATCACTTCTCCCGTCGTGCCGTCGGCCTGCGCAACGTACGCCACGCGGTAGATGCCCGCATTATTGGGCAGGCACTGCGACGGCACGTTCGCCAGCACCGGCAGGTTATTGGCGATGCCAAATGGTCCCGCGAACCCACCGCCTGCCCCGCCGCTGACATAGACCGGGCCGTGCGAATCTAACTGCACGCCGGAGCCCCCAACGGGCACTGAGAACAGCAGAGTCTTGCCGGCAGAATCGAGTTTCGAGAGGAACGGTAGTTCGAAGAAGAAAATCGAATTGACCGGGCCAACCGGTATCGTTGGCGGCGTCACGCTGTAGGGATAAGTCGCGCCCGCATAGCCCGTGAGGTAAGCATTGCCGGCGGCGTCTACGGCGAGTCCTCCGTTTGTGGTGTTCCCCATCCCCGAAACTGAGGTCGAGTAGATCAGCGTGGAGCCGGTGGGGTCCACCTTCGTCACATACTGATTGGCGCCTTGAAACTGTCCCGTGCAGGGAGCGCTGGTGCAAATTGTGAATACCGGGAATATGGGTTGATACGATCCCGGCGTGGTCGGATAGTCGAGTAGGTAGGTAGTGCCGGCAACAAAGATGTTACCCGCGGCATCGATCGCTAGCGCGCTGCCACCGATTCCCGTAGCGGAAAATACGACCGTCTTGCCGGTCGGATCCAGCGCCAGCAGATAGGGATGATTCGCCGTAGCCGCGATGTGGTAAGCGCCCATGGTTGAGGGAAACGCCGGTCCCGCACCATCGCTAACGGACCCGCTCACAATCACTTGGCCCGCTGCGCTCACAGCAACCGCCTGTGCTGCGCTGCCCGCTGACCCGCCGAGCAAAGCGGAGAAGACAATATCGCCGCTTGGGTCGAGCTTGGTGACAAAGGATCGCTGGCTGCTGAGGCCAGTGGGCGCCGTTCCCAGGTTGCCGCCATTGGTGACCGGGAAGTCCGGCGAAGCAGTCGCGCCTGCGACGTACAAATTTCCCGCGGCATCCACCGCAATCGCGTTGGCGGAATCCTTCACCGATCCGCCGATGTAGCGGACATACACGTATTGGCTGCCTTCAGGGTTCAGCTTCACCACTAGAACCGTGCTCTGCGAGGTCGCCGGATCCACCACGGCATCCCCCGCCATGTAGATGTTGCCCGAGGAATCCGTGACGATCGCCTTGGGCGTGAAGCTGTCACGCAAGTAAGTGGAATAGGTCACCGAAGGAGACGCGGACGCTGCAATAGCAAGTCCTGAAAGTAGAAACAAGGGAAGAGTGTAAGTCGGCATACGGGTATTCCTCTGGGCCGCGGGCGCTCGACGCGGCGCGCTATCTCTTACCGTATCAGACGCTGTCGCTTGATCTTTGTAAAAGCCGGAGCATCACAGGCTGAGTTAACAACCCGAACATCCGCGCATCCGACTAGCCGCGCCAGCGCACACCAAGGTCCAGCACCTTCTTGCCGTACTCCACGCTCCGCTCCATGTGCTCGCGCTGCTGATACTGAATGGCGGCCGCGAAATACTCCGGCGTCGGCCGGCCCGCCAGATCCTCAATCACCATGTGATTCTCATACGGATGGCCATCCTTCGCCAGCGTCAGAAAACGTGCGAACTCCGCCGCCCGGGCCTTCGGATACGCCTGCCAGTATTCCCGTTCATATACCGGAAGCACCTGCGCAGGCCGTCCCGTGATCGGCTTGATATAGACATGGACGTTCGGGCATAGCTCCTTCGCCCGCGCCAAAATCGCCTTGAAATCTACCACGCCTTCGCCCAGCGGCACCCATTGCACCGCCACGCCGCGCTTGTGCTCGTACACCACCGAATCGCGCAAGTGCAGCGTCAGCGCATACGGCGCCAGCGTTTCCAGAGTGGTCATCGGATGCTCCTGGACAAAGACGGGATTCCCCGTATCCAGATAGGTCCCGACAAACTCCTTGCCCGCGGTTTCGATCACCGTCTTGTACTCCCACGCCTGCAAGTCTTTGTGCGTCTCCATGGCGATCTTTAGCCCCGCGTCCATCACCTGGCTGCGCACTGCGCGCAGCACCTTGATCAGCGTCTCCATGTGCGGTTCCACCGGTCCCGGCGGCAGCGCGGACCTCTCCGCGGCCATCACGCAGCGGACAATAGGCGAACCCATCGCGGCAGCTCGCTCGATGTTCTTGCGAAGCCCGGCCACTGTCGGCTCAAATGCGTCCGCCGTCTTCGGAAAAATCCCGCCGCCGCCCGTTTCCAAATGCAGACCTAACTGCGCGGCCTTCGCCCGCACGTCCTTCCAGTGCGCCGGATCCATCGCCTTCGGGTCCAACGAATCCTGCAGGAAGATCGCATCCAATTTCAGCGAGGCCGTGTAGTCCAACAGCTTCGCATCGTCCCATCGCATCGCCCGCAGGCAATACGTGTTCAACCCCATCGGCATTGGCCCGGACGCGGCAGATAAGGCGGCCGCGCTTACTCCAGCGCCGGCCAGCGATCCCAAAAAAGTGCGGCGGTTCACGGTTCCCATATTACAATCGACGCATGCGAATCGCACTCGCCGCCGCCCTCCTCCTGCTCACCGCATTCACCGGGTTTGCTCAGAAAAACGACGAAACGGAAATTCGCCGCGTCCTCGCCGCCAGCCTCGTGGATTGGAATCGCGGCGACGTGCGCGGCTTCATGAAGTCCTACGACGCCTCGCCCAACACCCTCTTCATCGGCAAAGCCGGAGTTACTCGCGGCCACCAACAGGTGCTGGACAATTACCTCAAGCGGTATCCCACCAAGGAATCGATGGGCACCACAACGTTCACTAATCTCGAAGTGAAACTCCTTGGCAACGGTCACGCCTGGGTGCTGGGGAATTGGAATCTCAAGCGGGACGCCAAGGCCGGTGGCGACATCGGCGGTGTCTTCACCCTGCTTCTCAAGAAGACTCCTTCCGGTTGGAAGGTCATCGCCGACCACACCAGCTAGCGGCTCAGGATCCCATCGATCATTTCTGGAATCTCAAAGATCGCCCGGTTCTTGTACGCCGCGGCCTTCTCGCAAAACCGCCCGAAGTTATCCGCCGCCAACAGCTCTTGCACCGCCGTTGCTACGTGCCCCATGTTCGGCACAACAATCCCAACGCCCCGCTCTTGTACCCATTCGGTGTTGTACCGCTCCTGAGGCAATGTCCATGCGTTGCGCTCCACAATCACCGGAAGCTTCATCTGCAGCGCCTCGCTGATACTCCCCGGGCCGGGCTTACCGATAAAGAAATCCGAAATATGCATGTAGTACGGAATTTCCTTGGTGAACCCTTCCACGAATTTGGGAATTCGCGTTTTCATCGCGCGCAGTTCGTCGGCCAGAGCCTGGCTGTGCCCGCAGACCAGAATCAACTGGATGTACAGCCCCGCTTGGTCCAGGTTCTCCGTAATCTTCTTCATCGCCGGCGAACCATGACCTCCGAACAGAACCACACCAGTTCGTTTGTCCGGGTCAAGCCCCAGCCGCCGCCGCTCCTCCCGAGGATCTTTGTCAATTGGCTCGTAGAAGCGAGGATGCAGAATCATCCCCGACGCCCGCAGAATCCGCTCCGGCCGTTGGCCCACGGCTGTCGCCTGTTCCACCGCCTTTTCGCTCCCGCACACCACATACTGCTCCTGCCGTTCCAGCCAGAAATGCGGCGGAAAATCGGCTATATCGGTCAGGATGGTCAACAGTTCGGCGTCCGGCCGCGCGCCCTTCACGCCCTGCAGTAGCGCCCGGTTGAAATGCGGAATCAAAGAGACCACCAGATCCGGAGCTCCCTCACGCCAGAACTTCGTCAGCAGCCTCACCTGCTTGTTATGCAGCATCCGGATCAGCGCCTGCATCGGTGGAATCAGATATTCCGATCCCAGTGTCCATCCGTTCTTTAGCAGCCGGTTGTACTGGTCCTGCAACCGCACTCCTGTGTACTTCCGGATTATGTCCATCTCATCCAGCAGCTCTTGCAGATTGATCAAACGGACATTCCACGGCCGCTTCTGTTGCTCAATCACCATCTTCAGCGCCGTCGCGGCGCTCCGGTGTCCCGCGCCAGCGTCGAAGTAGATGAAATCCAGATTTCGCATGAAGGGCCAAGATAACAGATGGAAGACTGTTCGCACATCTTTCCTCCAAAACATTCATTTCACAAATGTTGTTTCTATCTTCACCCCGTTGTAATACAAACCCAGTTATAAGAAGGTAGTTATGCGCTGCGACTTGCATGTTCACACCGTCCACTCCGGGATGTGCACCGTTCCCGTGGCTCGGTATTTCTGCCGCGAGTGCTATAGCCAGCCTCTCGATGTCTACGAGAAACTGAAGCGCCAGGGCATGGGCCTGGTTACCATCACGGACCATGATTCCATCGGCGCGGCCGAAGAACTGCGATCCAAGCCCGATTTCTTCCTCAGCGAAGAAGTCACTTGCCATATGCCCAGCGGCACGGAGATCCACGTCGGCGTCTACGACATCGACGATCGCCATCATATTCAACTGCAACGCAGGCGCGACGATCTTCCCTCCCTGCTTGCCTACCTGTGCGAACAGGATCTGTTTTTTAGCATCAACCACGTATTCTCATCACTCACCGGGCGTCGTGAGATCGTCGACTTCGAATGGTTTGAACGTCACTTCCCCGCCTTTGAAGTAAAGAACGGCGCCATGCTGCCGCGGTCCAATCGCAATGCCAGCCATGTGGCCCGTTGGATGGGGAAATCTCCCATCGGCGGTAGCGACGCTCACACCCTGCGCAACGTCGGTTCGGTATATACGGAAGTTCCCGGCGCCTCCACTAAGGAAGAGTTCTTACTCGGTGTCCGCCGCGGACAGGGTATTGTTGATGGCTCCTCTGGCAATTACGTCAAACTTACTGCCGAAGTGTTGCAGATCTGTATCAATATGATGAAAGAACGGCCATTGACGGTCTTGTTGGCCCCCTTCGCTCTGGCCGTTCCCCTCGTCACTCTTGTACACTATGGATTAGAAGCAGACTTCGCGGATCGCTGGCTCCGCCTCGTTGCGAACTCCCGGGCTCACGAGATCGGCAACACCGTCGAGTGGATGTTAAAGGCTGAGACCGAGGTTTCAGCATGACTGGCCGGAGCGTAATGCTGCAAACGATCGTTTCCAGAGACCACCGCCTGATGCGACGCGTCAACCGCTGGCCCGCGCCCAAGTGGATCCGGCTCTGGATGATCTGCGCCACCCGCGGTGGAGACGGCTGGCTTTGGTATGCCATGCTGGCCGCCATCGCTTCTTTCGGCGGTGCTGAGCGATTCCGCGCCGTCGCCGCCGCCGCACTGGCCTCGGCCATCGGCATCGCCCTCTTCCTTTGGCTCAAGCGCTTCTACGGCCGCCGCCGCCCCAATTGCTACGAACCGCATTGCTGGGCCACCCTCCTGCCGCCTGACCAGTTCTCGTTCCCCTCGGGCCACACCATTACGGCCTTCGCAATGGCCGTCCCGCTGGCTCACTTCTATCCGTCTTTACTCGCAGGTCTCATCTTCTGCGCCAGCAGCATCGCCATCTCGCGCATCCTCCTCGGCATGCACTTTCTCAGCGACGTGATTGTCGGAGCCATCCTCGGCAGCGCCCTTGGCTATGCCGCCTTCGCCATCTTCGCCTAGCCGCCGCCGCAGTGGGGCGACCGGTTTGGAAAATGGGGACCGGCATGAATTCCCATTCCCTTGTAGGCTAGTGAAAACAATATGCTGTCCGCGCTGGGGAATTCGTGCCTGTACCACTTTTTCCGGCGCACGGCAATTCACGCGGCCCGCTAGCGTTCCCCCGCCTCGCCGTCCGATACTAGGAGCGAAGGGAATCACCGCCCCTCGCCTATGATCCTCCGCAATTCGCTCCTCTTCCTTTCCAGGCAGAAGCAACTTCGGCGTTGGATGGAAACCTCATCCGCCTCAGCGCGCTTAACCAAGCGCTTCGTCGCCGGCGAAACTCTCGACGAAGGTCTCGCTGTGTGCCGCAAACTCTACTCCGAAAAAATCCTCGCCACACTCGACCATTTGGGTGAGAACGTCACGTCACTGGAAGAAGCGCAAGCCTCCACTGCTATCGCGCTCGAAGCCATTCGCCGCATCGCTGACGTCAAGCTTCCCTCCACCATTTCCATCAAACTAACCCAGTTCGGCATGGACCTCTCCGCCAGCGCCTGCGAAGCCAACGTCGCCCAACTCGTTGAGACCGCCAAGTCTCTCGGCAGCTACGTCGAAATCGACATGGAAGGCTCCGAGTACGTAGACCGCACCCTCACCATCGTCAACCGGCTCCATGACCGTTACCAAGCCGTCCGGTCCGTCATTCAGGCCTATCTCTACCGCAGTGAGAAGGACGTGCTCGCGCTCTCCGATCGGGGCATTCCCATCCGTCTCTGCAAAGGCGCCTATCAGGAACCCGCGGACATCGCCTTTCCGGAGAAGGCTAAGGTGGATGAGAACTACAAGCACCTCACCCGCCTGTTGATGGAAAAGGGTAAGTTTCCCGCCATCGCCAGTCACGATCCCAACATGCTCCAGGCCGCCAAACAATATGCGACGGAGTTTCACATTCCGCTCGACGGCTTCGAATTCCAGATGCTCTACGGCGTCCGGCGCGACCTGCAGAAGGAGTTAGTCGATTCCGGCCACCGCCTCCGCCTATACGTCCCTTACGGCGATGCCTGGTACCCATATTTCATGCGCCGTCTCGCCGAACGTCCGGCCAACGTTCTTTTCCTCGCTCGCACCATGTTGCAGAAATAAATGGACACCGCCCCACCGTCCCCCGTCGCCCAAAAGGTTCGCCTCGCCATCGCCATCCTCGTCTTCGCGGCCTTGATCGGCTCTCTTTTTATGATGGTGCCTCCCTATCTCGACAATCTCCGGCTTCAGCGCGGCATCAAATCCGTCCTCGTTCGCCCAGACGTCCTCACCGCCACCGAAGATTCCATTCGCAACGCCGTCGTCGCGCGCGCCGTCCAGGACGGTATGTCCATCAGCCCCTCCCAAATCCGCGTCGAGAAGCTTGCCGGTCTCGTCCGCGTCGAGGTCATTTATACCGTCCGCGTCGAATTTCCCCTCTACTCGGTCGACCTCCACTTCCGGCCCTTTCTCGAGGACGAGATGATCGGTGATTTCACT
>JBDTMC010000283.1:0-10212 GCA_039934475.1 Bryobacteraceae bacterium | reverse complement strand
GAGGTAGTTGCCGCCGGCGCGCGAGGGGCCTTTGAGCCGTCCGATGCGGTCGGACGCGATGGCGACGAGTTTGGTGGCCTCGCCAAAGGCATCGGGGTAGAGCTTGACGTCCTGCGCCCGGGCTTCCACCTGACTTGGGGCGAGATACCCGAGGATCTGATAGGGGCCGGATGCGGGCTTGTGGACCTCGAAACTAGCCTTGGCATGCCTCACGAAGAGCGGAATGGCGTCCGAGGCGGGCGAATAGGTGAAGCCGAAGATTCCGTCGGGGAGACGCTCCAGCGGACGGCCATCTTCCTGCTTTGTGACCAGGCGAACAGAATTCTGGAGGCGGATAGTCTGACGTTCCTGGTCAACGGCAGTTTCCGGGGCGATCGGATTCATTCGTGATCAGTATATCGAAGGGATGGATGGGGCTCAAGAACGATAGCGGCGCGCCAAGTCAAGTGGTGGGTAGACAGGGCGCGCCGTAGGCCGCTGGAGGATGGCCCTCGGAGGAAATGGGCTAGCGGCCGTAATAGGCTTCGTTTTTCTGAACAAACTGCGTCAGGTTTTCCGGAAGCTCATCGACAGGATAAATGGAATTCGTCGGACAGACTGGAACGCACGCACCGCAGTCGATGCACTCCCCGGAATCTACGTAGAGGGTTTCTGCTTCCTCGAAGCCGGGTTCGTCCGTTTTGGGATGGATGCAGTCTGCCGGGCAGGCGTCAACGCAGAGCCCGTCCTTGGTGCAACCTTCGGTGATTACGTATGCCATACCTATTAGTTAGCAATTGATGTGCCAGATCTTACCAACGCGTAAGCCCAATGAATTGGCTTTGAAGTGTCCGAGAGGATAGCGGCCCCGGCGTTGGGTGCGAGAAATGCCCCACCCAACTCTGTGGGCGATGGGTTACTTGGCCGGAGCCTTGGCAGTGACCTGAATCTGTACGAGATAGTACTCGATGTCGTTGACTTGTAGTTTTGCCTGCATCTGGTCTCCGACGGAGAGCTTGGCGAACTCGGCTGGATCCTTCACCGGGAATTCCATCGTCATGGCCTCCATCCAGCCTTCGATCTTGTCGTGCTTGAGGACGGCAGTGTGATTGACGTTGTCGAGGCGGAGGACTTCCCCACGGATCGAATAGGTTTTGGTTTCCGGCGGCTTGGGGGTTGCGCTACGGCAACCGATAACGGCAAGCAGAAGTGTGGTCAGCAGGGCGAGACGGAGCATCATCCTTAGGATGTGCTCACGGGGGGCGGAGGCGCAAGTGCTGTGACGCGGCTGCTGAGAGAATCGAGTTGGGCGCTGAGGGCGGAGAGTTGGATTTGATCCTCGGTTTGCTGCGGAGCGGTTTCGGCTGGTATCGGCGGGGTGAGTGCGCGGGCCAACTGGTTCTGCATGGAGGCCAGCAATTGAGCCGCGTTGACCGGTTTCGAGAGATAGCCATCCATCCCCGCTTGGAGGCAGCGCTCGCGGTCACCGCGCATGGCATGGGCGGTCATAGCGAGGATGGGGAGGTTCTTCCAGCGTGGGTTGGCGCGCAGCAGACGCGTGGTTTCCAGACCATCCAGGACAGGCATTTGGACATCCATCAGGATGAGGTCGTAGCACTGGCGCCCGAGAGCTTCAAGAGCCTGCTGACCGTTCTCCGCGATGTCGAACTGATAGCCGTTTCGCTTGAGTATGGCGGCCAGAACCTTTTGGTTTACAGCCGTGTCTTCGACGATAAGTATTCGGGCACTGCTGACTGGGCGGTGAGCGGCGGTGGGGTGCGAAACCGGCTCCGCAATCTGGGCGTTATCGACGCCAATACCGATGGGGATTCGAACAGTGAACGTACTGCCAACGCCCGCGGTACTGGCGACGGTGATTTCTCCGCCATAAAGCTGAACCAGTTTAGAAGTGATGGAAAGGCCAAGTCCGGAGCCTCCGAAGCGCCGCGTAATGCTGCCATCGGCCTGGGTGAAGTTTTCGAAGATAGTGGGTACCTTGTCGGCTGGAATCCCGATGCCGGTATCGATTACATGAAGTACCAACCCGATCTGGCCGGGCAGCGTGCCGGGCGCCCCAGCGGCATGCACCACGACTTCTCCCTGTTCTGTGAACTTCACCGCATTGTGGATCAGGTTGGTGAGGATTTGCCGCAATCGCAATGGGTCTCCGATCACGATTGTGGGCAGCCCCGGAGAAAGCTCGACGCGCAGGGAGATGCCCTTCTGTAATGCCCGCCAGGCGTACGATTTCAGGCAATCGGACAGCAGGCTCTGAAGCGGGAACTGGATTCTTTCGAGGACCGTCTTGCCAGCCTCGATTTTGGACAAGTCCAGGACATCGTTCAACAAAGTGAGCAGCGATGTGGCGCAGCGTTGTGCCGTTTCCAGTTGATCGCGTTGCTCGGCGTTGAGATCGCTATCAAGGACAAGATCGACCATTCCGAGGATGCCGTTCATGGGTGTGCGCAGTTCGTGCGACATGTTGGCAAGGAACTCGCTCTTAGTCTGGCTGGCTGCGGTAGCCCTGTGCATGGCGTCACCAAGCGCTTCGGTGCGTTGGCGAATGCGCTGTTCGAGGAATTCCTGTTGCTGCTGGATCTCGCGGCGGGAGGCATCGAGGGTGAGAATCATCTCATTGAAACGCTCTCCGAGAAACTCGATCTCGTCGCCGGTGCGACTGACAGGGATGGTTTCCAGGCGTCCCTGGCGAACGGCGGCCATACCGCGACGGAGGTGCTCCAAGGGACGAATCAGGAGACGCACCGTGAATCGGGCGATGGCGACGGCCGCCAACGGCATGAAGAGGCAGAGAATCAGTACCTTTCCCGGCCGGAATTGGCCGTCCCAAAGGTCGACGGCAATCGCCGTTGCGGCAACCCACAAGACGAGCGCAATCGTGAATGCGGTAAAGCGAGTAGCAAGCGAGCGTGTCATCCCTGTTGGCACAAGTTGCCCGCTCCTCATATCGGCTGGAACACGGAAAAGGATTACGCGCAGTTCGAAAATCCCTGCGATCCTGCGATTCGCATCTGGATTTCGCCGTTGGATGACGTTGTAACGCTATTCGGTGGAATTCAGCAAGATCCGCTCAGCAGTGACCCTATATTTGCAGCAGATAAGTAAGTCGTTCGACTTACTAAGTATGACAAATCTTACAAGTTTGCGGGTGGTTTGGGCGGCACTGTTGGGCACCGCCAAACGGGTGCCGGCCGGAATCGGGTGGCTCAGTTCGCGCGTGCTTGGGAACTGGGAATGGCAGCCGCCGTCGTGGCTGGCGTGGATTGGCGCCCTGCTGGCGGGAGGCTGGCGGTATCTGGTGACGGACTTCCGGCGGTTGGCCGTCGTCCTACTGGTCCTCGCCAGCGCGATTGGCGGTTGGGTCTGGTACAAGAGCCGTCCCGTGCCGCATTACGCCAGGTACACGGTCAACGCACCGGGCCTCACCGAGTATGGCGATACTGGGATCTCCTCCATCAAGCCTTTGACAGTGCTGTTCAACCGGTCCGCGGCTCCATTGCAGCAGGTGGAAAAGAACGTTACAGCCGGAATAGAGATGACTCCGAAGATGGCCGGAGCCTGGTTCTGGGTAAGTGACCATGCGCTTAAGTTCACGCCGAAAAACGATTGGCCAGTGGATCAGGAGTTCACGGTTTCGTTCGCGCGGAAGGATTTTTTCGCACGGGGACTAATTCTGAAGGACTACAGTTTCGATTTCCGGAGCCAACCTTTTGTAGCGACGATCGGCGAGAGCCAGTTTTACCAGGATCCTCGCGATCCCAACTTGAAGAAGCTGGTGGCAACGGTGCGCTTTACGCACCCGGTGGACACGGGCCAGTTTGAGGAGAGAGTGTCACTGGCTCTGGCCAAAGACGCCGAATACCTGGGATTGAAACCGGACAGTCGCAGCTACACGGTGCTCTACGACAAGTTCAAACTGGCGGCGCACGTTCATTCCGCGCCTTTGGCGATGCCGCGCGACGACACGCCGATGACCCTTCGAGTGGACAAAGGCGTTCGCGCGGCGCGAGGCGGCAACCAGACCAAGAGCCGGCTGGAAGCTGTCGTCATTATCCCGGGCCGATCGAGCCTGCGATTTTCGGGAGCGCATATGACGCTGGTCGATAACGCGCGCTATGAGCCGGAGCAGATTCTGTTGATGACCAGTTCATCGCCGGTGGCGGAGAGGGCGTTGACGGGCAAGGTGACGGCCTACCTGCTTCCGGTACGTCATCCGAAACAGCGAAAGGAAGACACCGACCCGTTTGTGTGGGCGGACGAGAGCCAGATCGGCTCAGACATCCTTGCCATTTCGCAGCGCGTTACGCTGAGCTACATCTCGTCGGAACAGGGCGGCGACACGTCGCACGGTTTCAAGTTCCGGGCTCCCGTGGGCCGCTATATTTACGTCGCGGTACCGGAGGGGGTTGACGGTATCGGAGGGTTCATTTCCGGCAAGCCGTACACGGCCACCTATCAGGTGGCGCCATACCGGGAAGCGCTGACGTTTCTGGGCAAGGGCGCGCTGTTGTCGTTGTCGGGAGATAAGAAGGTCGGGTTTCTGGTGCGGGATGTGAACCATGTAGAGATCGAGATCGGACGGGTGCTACCCAATCAGTTGCATCACCTCGCCCCGAGAATGTGGGATTTCAGCAAGCCCTACGTAGACCCGATGCTGTCGAACCAAGTGGTGGAACGGTTCCTGGAAGTGAGGGACTACAGCGATAAGCAGCCTGGCAAGCCAACCTACGACAGCATCGACCTTGGCCGGTATTTACATAGCAAAGCGCCATCGAATTACGGGCTGTTTCTCTTGCGGGTGCGCTCGGTAATTCCCGCGGAGAAGAACGGGGAGCGGGAGGAGGCTGGTGAAACCGCATCGGAAGGAGGCGCCGAAGGCGATCAAGAGGAAAATCGGGGCCAGGGGATTGAGGATACGCGGCTGATCCTGATTACCGATTTGGGATTCATTGTGAAGCAGGCGAAGGATGGGAGTCGCGACGTGTTCGTGCAGTCGATTCACAGCGGGTTGCCTGTGGATGGCGTGCGCATTGAGACGCTGGGTCATAACGGCCAACCGGTGCTGGCCGCCACTACGGAGAACGGAGGCCGGGCGAAGCTCGCGAAGTTTGGCCAGTGGAGGCGGGAGAAGGCGCCGCTGATGATTGTGGCGCAGAAGGATGCCGATTTCTCCTTCATGCCCTTGCAGACGCAGGGGCGTTATCTGGACTATTCGCGCTTCGACACTGGCGGGATCGCGAACGAGAAGTCGGCGCAACAGGTTGCGGCGTACTTGTTCTCGGACCGGGGAATTTATCGCCCGGGTGAGACCGCGCATTTGGGGATGATCGCACGGACGGCGGACTGGAAATCGGCGCTGTCGGGACTGCCGGTGGAAGTGGAGATCACCGACCCGCGAGGCACCATCGTGAGCCGCAACGCGATGAAGCTCTCGGGAATGGCCTTCGATGAAATCACGTTCACCAGCCAGCCGTCGGCGCCGACCGGCGTTTACGAGGTTGCCGCGTTTCTGGTGAAGAACGAGAAGAGCCGGGAAATTCTGGGAAGCACCTCTTTCAAGGTGCAGGAGTTTGAGCCGGACCGGATGAAGGTACGGCTGGATTTGAGTGATGGGCCGGTGGAGGGATGGCTGAAGCCGGACGATGTGAAGCCGCGGGCGGTAGTGGCCCATCTGTTCGGAGAACCGGCGATGGGGCGGCGGGTGGAAGGCGAACTGAGCCTGACGGCAGTGCTGCCTATGTTCGCGAGATATCCTGAGCATCGCTTCCAGGTAACCGAAACCTTGAAGGAGCCATTTCATGAAAGCCTCCCGGTAGCGGTAACCGATGACAAAGGCATCGCCACCTTCCGGCCGGACCTGGGGCGCTTTACGGGCCGGGCCTATCGGTTGAACTTGCTAGTGCGCGCGTATGAGGCGGAGGGGGGACGCAATGTGGCAGCGCAGAATAGTGCGATTGTGTCCAGCGCCGCTTATCTTGTGGGCGTGAAGCCGGACGGCGATCTGGCGTTTGTGAAGCGCGGCAGCGCCCGGCAGGCGCACTGGCTGGCGGTGGACCAGCACCTGGGCGCAGTAGCCGCTGACTCGCTGGCGTTGGAATGGGTGCAGCGTAAGTACGTCTCTGTGCTGACCCAGCAAAATAACCAGACTTACAAATATGTGTCGCGGCTGAAGGAGATTGTCCGCGACAGCCGGAAGGTTCGGATAGTGGCGGGAGGGAACAACTTCGCGCTACCGACGCAGGAGCCGGGAGATTTTCTACTGGTGTTGCGGGATGCAGCCGGGGCGGAATTGAACCGGCTAAGCTACAGCGTGGCAGGGGAGGCGAACCTCTCGAAGTCACTGGATCGGGATGCGGAATTGCAGGTTCAACTCGATAAGCAGTCGTACGCGGGCGGAGAAACGATCGAGGTGAGCATTCGGGCTCCGTATGTGGGAGCGGGCCTGATTACGGTGGAGCGGGACCACGTGTATCAGCACCGGTGGTTCAAGACTTCCACTACCAGCACGGTGCAACGGATTCAGCTGCCGGGCGATTTTGAAGGCAATGGGTATGTGAGCGTGCAGTTTGTTCGCGATCCGTCGTCGGATGAGATCTTCATGAGCCCGCTGTCCTATGGCGTGGCGGCGTTTTCCGCCAGTGTGGCGGCGCGCAAGCAGGCATTGACGCTGAATGTGCCGCGCGAGATCAAGCCTGGAGCCACGCTGAACATGCAAGTGACACCGGCCGAAGCTTCTCGCGTGGCCGTGATTGCGGTGGATGAAGGCATTTTACAAGTCGCGCGATACAAGAGTCCCGATCCGTTAGCGTTCTTCTTCCAGAAGCGGATGCTGGAGGTGCAGACGACGCAGATCCTGGATCTGATACTGCCGGAGTTCAAGCGATTTTTGGCGCTGGCGGCTCCGGGCGGCGACGCCGATGGCGGGTTCGCACGCCATTTGAACCCGTTCGCGAAGAAGCGTAAGGCACCGGTGGCGTACTGGTCAGGGCTGGTGGATGTGGGTCCGGCGGGACAGACGTTCCGCTATACGGTTCCGGACTATTTCAACGGCAAGCTGCGTATCTTCGCCATCGCCGTGAGCCCGCGGCGGGTGGGCACCGCGGAGGGTGCAACGGAAGTGAAGGGGAGCTTCATCCTCACGCCGAATGTGCCCACGATGGTGGCTCCAGGGGACGAGTTCACGGTGAGCATTGGCGTCTTCAACAACACCGTGGGGGGCAGCGGGCCGATCCATGTGGAGGCACAGGTGACGGCGGCGCTGACACCGGCAGGGCCCTCCGCAGTAGACCTGCAAGTGGCCGATAAGCGGGAGGCCTCGGGCGAGTTCCGATTCAAAGCGAACGCGGTGTTGGGTTCGGCGGCGTTGAAGTTTGTGGCGCGCCGGCGCGGAGCGGAAGCGCACATCGAAGAGAGCGTGAGCGTGCGTCCGGCGACGCCCTATCGCACGCAATTGACATGGGGGAGATCGGAAAATACCAAGACTGCGATTGCGCTGACTCGCGATATGTATAGCGAGAAGAGGAGGGTGGAGGCGGCGGTGTCAGCGGTACCCCTGGCGTGGGGACCGTCGCTGGTGGCGTGGCTGGACAACTACCCTTATTCCTGTACTGAGCAGTTAGTGAGCAAGGGTATGGCGACGCTACTGCTGGCGTCGCGGCCAGAGTTCGGGAGCGTTCGGACTCGCGCGGGGGCGACGCCGCTGAACACGGTTTCGATGCTGCAGAGCCGTCAGAACGAAGCGGGCGGGTTCGGGCTGTGGACCGCGTCGCCGGAGACTGCCGAATTTCCGACGGTCTATGCGGCCCAATTCCTGGTGGAAGCCAAAGACCGGGGACAGAACTTCCCGCCCGCACTGTTGACCAGTGTGGACGAGTGGCTGTTGCGGTTCGCTTCGGCCCCCGCGCCGAGTCTTGCGGATGCGCGGTGGCGCGCGTATGCCGTTTATCTGCTGGCGCGCCAGGGGATTAAAAGCCCGGGCGCGGTTTCCAATGTCGAACAGGAATTGTCGCACCGGTATGCCGAGGCGTGGCCGAGCGATCTTTCGGCGGGCTGGCTGGCGGCGACGTACCGGCTGATGCAGCGCAACAATGATGCCGACCGGATCATCTCCAAGGTTCCGTGGTCGCGTCAGAGGAAGGACCTGGGAGAGGAACTGTACTACGACCCTGTGGTTCACGACGCGCAATTGCTGTACCTGTTGGCGCGGCACTTTCCGGGGCGGTTGAACTCCGTTCCGGCTGTGGTGCTGGAAGACATGGCCAGTGCGGCGAGGGATAACCGGATTGATTCGTTGTCGGCCGCATGGACGCTATTGGCGCTGGACGCCTACGCGAAAGCGGCCAATGCGACGGGAAAATTCGGGATTGCCGAGATCGGTAGAGAGGGGCGCGAACAAGCGTTGCCAGTGCCGCCCGGCGCGGTGGCGCGGGCGGATGTGTCCGGGAACGCCGTCAAGGTGCAGGTGAGCAAAGAGGGTGCGCTGGCGGCCTATTACGCCGTAACCGAGTCAGGGTTTGATCGCAATGCTCCGCCGGCAGCAGTGGACCAAGGTATCGAGGTATTCCACGAGTTTCTGGACATGCGCGGCGCCGTCGTGACTAGGGTAAAAGTGGGCGAGGAGTTCCTGGTGCGTGTGCGATTGCGGGCTACGAAGCGCGACCGGGTGCGACAAATCGTGGTAGTGGATCTGCTGCCCGGCGGAACGGAGACGGTGCTGGAGTTGCAGCCTCCGTCAGATAGCACCGCGCCGGGTGAGGATCCAGCAGCCTCGCGGAGACAGACCGGTCATTCGGCGCTTCCGATCGGCTTGCCCGACAAATCCAACTGGACGCCGCAACATGCCGAGGTTCGTGACGACCGGCTGGTGTTGTACGGCGATATCGGCAGGGATGTGTCCACGTTCGTGTACCGCGCACGGGCGATGAGTGCGGGTGTGTTTCAGGCTCCGCCGGCTTATGCGGAGAGCTTGTACGACCCCAAAACCAGCGGCATCAGTGTGGCGGGCAGGCTGGAAATCGTTAAGCCATGAAGCGGGCGGTCCTCATCGCTACTGTTGTTGTTGTGGCACTGGTGCGCCTGTGGCCCCACCGGCCTCTGGCGCAACGTGTCCCGCTTTCGACGGCGGTGTGGTCGGCGGATGGGGAGTTGCTTCGAGTGACGCTGGCTTCCGACGATCAATACCGGCTATGGACGCCTCTGGCGCAGCATTCACCCGCTCTGGTGGAGGCCTTCCTCTTGAAGGAAGACCGCTGGTTCTACTGGCATCCCGGGGTCAACCCGGTGGCCCTGGCGCGGGGCGCTGCAAGAACCTTTCTTGGCCGGGGACGGCAGGGCGGCTCCACGGTACCGATGCAGCTGGCGCGAATGCTATACCGCCTGAAGACGAGAACCGTGGGCGGTAAGATCCGTCAGATGGCTGCGGCGCTATGGCTGGAGGCGAGGTATTCGAAGCGGGATTTGTTGGAGGCGTATCTGAACCTGGTTCCGTTCGGTGGCAACGTGCAGGGCGCGGGCGCAGCCAGCCGGATGTTCTTCGGTAAAGGACCGGACCGGGTGAGCCTCGGGGAAGCGGTGACGCTGGCTGTGATCCCGCAGAGCCCCGCGGCGCGGACGGGACAAGGCTTGCCACAGGAGAAGTTGTTGCGGGCACGGGCGCAACTGGCGGCTTTGTGGATGGCGCGCCACCGGGTGGATGAATCGGAGCGACGGCAACTGGAGACTCCGATCGGCGCACGGCTGGAATTCGCCATGCCTTATGCCGCTCCTCACTTTGTGGATGCGCTCCTGGCGGGACGAGAGAGCCGGTCCTCACGGGTGGAGACGACGCTGGATGCCGGCCTGCAGCGATTAGTGGAGCGGCAGATCCAGCGCTACACCAGTCAGTATGGCGATCGGGGGATTCGCAATGCGGTGGCGCTATTGGTGGACCCGCGGGAAATGGCGGTGAAGGCGTGGGTGGGATCGGCCGATTACTGGAACGAACCCATTGATGGGCAGGTGGATGGCGTGCTGGCGAAGCGGTCTCCCGGGTCGGCACTGAAGCCGTTCATCTACGGCATGGCGCTGGATCAAGGGATACTGCATCCGCGGACCATTCTGCGGGATTCGCCCTCGTCGTTCGGACCGTTCACTCCGGAGAACTTCGACGGCCGATTCTTCGGGCCCATCGCGGCCGAGGAAGCGCTAATTCGCAGCCGCAATGTTCCGGCGGTTTGG